>CALQLF020000020.1 GCA_943331345.2 Candidatus Planktophila lacus | reverse complement strand
TCAGCTGCGCTTCGATATACAGCTTCTTCAGGCGCCGGTTCTCTTCCTCCAGTTCCTTCATCCGGCCCATCAGCGACGCGTCCATGCCGCCAAACTTCGACCGCCACTTGTAGAACGTGGCGGTGCTGATGCCATGTTCCCGGCATAGAGCCGGGACTGCCGTCCCGGCCTCGGCCTGCTTCAGCACCGCCAGGATCTGGCTGTCCGTGAACTTCGACTTCTTCATGCAGAACTCCCTCTAACGAGAAAATTCTACTTCTCAGACCACCGATCTGGTGGGGGGATTACCACCACAACCAAAATTTTCTCCGAAGCAAAGAACATGTCTCTTATTTTTTGATTGCCAACAGAGTACCCAGAGACGTTTTTTGGGGCGGAAAAATTTATTATCTTTATGATTCGCGACCCCCCATCATTCGCGAGTACAGCTAGGCGTTCACCATCCGTAGAGATGGCAACGTTTTCTATATTCGGCGACGCGTATACCCCCGGATAGGCTGAGATCCCCGGCGCGAACAGCAGGAAAAACAACGGGACGATAACCAAATAAGGTCGCGGAAACTTTAGATTCATATCTTTATACGCCCAACTAAAAGCCAGTAACGCTCGCAATCACATTGCGAAATTTTTCCCCAATTCAAGATGTCTTCCAACACGTACCTCGAAAACTCAAGGAAAGCTCTTGGCGCCACAATCCTGTGAAGCCGTCAATCGCCGACTCGTCCTTTTCCAGACTTTAGAACTGTCCAGATAAGAATCTGGAATAGGTGCCTGATATCGAGCGCCGAAAGAAAGCAGATAGGACCGAGCAACGCCGAGGATTATTCCTCGGCGCGAAGCGGATAGTTGGAAAAAATCCGGTCAAGCAAAGGGTCTAGCTTGAATTTGGTGGACCGCCACTTCTCTCCGTTCAGCCCACCACCCCCAAATACCCCGTTTGAAGTTGAATAACTAGCTTCGGCGACCATTACGCCCCGGTCAAAAACCTTAATTTCGGCCTTGTTCATGAAATTGGTGAAGTCCCATTTCTGGTGCCCATCGTATTCAATGACTACCCGGCAACTTTCCGGAATCTTGCGATACACCCTTACTTCGAATCCATGACGCCGCGCCGCCGACTCCACCGTAGGGAGAAAGTCGCCGATTATTACCTGGGGGTTCTCATGAATACAAAGCTGCCCAGCCGCTAATCCGGGACTCAGAGAAGTTGCTGCTGCATGAATCGCACACCCAGAAAGAGATAGAAACAACCAACCCACCGTTATACAAAAGCTAATGCGGCCGCAATTTTTCAACATGGGTAGCCTCTTGGTTTTTTGCCGAATACAACCGAATTTCAGCATAAAACTGAAGCGACTGCGGCGTACTTTCAGGATTTCGGGACATGTAAAACCGCATTTAGCTACAAAACCCGCCAATAATCCAGTTGATGCCTCCTCGAATCCCCGGAATTCATCGATAATCAGCAATTGATGCCGCCCTCCTTCCGCCGCCTCTTGGAGCCCCGAACATGAAAACGCCTGTTGTCGCTATTTTTTCGCTGATCTTGGTGTGTTCGTCCCTCAACCCCTCTGCCGCCATCGCCAGTGACGAAAGCGGCGCAATGAACCGCTGCCTCACCGCGTGGGGCGATCACCCCTTCGGTAAGAACCCGAAATACAAGACACTTTCTACGTCGGTGAAAGTCTTCGGCATTGGACAGTCATCGAGTGATTCAGAGACTACCGCCAAACCATCTCTAGTAATGGTGAACGCCGGGGTAAACGTCATGGGCGCTTCCAAAGTCGAGCTATTGAACCCCAATGGCTGGTACTGCCTGAAATCCAACGTCAACGTAATGGGCGGCATGAAGATCAAAGCCCACTGCAAGGCTCACTTGGCTTCCGCCGTCGAGGGCGTGACGGTGCTCGGCAACAATTCGGAAAACAAAGCCGTTACGGTAATGGGCAAGACGACCGTAGAACTGGTCGGGTGCAAGTAGGCTCTGTTCGGCTGAGCGCCAAGCAAAAACCCGGTGTTTGCCGGGTTTCTTACTTTAAGTCAGCGCGCACCTTTCGCGGCAATAGCCAAGTTTTACGCCGCGAACATTAGACCGGCCTGAAATTCACTCATGTCCTGCGTGTACAGGCCAATGATGCCATCGAGGTAGTCCATGTTTTTTCTAGTCGGACCTCCGCGTTAATTGTCATATTGATACTTTTCTTGCGGCACCAAACGCAACACCTAAGCCACGAACAATTCGCGAAACCGCAATGCGCGGGCGCCATACTCGCTAGCGGTCGACGGTGCTAACCTCCACTGGCAGCAGTGCCGAAAGCATCATTGCTGCCCGCCTTTCATCCGAAGCGCCCGCCCACGCGCCGCAACGCAGGAACGAACCCATGCCCACGCCCTTTTCCCGCCGCCAGTTCGTAGCCACCGCTGCCGCAGCCGCTGCCGCTACTCTGCCAGGGCTCGCTCAGGCCGCCGCCCGCCAACACGCACTCGATGGCGTCTTCCAGCACGGCGTGGCCAGTGGCGACCCCTTGGCCGACCGCGTGCTGCTGTGGACGCGCATCAGCGGCGCCAGCGACACGGTGGACGTGCGCTGGCGTGTAGCGCGAGACCCAAGCATGCGCTACATGGTGGTCAGTGGCCGCGCCCGCACTAGCGCCGAGCGCGACTTCACCGTGAAAGTGGATGTGACTGGGCTGCAGCCAGGGGTTACTTACTACTACCAGTTCATGGCCGCCGGTGCGCGCTCGCCGGTGGGCCGCACCAAGACGTTGCCCGCGCTCGGCATGAACCACGCACGTTTAGCCTTCGCGTCTTGCTCGAACTATCCCTATGGCCTGTTCAACGCCTACGCGCTCATTGCGCGGCGGCATGACTTGGACTGCGTGCTGCATCTGGGCGACTACCAGTACGAATACGCGAACGGGGAATATGGCGATGGTCGCCCGCTGAACCGCGTGCCGCGGCCCGACCGCGAGACCGTGACGCTGGCGGACTACCGCGAGCGCCATGCTTGCTACAAGGGCGACAAGGACCTGCAGGAAGCCCACCGGCAGCACCCATGGATTTGTGTCTGGGACGACCACGAGAGCACCAACGACTCCTGGATGGGCGGTGCGGAGAACCACACACCCGCCACGGAAGGCGACTGGTTCGTGCGCAAGGCGGCGGCCATCCGCGCCTACCGTGAATGGATGCCCGTGCGCGACCCAGCCGACTGGCTCGCCGTGGGCGATAGTGCGCTATCGGGCGCCATTCGCGGTGCGGCAAGCAGTGGGCGTATCGAACCGCTATTCCGCTCGTTCCATTTCGGGGGCCTCGCGGACCTCATCATGCTCGATACGCGCCTTTACGGCCGTGACGATGCAGCGCATGACCCCAACGGCAAGAAATACACAGGGGTCGCGGCAGACGATCCCGTCATCAACAACCCGCGCCGTTCGTTGATGGGCTTCGACCAAGAAGCTTGGGCTTACGGCGAACTGGCCCGCTCGAAGCGGCGCGGCAGCACCTGGCAGGTGCTGGGGCAACAAGTGATGATGGCGCAGCTTTCCGGTGACCACGGCGCCACCTTCCAGAACCGCGACCAATGGGATGGCTACAAGGCTACCCGTGACCGCCTCTACGCTGCCACGGCCCAACGCGACGTGCACAACCTCGTGGTACTGACTGGCGACATCCACAGCACCTGGAGTAACGACCTAGCGCTAAACCCGTGGGATGGCAGCTACGACGCCGCCACGGGCAAGGGCGTGGTCGGCGTGGAGTTCGCCACACCGGGAATCACTTCACCGGGCAGCGCGCCTGCTGAAGCCGCAGAGCGCACCGCGCTGTTGGCCAAAAATGCCCCGCACATGCGCTATGTGGAGATGACGCAGCGCGGCTATGGCGTGCTCGACCTTACCCCGGAACGAGTACAAGGCGAGTTCTGGCATGTGGACACCGTGGAGCGCTATAGCCGCAACGAACGGCTGGCCAGCGCCATGTATACCCAGCGCGACCGCCCAGGCCTCGTGGCCGCCAGCGGCGCGAGCAAGCCCAAAGCAGCAGCCGACCCGGCGCCCTGAGGGTTCCCTGTAGGAGCAAGCTTGCTCTCGACCGTCGGGAGCAAGCTCCCTCCTACAACAGGAATTTAACCTCTTGTGGGAGCGAGCTTGCTCGCGACTGTTCGGGTTACCCCAATCTCTCTTGAGTGCCCCAATCTCTCTTGTGGGAGCGAGCTTGCTCGCGACTCTTCGACCGGGCTCAGTCGTCGTTCGCGGCTTCGCCGGCAGCGGCCGCACCGCGCCAGAAGCCGGCACAGTCTTCCAGCAAGCTCGGCAGTTCGTCCACCAAGCCCTTGCGCTCTTCACCGCTGGCTTCTTCGCCGGCCAAGCGCTCGATGAGCTTCAGGTCCTCGTCGCCGCCTTCGTTGGCCACCCAGGTCTGCCAGGCGTCTTCGCGCAGGGACATGCCGGCGATAAAGCCCATGGCCCAGCCCATTCCGAGCTGCCCCGCCATTTCTTCCGAATCCGGGTCGTCGCCATCCGGCTCGACGATGAGCGGCTCGATCTGCTCTTCGGCCGACACGGCCTCGGCCAGCTCGGCGTACATGCGGCCAATGAGCCCCGTAATGCGGGCGTGCTGGTCGGGCGAGGCCCACACCGGCGCGGCGCCGACGCCCGGGTCGTCACTCCACACGTAGGGCAGCGCCTCTCCCAAGGTCACCGCCTCCGGCCCCACCGCCAAAGCGCACAGGAAGCCATCGAGGGTCTCGATGTCCATGGCGGTTTCGGGCACGGCTTCGGAAACGAGGAACTCGGCTAGTTCGAGCAATTCGTCGTCGCTGAGCGAGTTCTGGGTGGCGCTGTTCATGGTCAAACTCCGTAAAGATGCGGCATTGTCCCCTAAAACCGTAGAGAGCGGGGGTGCGGCAGCAAACGCGCTCTGAAGTGCCGCGCCCACACGCCCTCGCTTGCCCTGCCGCTCCCGCCCCGGTAGCGTTCAGGGATGAACTCGCAAAACAACCTCGGTCTAAACCGTAGCCTCGGCCTCGTAGCCGGCATCTGCATCAACGTGGCCAACACCATCGGTACGGGCGTATTTCTGAAAGCGCGGGTGATGACCTGCAACGTCGGCGAACCTTGGTGGGTGATGGTGGTGTGGCTGGCCGCAGGCCTGCTATCGCTTGCCGGCGCGTTCTGTTACGCGGAACTCGCCGCCATGCTCCCCGCTGCAGGCGGCGAATTCGTGTTTCTGCGTCGCGCCTACGGCCGGCTCACCAGTTACCTGTTCGGCTGGACGGTGTTCAGCATCATGCGCACTGGCTCGCAAGCAGCGCTGTCAGTGGGCTTCGCCATCTTCATGAACGTGGCCAGCGGCGGCGCACTGGATGCCACGCTGTTCACACTGCCCATCGGCGATGGCATCGCCGTCAGCGGCCTCAGCACCGTCGCGCTCACGGCGTTGTGGAGTGTCGCTTTAGTGAACACGGCATCGGTAGGTGCCAACGGCAACGCTGCCACGGCACTCACGGTGCTGAAGGTGCTGATGGTGTTGTCGGTGGGTGTAGGCGCCTTCCTGCTCGGGCCCGGCGACCCGACGCATTTTCTGCAGAGTGGCAGCGGCGGCAGTTGCGACGGCGTGTCGGCCAGCGCCATGGGTGGCATAGCCGGTTTCGGTGCCGCCATGCTGGGCGCCCTGTGGGCCTACGACGGTTGGAACAACGTGGCGCCGCTCTGTGGCGAAGCCAAAGACCCGCAGCGCACGCTACCCCGCATGTTCATCTACGGCATGTTGGTGGTGTTGGTGTTGTACCTCCTGCTGAACTTCGCGTATTTCTGGGTGCTGTCACCCATGCAAATCGCTTCCGTATCGCCCACGTCTTCGGTAGCCGCACTGGCCATGAGCACCTTCGCAGGGCCTGTCGCAGTCACATTCATCGCGGCTGCGCTCATGGTGTCTTCACTCAGTTCCCTCCACGCCAGCGTGCTGGCGAATTCGCGCGTGCCTTTCGCCATGGCACGCGAAGGCCTGTTCTTCCGCAGTCTCGGCACGCTATCGCCACGCACGCGCGTGCCGGTGCGTGCTGTGTTGGCGCAAGCGTGTTGGGCCAGTGTGCTAACGCTTTCCGGCACCTACGACCAGCTCACGGACTCGGTAGTGTTCGCTTCCTGCGGCTTCTATGCGCTCGCCGCCAGCGCCGTCATCGTGCTGCGCAAGCGCGAACCCGACCTCCACCGCCCCTTCCGCACCTGGGGTTACCCGTGGCTTCCCGGCATATTCATCGTCGTGTCGGCAGCCCTGCTGGTGAATGCGCTCTATGCCACGCCGCGTCAGGCATTGACCGGCATGGCCATCATCCTCGCGGGCCTGCCGTTCTACTGGTACTGGTCGCGGCAGTTACCCGCAGAAGGGAAATGAGCGAAGCACCTGTAGGAGGGAGCTTGCTCCGGAGTCTTATTGTAGGAGGGAGCTTGCTCCCGACTGTCGGCAGCAAGCTGCCTCCCACAAAGACCCTGCTGGCTGTGGGCGCGAGCTTGCTCCGGACGCTTCTTGTGGGAGCGAGCTTGCTCGCGACAGCGTCTTTCGCTGCACCACCGCAAACATCCACGGGGCTCGGTCCGCTGCGCTTCGGCATGAGCTTGGAAGAGCTCCACGCCGCCACACCCGGCGTGGAGTGGACTGCCGGGCGACCATTGAAATACAGCCAAAAGCCCACCGAATTCACGGCCAGCGGCGTACTGCTAGCCGAGCGGCCTTTCGTGGTGAAGGTGTCCTCTCGCCACCATGGCTTTTACCGCATGGAGCTGGACCATGCCTACGCCGCTCCCGATGCGGACGACTGCGAGCAAACTGCGCGAGCGGTCTTCGCCTCCATAGAGCCACAAACGGGCCCCATGCAGCCACCCGGCGAAATGATTCGCGGAGAGGAAGGGGAAGCCATTGGTGCGTGGTCCACGGTCACACTGAGCCAAGTGCTAAAGGAAGAAGAGTTCAAGCCCATTAGTCGCGCCAAACTGAAAGGCCGAAAGCCCGCACGGCGCTGGCTACGAGCGACTACCCGCGAGAGTGCTGCTACTCACGCCAATCCGTTAATCGAGCTCGAGACCGTCCCCGGCCAAACCGAGGCCATGTTTGCCATGGACTACCAGCGTGGTGACAACGAAGGCGCTTGCCGCATACGACTAGAGGCCCAACGCGCGCCCACCCCGCCGCCTCTGCTGCAACTCCCCGCCACGGCATTGAAGGCGGCGCAAACCCCCAGCATTTCCCGTCGCCACTTCGAACAATCGCGCCTCGCCATCAGCGTCCTGCTGCCGGCCAGTGGCGTCGAAGTCAACGTGCAGTGCCGCGTAGACCGCGACTACGGCAGGACACGCGATTGCCGACTGAGTGAATTGGACGTTGGACGTAAAATCATTCCGGGTCTGGCCTCCAGCCTTCCTCCCGTCACGCTCATCAGTACCCCGAACAGCAACGCCATCATCACGAACGGGCCGCCGCCACCGCCACCCCTCACCCCCGAGGTACTGACTACCAAAGTCCACTCGACCGCGCTGCGCCTGGCGCGCGCTTACCAGTTCGATATGGGCCGAGTCCCTAACTTGGACCGCGACGACCCCTCGCCCATCCTCGTGGACCTACCCATCCGAATGGCCATGACGGACATTCGCGAACTGAGAGCAACCGAACAAGCAGTACCAGTGACGCAGGCGGGTTTTCGTTGGGCCACCAGGCCGCCTGCTTCCCAACTGGAGCAGCTTTACCCGAAACGCGCGCTACGCGCGGCAGAAGAAACCACGGTTACACTGATTTGCGAGATACAGAGCGACTTGTCGCCGGTATGTGCTCCGGCGCAGCAAGACCCTAGACCGGCTCCGGACTTCGAGTGGGCGGCACTAGAGATACTAACGTTCTACCAAGCCGAACCACTCGCGAGAGACGGCAACAGTACCGTTGGCCGCAAGATACTGCAGAACCTTCAGTTTAAGATGGAGTGATTATCACTGCCGGCCTGTCACGAAAAGCCACTAAGTAGGAACTTTAAAGACTACGAGCAAGTTCGGGGAACAGAACGCGACACGGCGTCCATTGAATATGATGTTGGCGACCGTCAAGTCCACTAGTGCCCCGATAGCCCTCGCAATGACTGCTTGCGCCAACCGCTTGATGCTCCCAGACCAGAAGGGCCTGAGGTCTCCTCGAATTATGACGACCTCAAAGCCTGCAGCCGTCCCGTATAAAGCAGCTTTTTCGCTACCAAGAAACGTGACATGCGTCGGATCGCCGTTTTGGTAGACCAAACCGAACGGCGAGTCCCCATTCGGAAAGCGCGCGACTAAATGCCCGCCAGGCTTCAGCACTCGCCGAATTGACCGTAGATAAGCAGCCAGTTGATCCTGAGGAATATGTTCGAGAACGTCGAATGCGACTGCAACATCAAAACTGCCGGCTTCGGCTTTCGCCAGCGATTCCGCCGTCATGACTTCGAACCCGGCAGCGCCAGCCGTCTCGAGAAGCTCAGGATTCAGTTCTACGCCAGCCATATGCCATCCATTGGCCTTGCCGAAGCCCAAGAAAGCGCCGTTGCCAAAACCGAGCTCCAGTATCTTCGTTGAATTCGACGTATGTGACCCGGTTAGTGCTACTACTTGGCCGAAATAGACTTCCTCGCGCATCGTAAAACCGCCAAAATCCGTGGGATTCCAACTCTTCCACTGCAAATAATCCGCTGAATATTGCATTGCTGTTATCCACCCGAAAATTCGTAAACCGATGTAACGATAAAACCGTCAGCATCACGGACTCGACAAAGCTCACGCACCGATTTTGCATTAATACTGAAAGGAGGAAGCGAGAGCACGACCCCGCTGCCGATATAGCTACGGATATCGGGGCCGGCGGGTTTGTCCAGATTTGCCTGAAAGCCAGCCCCGGCAGGCAAATGTTCGGTCACTACCAGAAAACGGCAGGATTCGCGAAGGTTCGCAATGGCTGACTGGATTTGTGAATTCGAGAGATGCTGCAGCACCTGCCGAATGAAGATGACATCGACCGCCGGCGCGCGCTCGCTAATAATATCCAGCACCCGGAAGTCAACTTGCAAGGCCGCGAATTTGACTCGGTTGTACTCAATCAACGAAGGAACTACATCTGCCGCCAGATAGCTCGAGCAATACTCGCGGAGTCTTGAGCCGACATTGAAATCCCCGCAGCCGACATCAAGCACGGTTGACTTTCCGCCCATTGAATTCAGGAAGCTGGTAAGCGCTGCTACGTATGTATCCACCGTCACCGCATCATGCGACCCAGTGCCGGAATAGAACGGCTGCGCCGAATCGCCAGAATCACCCCAAGCGCCTTGTTGATATATTTTTGAAAAAACTTCAGAGGCAGACAAACCGCGATACCTATGGGAAATCATTTTCAAACGCAGCCGTCGCAAAGCCATACGAAAGCCACGGGGCAACATTCGCAGCAACAGGTCTTTCAAATTCATGTCATTAGTCTCGCCAGCGAGTGTTGGATAGAAGCGCCGAGTTTTGCGCGAAGTAGACGAAATTCACCGCAGCAACCGATCCCAGATTTCGAGAAAAACTTCACCCGTTGGCTTGATGTCATATTTCGCAACTGCCTTTCGGCGGGCACGCCGGGAGATCTCTTGCGCCGAACTGTGGTCTTTCAACAACATCTCGAGCCTCTCGGACATCACGCGCGGGTTATCGCGTGGAACCAAATAGCCATCAATCCCGTCTTCAATAATTCCTTCCGGACCACCGCAGCGGGTGGCAACCACGGGTGTGCCGCAAGCCATAGCCTCCAGCACCACTAGGCCCAACCCTTCCTCATCTGACGGCAGGGCAAACACATCTGCGCCGCGGTAGAGTTCTACCAACTCAGTCAAAGAGGGGCGAAGTACGTGACTTACCCGGTCGCTGAGGCCCAATTGCTCCACTCTTTGCCAGAATTCAGATCCCGGGGAACAGGAACCCGCAAACTGTAGTCGGACCGCGGATCGGAGTTCGTTTGGCAGAAGTGCATAGGCCTCAAGCAGTAAGCCGGCGCGCTTTCTCGGGTCGTCCAATCGACCAACCAAGAGAATGTAGCGGCCTTCCTTCGACGGTGACTTGCCTGACGGCGAAAAAATTGTGGTGTCGATACCAGGCGGAGCGAATTTGATGTCGACTTCAGTTCCGGCACATGAACGGCGCGCATGCTCGAGCATCCAAGGGTTTTCTACCTGCAAAGCATCGACCTTGCGCAGCGCGCGCTCATCCAGTGCACTCGTCACGGGAAGCATTGTCCGTTGCACGAAATCTCGAAGGTTCGAAGGGCGAACCACTCGCGAGCGTAATTCGACGGCTGCGAGCGTCGCCACTTGCAGTGATACTGGAATTCCGAGGTCGAGAACGGAGTTCGCCCAAGCAGGAAACCCGGACACTACCTGTATGAGGTCCGCATCCTTCACCACATCAGTTAAAGCCCGCCGACGACCGTAGCGCTGAAATTCTAGTTCTCCGAACCAGTTGCCGACATGGCAGTAGGAATTCCCCTCCCACTGTCCATGCTGCACAGCCGGACCCTTTAGCCAAGAGTGCGGCGAGGTGATGCGGCTATTTACCGGCTCAGCGCGCCCAGTAGACAGCGAGACCATCCGCAATCTATAGCGATTGCTGCGCAGCACCACGCCAAGCAAAAACGCGGCCACCGCCGGTACGCCACCGCCGTTTGTCAACCCCGGCACTACGATTGCAATCGTCGGCTTCATTGACGGTACAAACCGACGGCACTTGCAATACCAAGCGAATCGTTTTCCTCGATGTAACGCCACTGCAAACCAGCACGCCCAGACTGGACCTCTCGGCGTTTGCTGGAGATACATTCATGACAGACGATTCCCTCGAGAACCTTCGCCGTTCCGCCTTGGCTGCGCTGCCTGCCCTCGAAGCTCGCGACCGCGAGCTGTCGCAGGTTCTTACCGGCGACTGCGCTCAAGAAATTTCCGCCTATCTCGCGTCCGTGCGTGAAGCACGCATGCGATTCGAACTCCTTGAGCATAAGTTGCTGCAGGAGTTTCTCGACCGGCGCGCCGACTGATCCGCCAGCCAGAGCAGCATCAATAGCCCCAGACATTGACTCTCCTAGGACTGCCGATGTCGTTCACCTTTTTCCACAACCCCGTTCGCGGGTCGTCATGGAAATTACGCCGAACCCAGAACGTATTGAATTCCACCATGGCTTGACCTCGGTAGAGACCAAGAGCGGCAATACGGACTAGGTCGAACCCCTTGGCGAACAGAAACTCGCGAACCTCTTCAAGCGTCGCTTGCTGCTCGTAGAAGTGGCACAGCGAAACTTCCGCCTCAAGGCAAATCACCTCGTCAAGCAGCGCCCCCATCCCCTTCAGCACCTCGAGTTCGTATCCCTGAACGTCCACTTTGAGAAATTCGGGAGCGGGGTTATCACCCCAAATGCAGTCGAGCCTGCGTACTGTCAAAGGTTGCCGGTCAAGCACATCCCAGGGCTGGGTGTCGGCGAAACCGGCAATGACATCCGGATTCGGTTCAAGCAGCGAAGACCGCCCCGGCTCACGAGTGAGCCGCAGCGTAGCCATCGCGTTGTCCATCGACCCGAGCGCCGAACGGATGAGCCGTGCTTTCGGAAACCGGGCTGCGAGTTGGGCAGCCTCCGTAAGGTCTGGCTCCACATAAACCGGGACAATCAAACCCGCAGACGCTACCGGTCGCCACCGTGCGGGCAACCCCCCTCGGGAACCAACATCCAGATAGACGGGAGCTTTTTTTCCGCGCAGACCGGCACGAAAGCCTCCGGCGATGCCCGCCGCAACACCCAGAGCCTTTTTGGCCCTTTCGAGCGCGACCGACAGCCCGTTAAACACTTACCTTGCCGCCTCAATACGGAACTGCGACAGTTCAATCTGATTAACCGTGATGCCGGCTTCGCGCGAGGCCTGCTCCAGATAGGCCTTGGCAATCAGCGAACGCTCCTGCTGCCGCAGCGCATCAGCAATTTGGTCGTGCAGTGCCGCTAGCGTCGGCACCGCCACGGCCCGACGCTCCAACAACTTGAAAAAGTGCACGCCCTGTGCGGTCTTCACCGGGCCAATAAGCGAGCCGGCCTTCGTATCGACGAGAGCAGCACGCACTTCGGGCAGCAAGCGAGATTCGTCAAGGAAGCCGAGATCGCCACCCTTGCTGGCGCTGTCTGCATGTTCAGAAAGCTCCTTGGCCAACTGCGCGAAATCCGTTTTCTGCAAACGGGCTTGCACAGCGCCCACTTTCGCCAAGCCAGCAGTCACCTTCTCTGCCGGCGCGCCGTCCGGGAGCGCCACAAACACTTGGGCCAAATGGTATTCAGCCACCTTGGCAGCCGCGGCAACGCCAGCATCGTAAGCGGCTTTGATTTCGACTTCGGCAGGGTAGCCTGCAGGCAGCTTCACTTGCTGCTCCACCAGCACGCGAACCACCAACTCATCGCGGGCGCGGTTCAGGGCGGCCTTCACGGCCGCGTCGTTCTCTAGCCCGGCAGCACGCGCCTTGGCGACCAACGCAGTCCTTAATAGTTCGCTACGGAGCAACTGCTCGAGCGTAGCGTCATCGGCCAGCGCCGCACGACGCGTCTCTGCGGGCAGCGTCGCAAGCAAGGCTTGCAGGTCTTCACGGCGCAGCGTGGCACTGCCACTCTTCGCTACCACTATAGATTCGGCACTGTGAGCCGGCGAACCGAAGGATAGCAACGCCGCCAGCAGCACGGTCGTGGACGGACGAAACATGTTCTGAATCCTCATGAAATCACCTGCAAAAATCGGTTGGATCTGGCGCCATGACGCGGCAAGGGAAATTCGCACCACTATCGATATGACATAACTTCGAAATTTTTTGATTAGCGGGGCCGGATGTAATGATTCCGTCGCCGAAGGGTGTAACCCTTATAACCAGGCGGGAAACACCGCCACCACCGAATGACGGGAGTAGGGATATGTCCGACATAAATCGCGATAGCGGGCCGATGGCACGCGCGCTCAATGGTTCGCCGGTGCCATCCGGCACACTGAAGTCCGGGCGTGTACTGAGCGGCCGTTTCAAGCAAGAACTGGCCCGCCGCCAGCGCCATTGCTCGACGCTGGTACAGCAGGTACGCACTGCTGACCGCATGCTCACCGGTTCGTTGGTGGCATGCGACGCGAACACCCAAGCCGAGATGTTGGCTGCCATGCTGGAGTGCGTCCAGGAATTGCGGGTGGGCCTGCAGCGCATCGAAAGTTACGTCCAGGAAGCGCTTCCGCAGGGCCTCAGCCCCGCGTAAGTTCCTGCAGCTTGGCGCGAGCTTCCGCCGCGCCATCGAAGCGGGCACCCTGCTTCAACGCTGTCTGCAAGGAGTTGCGCGCTTTGTCCTTTTGCCCGACAGCAGCTTGGGCCATGCCGAGACGGTAGAGGTAGACTGGATTGCCGGGCGCGCCACCCGCCGCTGTTTCCAGTAGCGGCAGGGCGTTGTTGGCATCTCCGCTGCGGAACAGCACCCAAGCATAGGTAGCACGCTGGCCCGCATCGGCGCTATCGGCAAGCGCCTTCGCTACGTTCAAGGCCTTGGCCAAGCGTGCCGGGTCCTTGCTGTGGGTGACAATCAGCAACGCGAGGTTGTTGGCCACGAGAGCAGAAGCCGGGTTGGCAGTGTTCAGCTGCTCGTATTCGGCGATAGCCGCATCGGATTGGCCACCGCGCTCGAGCACCGCAGCCAACTCTGCACGCAGCGGGAGCGGCTCGTCCACGGTCGGCACTGCGTCGCGCAGCAGCTTGGCTGCACCCGCGAAGTCTCCCTTCGCCGCCATGGCGCCCGCCAACCCGCGGTAGGCCAGCCACCAGCGCGGCGCGCGCTGCCGAGCGATGCCGTAAGCAACCACGGCTTCCGGCGCACGACCGATACTCGCAAGCACCTCACCCTTCATGAATGCTGGAAATGGGTTGGTAGTTTCCTGAGTGATTAGCAAGTCGAGCGTCTGCAGTGCCGCCGCTTGCTTCCCCTGCTTGCTTAGCAAGCGTACCAAGGCCTGAAGAGGCTCTTTGGTGCCGGGACCAAGGCGTACCGCTTCTCGGTAGTCGCGCTCGGCATCAGCCATCTTGCCGTCAGCTTCGTTCACCATGCCCATATACAGCGGGCCGCGCGGGTCTTTCGGTTCGGCAGCACGGAGGGCCGCAGCGGCAGTCTTAGCGGCCTGCACGTCACGCAGCGCCACGCTGGTGCGGAACGAGGCATCGAGAATAGCTGCATCGGTCGGCTTTTCTTGCGCCAACTGCAGCAGCAGCGGACGGGCGCTCGCTGGGCGCCCGGTATTCAGGTACATCAGCGCTGCGTCCAAGCGCACCGCAGCGTTCATCGGCTCCACATCCAGCGCCTGGCGCAACACATCTTCCGCTAACGCCGGTTCGCCATTGGCGAGGTGAGCCTGCGCCAGCGTACGGAGCACTGGAATAGCGCCTGGCTGGTCGCGCAGAACAGAACGGAGGTCCGCGATAGCGCTCTTCGGATCGCCCTTGGCCAGCGCCATGGCGCCGCGCAATTGTAGCGCTGTGGTATCACGCGCGTTCTGTTGCAGCACTGCCAAGATCATGGCATCGGCGGTCTTGAAGTCGCCGCGACGCATGGCAAGGCTGGCAATCTTCGTACGGGCCTCCAACGATTCCTTGGAGGTCAGGTCGTCGGCCATTACCGTGCGGTAGATAGCCTCGGCGCGTTGCGGCTGGCTGGAGAGTTCGTAGAACTGTCCCAACTGGAACTGCAACGCAATGTTCTTCGGTTCAGCCGCAATACGCGCCTTCAGTTCCTGCTCCGCTACTGGCAGCCCACGCTTGACGCGCAGGAAGTCCACCAGAGAGGCGAAGGCTTCGCTGTCGTTCGGCGTGGCTTTAACACCTGCGCGCAATTCCGCCTCGGCTCCAGCGAGGTCGCCACGGCCCGAAAGATAGCGGGCCAGCAGCACGCGGCGCTTGGTACCGGTGGGGTCAAGTTTCACGGCTTCACGCAGCAACGCGATGACCTTGCCGTGGTCGCCCGTGGTGGCATAGATCTGCGCCAGCGCAATTCTCAGGTCCACTTCCTTAGGCAGCAGCCCCAGGGTCTTCTCGAGCAGCGCTATGGCCTTGTCGGTTTCATTGGCGGTCTTGTAGAGCGCGGCTAGCACCGCGACAGCCATGGTATTGCCCGGCTGCAGTTCCACCGCTCGTTCGGCAGCTACGCGGGCGCCATCCCGGTCGCCCTTTTGCGAAAGCGCCGTAGCACGTACGGTAAGCAGGTCAACATCATCCGGGCGAGCCTTTAAGCCAGGCTCCACTGTCTCCAGCGCCTTGTCGCCAGCGCCAGCAATCGCCAAGATGCGGCCGAGGCTAGCCATGGCTTCGTAATGGTCTGGCTTGATATCCAGCGTGCCGCGGTAGAACTGCACGGCTTCACGCAGGTTCTGCAGCTTTTCGGCCACGCGCCCTGCCTGAAAGCGAGCCTCCGGGTCGTTCGGCTTCAGTTGCAGGGCGTTGCGGTACTCGACGCGCGCCTTGTCGAAGTTATCGGCGGCGAAATATTCGCCACCCCGAGTCATGGCCTCGGAGAACCGCGCTTCCGGGCTACTGCAAGCAGCAAGGCCAGCACTCAACCCTGCGCCCAGCAAGAGCACTGCGGCCAATTTCAGCAAGCGTTCGCGAATCATTGAAAGGCTCTCCCTGTATGGCGGCAGACCCTGCGCCGCCATCTGCTAGTCGTTGGCCTGTCACATTAGCCGTGCAGTATTTCAATTTGGATACACCCACATTGCCGCCGGCTATTTTTCCACGGAGTTTTCCGACCATGTCCCGCTCGTTCTCGCTCGCAGTTACGGCCACGCTGGTCGTCGCTTTCAGCCCGGTCAGCGCGCCTCCCGCTGCGGCGGCAGCACCCCAGTCGGCCCCAGTGGCTTCCATCGCGGGCAAGCCACTCACCGAGGCGGAGTTCCGCAAGGCCGCGGCCGCGGGCTTGGAGGCCCTAGAGAAGCAACAGGCAGGACAGCGCGAACAACTGAAAACGCAGCATGCTCAGGAGTTGGCCGCTACGCGGGAGCGCGAACTCCGCACCCTCCTGGACCAGCGCGCACTGGACCTCGAGGGGCAAAAAACCGGTCGAAGCGGCCTCGCGGTGCTGGGTGACCTGCAGGTCACCTTGGTCGACGAAGCCGACGTTAAAGGCTTCTACCTCGAGCATCAGTCGCAGATTCAGCAGCCCTATGCCGCCATCCGCGACCAAATTGCCGAAATGCTGCAAAACCAGCGGACGGACCTCGAGACGCGCCGGTTCACAAACGGCCTGTGGCTGAAGCACGGCATCAAGGCTCTCGATAAGCCCCGCCGTGTTGAGGTACCCGGTGCTGGCCCGACCCGGGGCGCTGCAAATGCGCCTATCACAGTCGTCGAATTCTCCGATTTCCAATGCCCGTACTGTGTGCGCACTGCGCCGGAAATCTTGCACTTACTGGCCACCTACCCGGACCACGTCCAGATTGTCTACCGCCAGTTACCGCTGAAGAGCATCCACCCGCAAGCCCAGGCCGCGGCGGAAGCCAGCCTTTGCGCCAACGACCAAGGCAAGTTCTGGGAAATGCACGACGCCCTATTCGCCCTTAACGGCAAACTGCAGGATTCCAGTTACGCGGACCTGACCGCCAAGCTGGGGCTGAAGGCGGACGAATTCGCCGCGTGCATGAGCCAGCACACGCATGCCAAGACTGTGGACGCCGACACGGCGTCGGCAGACGCGGTTGGCGCCACGGGCACCCCTTATCTGCTGGTCAACGGACGTTCGCTGAATGGCGCCGCTTCGTTCAACGATATGGCGATGCTGGTGGAAGACGAACTGGTCCGCTTGGGACTGGCTTCGCCGGTACCGGTGAAAGTGAAGCCCGCTCAGGCCCCCGCGCCGGCGGTCAAACCCGCCGGTTGAACAGCGGGAGTGCGCCGAACTCGCTGCGGTCTGCCAGTACCTGGTGGACCACAGCGGCATCCACGGACAGCAAGCCTTCCGAAAACGCATAGACCAGCGCGTAGTCGCAGAGTTGGTTCACCAGACGGGGAATGCCACCCGAGACCTCGTGAATCAAGGCCAAGGCCTCGGCATCGAATAGGTCCGGCGCCGCACCGGCCACCGCTAGGCGATGGCCGACATAAGCGGCCACCTCAGCCACATCCAGCGCTCGCAGGTGGTAATCGGCGGACACGCGCTGCGCGAGCTGCCCCAACCCCGGGCGCGCGAGCATGTCGCGTACTTCCGGCTGACCGACCAGCATGATTTGCAGCGTCATCGGACCGGCGTCATTCAGGTTGGACAGCAGCCGCAGTTCTTCGAGCACGGGCTCTTGCAGGTTCTGCGCTTCATCCACTACCAGCAAGAGACGCCGCCCCTGCCCAACCGCACGGCGGCAAGCATCGGCAATTTCGCGCTGATAACCCAAGTCGCTGGTCTGCCGCGGGTCCAAGCCGAAAGCGGCCACCACGCGGTCCAGCACGGTCTCCTGACGCGGATGGGTCTGGTTTAGCAGACCGACCTCCACTTGGTGGGCTACCACTTCGAGCAAGTGGTTCACGAGCAGCGTCTTGCCGGCTCCCACCTCGCCGCTGAGCAGTAGCACCGGCGACTGAGCGGTCAGGCCATACTGCAACATCGTCAGGGCACGCTCATGCTGCCGCGAGCGGTAAAGGAACCGCGGGTCTGGCGTCAGGCTGAACGGCCGGGTAAGCAGGCCAAAATGCTTTTCGTACATGGGGTCAGCTCAGGGATTCGCCGGCCGCAAAGGCCCGGTTAAGAACGACGCCCACGACTGGCGTGTTGCGCAGGAGTTCAAGGGTACGGGTCACGTCGGTGCGAGCCGTGGCGCCCTCGCCCACTACCAGCAGCGCACAGTCGACGTACGGGCAGAATGCCAGCGCATCGTCGTAGTCCAGCACGGGCGGCAGGTCGAACAGGACGTAGCGGTGCGGATGCCTGCTACGCAGATCCACCGCCAATTCCCGCAAACGGAACTTGGGAACCTCCACCGAGGCCAGTTCGCTGGAACGCGCCGGCAGCAGCAGGAAGCGCTCGAAACCTTCCGGCCTCCACAAGCAATCTTCGGGCTTGTGGTTGCCATGCACCACGTCCTCGACGCCGTATTCCAGCCCCGTCAGGCCGAACCGCTCCGCCACCCCTGGCTCACGGAGATTCAGGTCTACCAGCAGCGCGGAGTGGCGCACATCGGAAGCCAGCGCGATGGCCAAGTTGATACCCACATGGGTGCAACCGTCACCCTTGCGCGGCGCAATAATCGCCAACGTACGCCAGCCCTTGGAGGCCATACGTTGCGACACCTGCGTGCGGAGCATGCGCATGGCTTCCGCTGCGGGGCTTTTGCTCTGCTGCGCCATAACGAAGTTGCCTAGCAGCAAAGCGGGGTCCGCCACGAACTCCTGGGCAGATTCTTCGACCACTACCGGCATCGGACGGCCAGAGAGCGCCAAGCGTGCCGTGGCTTCGTTGCCTGCCAGGTCAAGTGCCTTGCGGATCTTTTCCATGGACTACATCCCGAACCGGCGCGCGAGGACGATGAGCAATACGTCCAGAGGCATGAAGAGAAAATTCACCAGCAGCAGAAACACCGGCACCGCCACCGCTACGGAAATAAGCGCCTTGCGCAGTCTTTCCCCGCGCGTGGCCAGCATTTCGGCAGTGACCATCGACGGCAACACCACTAAAGGGTCCACACCCAGCAAGCGACGCAGGTCGCTCGCGCTGCGAACGCTGGAGTCCATGGCATCGGCCACCAAAGCTGCGGCCGCCGCCGCTACCAAACTCAGCACCAAGCCGAGGATAAGAATAAGCGGGCGATTGGGGCTGACAGGCTGCTCTGGCGGCAAGGCTGGGTCGATGAGCGTGAAGCGTTCGCCCTTTCGTTCGGCCTCAAGATTCTGCGAGACCTGCGCTTCCATTTGCTTGGCGCGTACTTCCTGATACTTCACGCGGGCGTTTTCATAATCGCGAGCGAGCGCGGCGTACTGCCGCTCCACTTCCGGCGAAAGCGTCAGGCGACGTTCGAAATCGGACAGCCGACCCCGTAGGCCAGCCAACTGCCGCTTGACGGAGTCACGCTCCGTATTCAGGGCATCAATCTGGCCCTTCAGTTGTATGTAGACCGGGTTATCTGGCTTGTTGGCCGCTGGTACGGAGCCACTACCAACCCTCGGCGCATCCCTCAGCGTCTGCTGAATCCCCGCCACCAGCCGTTCCAGCCGCTTCACATCCGGATGGTCAGCCGAGTAGCGCTGCTTGGCCGAGGCCAATTGGGTCTGGGCATCTTCCAGTTGACGAAACAAGTCATTGCGTTCGCTATCGGCCGAGACCTGCTTCTGCAGCCCCTCGACCTCACGGCGGGTAGCGAGCACGTCCGGGTGGTTCGGCCCGTAGCGCGAAGTCAGCGAAGCGAGCGAGCCGCGCAAAGCGCGCAACCGGTCCTCGGCATTCAACACGCGCGTGCCAGTTTCAGAAAACACGGGCGACACCGGGCTGATCTGCGCCAACTGCGCCTCCAGCAGTGTTTTTTGCTGCTCCAGCGTGGCGAGCCGGTTCATGGCGTCGCGCTCGTCCATGCCAGTGCGTTCGGCGCTCGCGATGTTGAATTGCTTTAGTTCCGGCAACTGGTCGGCATACTTTCGTTTGAAATCGGCCAACTGGTTTTCGAGCAAAGCAATTTCGCCACTTAGACGATTGCTTTCCTCGCCCAGGAATCCGGCTGCTTGTTGCGCCTGCTTGGTTCGGCTCTCGACGTTCTCGTTCAAGTAAAGCGACGTCAGTTCATTCGCCACCTTGAACGCCAGCTCGGGCGATCGACTGGTGTAACTGACCGTAAAAGCAATATTGGCGCGCGTCGGCCGACCGCTACGCGGGTCGATAACGTCGGCGCCGATCATGTTCAGCGCGACGTCTTCGCGGATTTTCGTGAGCAAAGTTTCACGCGGGGCGCGCTTGCGCAGGTCGGGGTAAAGACCGTAGCGGTCGATGACGCCCAACATATTCTGTGTTGTCATGACGCGCTGGCTGAGCACCTGTACGCGCTGGTCCGCGTACGAAGTGATGGTGGAACGCACCAGCTCCTGCGGGATTTCCTGCTGTTCGATGAGGATGGTGGCCGTCGCCTTGTAGGTCGGCGGCAAGAGGAAGGCCAGCAGCAGCGTTAGTACTGCGGCAACTCCGCCCACCCAGAGAATGAGACGACGGCGACGCCACAGCGAACGGACGCGGTCGGTAAGGTCTCCCCCGTCCTGCTGGGGCTGGTTGGCTTGCATGTCTGCCAACCTCAGTTAAGGCTCTGTCGACCGAATGAACGGACCAGACGAAGCGAGTAAATCGAAGACGTAGCCTTGCCCGGTTCCCGGTTGAGGAAATTGAACGTCTGCTCCAAGCGGCCACGACCGAAGCCGCCCGACAGGCCCCACTGCTCCGTCAATTGGTAAGTAGCGCCGAGGTCGATACGGGTATACGCGCGTCCACCGAGTTCGATGCCGACAATTTCCTGAGTGAATTTGCTGCGAGCTACCGCGCCGTTGAAGCTGAGACGCTCGGTGGTGCGGTACGCGCCACTCAGGCCGTAGTCGGACTGGGACGTGAGCACGCCACCGCTGGTAGGCACTACGCCGCGACGACCAAAGAGCGAGATGTCGAACTTCGGGCGGTTCCAGTTCACGCTGGCGGTGTAATTCGTATTCGTGCGGGAAACAGAGCCTGGCTGCTGCGTGGTTTTGGTGGGGCCACCACCCAACTGCACTTCCATGCCCTCTACCGGCGTCCAGACAAACGTAGCGGTCGCCGAACGCTCATCACTGTGGACATTCACACCGGGGACGCTGAGCTTGCCGGCCGCAATACCCAACTGCACTTTGAGCTTTGGCGTTACAGCGAACGCCAGTTGCCCGCGCGCCGAGGGGTAGGTGAAGTCCAAAGCACTGACAGTGGCAGGGGTGTACTTCGTTTGGCGCCAACCGGCGCCCAGCGCGCCGGTGAGACGCTCAGTGAACGCATAGGTAGCGGAGAAGTCCGCTCGGCGCGACTGCACCGTGCCGTAGCTGCTGAACGTGGCCACGTCCGCAGCCGTCTGACCATAAAGCTGCGAACGGGTAACACTGGCCGTGAGCTGCACGTTGCTGCGCTCTTCGGAGCGAGTAACGTTGAAGTCTATGCGCTGGTCGTGAATACCGGCGACCACGTTACCCTGCTGGAACCCGGCGGTGAGCACCGGCTTCAAGTAACCGCTGTACACATCGCCATGCCAGTCGAGAGGCAGCCCGAGACGGATAAGCGCACCACTGCCCGTAGGCGTGGGCGTAAAAGACATCTGGGGGTTGCTCTGGCGGCTGGCGGCCAATTCCAGCGAGGGCTGAATGCCGAAATCCGCCAAAGCAGCAGAGGAAACACCGGCGCAAAGGCCAGCAACGGCCAAACTGAGCAGGCGCGAAGAGTACTTGAGGTTCATGGCACCACCACGGTGTCCCCGCCTTGCAGCAGGATGTTTTGTTCCAGCTTGCGGCCGCTTTCGACGTCGCCGTAGCTGAAGGGAATGGAAATGAGTTTGCCGCCCGTGCGGCGCAGGATACGGATACCGCCAAGATCGGCGAAGGGCGTGGCGCCACCGGCCAGCGCTAAGGCTTGCATCACATCGATGGGGCGCCCCATGATGAAGTCGCCGGCCTTCAACACCTTGCCGACAATAAACACCCGGTTGCCGGCCAAAGCTTTGATGGCCACCGTGACCACGGCTTCCGGCACGAACTTGCGCAGGCGGGTTTCTAGGTCACCGCGGACCTCGTCCACACCGCGACCGGCGGCCAGCACATCGCCGGACAACGGAAAGCTCAGGCTGCCGTCCGGGCGGATGACCACTTCGCTTTGCAGTTCCTGCTCGCGCCAAACGCTCACCTGCAGGATGTCACCAGGCTGCAACAAATAGGTGTTTGCGGCGGTTTCCGGCTTCTGGGGCGCCAAATCGGCAGCGCCTGCGGAGAACGCAAGAAAACCGAGCCAAACGGCTACCAGCGGACGAATGTGACAGTTCATGGACACACAGTATCCAGTTTGTCTTACATTCTCGTTGCAGTGCCGAGACCGGGTTCCCCGGACAGAGGGGCCGGGGCGGAGGCCGAACCTGTGGCACCTGCCACCCCCACGCCCGCCTGGAAGCGAGCCTGCATTTCGGCCTTCAGGGGTCCCGTTGCCGCGCCGTTGGCCAGCAACATCAGCGCTGACAGGTCCGCACGGCTGACCAGGTCATCCCCGACCAAACCCTCGTTGACCAAAGTAGCCAAAGCGTGAGTGTCCAGTCCGAACTCCCGGACAATCTCCCCGCCATGCTCCAGCAGCATGGGCACCAGTTCGCGCCCACGGACCGCAGGGTCCGCCAAGGGAGACAACTGGTTGAGCATAGTCCGGATGGCAAACCGCAGCAGGTCGCTTTCCCGCACGCCCAAGCGCCCGGACACCGCCTTGATGCGGCGAATGTCGGCGTCACTCAGCCTTAATGAGATGCCCTGCAGCCTTGGGTTAGCCATGGCGTAGCTCAGCGCTTCTCGCCACCGGACTTGGCGGTAGCTGCCTGAGCTGCCGCTTGGGCTGCCGCCTCAGCCTTGGCCACGGCGGCTTTTTCACGAAGGGCCGCGATACGGTCGCGGTAGGCATCGGCGGCATTTTCCGCCCGCGTCCGGGCCAGACGCGTGAACGGCTCGCTCCGCGCTAAAGCGTTACCGAGCCCCAGCCCTTCATAGCGGTCGATGACTTCGCTGGCCACCAAATAGAGGGCCGCGTTGTTGTCGACGCAGGTGTTCTGCGCACGCGTCAGCGCGGCCAGTTTGTCCGCAAGGTCGCTGCGCTCCCCATCCGTCGTCTTCAAGGTTTCGGCCGTCTGCTTCAGGCGGCCCATCACGTCGTCCAGGCGCGCCTGCAACCGCGTTCCCGCCTGCTCGGCTGTTTCCTTGCCCGTTTCAGCTGCCTTTATCTTGGCTTCGGCGGTGCCCGCGCGCGAACGCAGGGCACCCAGCTGCGCCTCAGACTTGGCCGCCGCTGCCTGAGCGGTGGCGACCTCTTGCTTCAGGCGTTCCACCTGCGAGAGCAGCGCATTGCGCTCTACGGCCATCTGCTGCAGTTGCACCATGGCCTGAGCGGACTGGCCGCCGCCACTGCCGCCGCCGCTACGGGAGGTCTGCGCCACAGAGAGCGAGGGAGCCAGTACGCCGCAAGCGACAGCGATAACCAACAGGGCCGAATACGAACTACGCATGGGGCGAGCCCTTAGAAGCGCGAGGTGAAGTCGAGCATGAACACGTCCTGCACGAAGTTCGCGCCCGGCGCGAACACCGGACCGTCAATTTCGTCTGCCGCAAGGTAGCGTGCGCGAGCCGAAATACCCGCCGGGAGCGAAAGTTCACCGCCGACGATGAAGCCCTGAGCGTCCGTGCCACCACCATGGAAATCGCTGTCCGTGAACAGGTCGAGTACGGCGTCGCGCTGGAGGTAGCGGTAGCCAAAGAACACGCGCCAAGCCCACGCGTCCGACATGCGCTGGCTGCCGTAGCCACTCTCCACGTTGTAGCCGGTAACGCGCGCCTTGGCGCGAATACCGGACACCGCCAACACGTCGTCCGCCTTCCAACCAATGTTCTTCACGTAGTCTGCGCCGAGCGTGAATACGTTCGGGCCCAGCGGAAGCTGGTAGTTCACCGTGGCGTTCACCAAACGGTATTGCCCGGCCAGCGCAAACAGGTTGGTGTTCACGTCCGTGTCGTTGCGAATGTCGAACAGCGTATTGCCACGACGCAGGTTCCGCGGCGCGGTGTAGTCGTAGCGGGTACTGTCGAGCGTGTTGCGACGCCCCTGCGTGTTCAGATAGTCGTAGTACGCCGCGGCCACCTGCAGGCGGTGATTCTGCTCGAAGCGGAAGTCGGCACCCAACTGGCCGGCGAGCAGCCACTTGTCGTTCTTCACGAAGTCGGATTCATCCAACGGATGCGCACCGATGGTGAGGAACGCGTTGGAAGCCTCGCGCCGATCTGCGAACGGCATACGGAGCGTGGCGGCCACGCCGTCGAACGTCAAGTCGCGGTCGAAAACGAGTTCCGTGGACAGATACGGGTTGGCCGTACGGCCCGCCACCACGGTCAACCATTTGAAGCCCGTGTCCAGCTTCGGCTCGTAGCGCAGGTAGGCCAAGTCGAAGCCCGCCGTGAAGCGCGCGCCATACTGGCCCAGCGTTTCGTTGTTGCTGCCCGGATCACGCAGGTTGCCTGTAACCAAGCGGGCCCCGACCGTCACATCGTTGGACACCGCACCCTCGAGCAACAAGCGCGCCTGCACCTGCATGCGCTGACGGTCTTCGGTCACGTTCGTGAACGCATCCAGCCCGGCCTTGCCGATACCGCCACGCGAGTTGATGGTGGCGAAGTCCAACTGCACGCCTTCGACGTTGGCCGGGTCGAACAAATCCAGACGGCCGCGGAAGCGAATGTCGCCCGTCCACGTAACGCGGGACAACCAATCCGGCAGCGCGCCGGGAACGCCCCAGCCCTGTTCCTTGGCCTGCTCCACCACTTGGGCGGCCACTTCGGCGCGCATCTGCTCGGCCACTTCCTTGCGGAGTTGTTCACGAACCACTTCGGGAACGTACGTCACACGCACGGCACCTTCTTCCACGGTGTCGCGAGTAGCGGCGGTCTGGGCAGCCTGCTCCTGAGCAGACTTCACCAGTTCACTGGCCTTTTCTTTGGTCATGACGCCCTGGTCCACCAGCGCCTGCAGCAGGTTGATGACCGTATTGCGCAATTCTTCCATCGACTCCCGCTGGGCATCGGCACGCGCTCCGGAAGCTGCCAACAGCAGCACGGAAGCAACAGCAGTAGCGAGGTATTTAGGCGTTTTCATGGTCTTCACCAACAAGTTGTTCAGTAAGCGTCAGCTACGCGAAACAATGCGCAGGCTGATGGGCTGAGGCATTTCCAGCGGCGGGCCTTCACGCAGGCGCCCCAGCCGTTCCAGTGCGGCTTCGATGGCCTTGTCGACGCCGCCATCGCCGGTGGAGCCCACCAGCGTGGCGCGACGCACGGCGCCGTCCGTCTCCACCCAAACGCGCACCACGATGGAAAAGCGGCGCGAACGAACGGAATCGAGGTCCGACAGTTTGTCGAGCACCTGGTCTTTCAGGAGGCTGGTGTACCAAGCAAACGCAGCACCACCACCCCCGGTGAGGTCTCGGCCGCCCTTGCGAGCCGCCAAACCGAACGCGTCACCACCTGCGGAGCCGTCGGCATCCAAGCCGAGTTGTTCGGCAGGTGGCGCGTCGTCGCTAGGCACGGGGTCTGGCGAGTTCTGCGGAATCTGCTCTTCCGGCTGGTCCGGCGGCGGCGGCGGCGGCTCTTCAGGCGGCGGCGGCGGCGGTGGCGGACGGATGACTTGCACCGCCTGTACCGAGCGCTTCTCTTTTTCTACCTTGCCGCCCACGGCACCCTTCACCCACCAGGCCAAGCCCACAATAAGGAGCACGGCACCCACCGCTACGCCGATGCGCTGCAGCTTCTGGGCAGGAGTAAGTGGAGCGTCCATGGGATTTTAAGCAGCGCCGTTTACTTGACGATGCGCTGCGTGACGAGACCGAGCTGGTGGATATCCAGCCGCCCGACAATGTCCAGCACGTCCACTACCTTCTGGTACTGCACGCCCGAGTCCGCCTTCACGATGACCGGCAGGTTCGGGTTGGCGCCCTTGTACTGGCGCAGCAGATTTTCCAGTTCCGGCAACGTCACCGGGAAGGTGTCCAAAAAGATGGTGCCTTCCGCCGTAATGGTGATGGCCTTCGTCTGCGGCTTGCCCAACGACGGAGCCTCGCTCGCCTTCGGCAGGTTCACCTGAATGCCCTGGACCGAGGCCGTGCACATGATGATGAAGATCACCATCAGCACATAGGCCAAGTCGAGCATAGGGGTGATATTGATGTCGTCGTAGACGTCCTTGTCTCCGCCATCGGCTGGTGCGCTCATGGCAATCTCCTAGCGGTACTTTTCGGCGATGCGGGCAACCACTTCGTCGACGAACACGCGCGTGTCAGCGGAAACGGCCTTGATACGCAGGTTCAGCCAGTTGTAGCCGAACAGCGAAGGAATGGCGACGGCGAGACCGGCCACGGTAGCGGCCAAGGCAGCGGCGACACCAGGAGCGATGGCGTTCACGTTCACTTCACCTGAAGCCGCAATGGCGGCGAAGGTGATCATGACGCCGACCACCGTGCCGAGCAGGCCAAGGAACGGGCCGCCGGAGATGGCGATCGTCAGCACCACCATGTGCGCCGAGTGCTTCTGCCCTTGGCGCGTTACGGTGGCTTCCATGGCCGCGCGGATGGCTTCAGTGGACTGGTGCGCCAAAACCATATGCCCGGCGGGCGGCAGACGCTTGCTAAGCTCGTCCATGCCCTTGGCATAAACGCCACCCAAGGTCGAAGCCGGCGTAACCGTACCCAAATCCATGCGGATGCGCGGGTCCAAGGCGTCTTCCTTGGTCTTCTCGGCATCGTAGGCTGCCAGGAAGAGACGGTTCTGCTTTTCGATGGCGTTCAGGTAGATGGCCTTGCCCACCATGACAATCACGGCCAGCACCAACATGCCAAAGCAGATGAAGATGACCGCCCACGAGTCCACGGTGAGGTTCTTGGCGATCGTGCCGAAGTAGGAACCATGACCGCCGCTGTCGCGCTGGTCATCCGAACCGAACGTGACGAGCATGGCAGCCATACCCTGGCTACGCGCCGCGGCACGCACCCAGGACGCGGAGCGCGCCACCTTCGACACGTTCACTTCATCGATTTCGCCAACGAACCCGTCGCTGCCGGAAGCGTAGGCGCCCACCGTGAGCGTGCCGGCAAGCTCCGGCAGGCTGGTGCTCACCTCGCCCATGGAAACGCCGTCGACGTACAGCGTCACGCGGCCGCCGCCAGCCGTCATCGCCAAGTGATGCCACGTACCGTTCTCGAGAATGCCAGACGTCTGGTTGACGGAAACGGAACCCAACCGCAGTTGCGCGCGCCCAGCCTCGATGCCAAGCGTTAGCGCCTGACCTTGGCCTTCCATCGCGAGGATGGTGGCGCGGGCCGGGGCCGTGTCGAACTTCACCCAAGCCGAAGCCGTCATGCCGCTGCCGGGAACCAAGCGCAGGCTCGTGCTACCGGGCACGGTGACCTTCTGGGCGCCATTGAACTTGGCGCCACCGGCGATGAGCGAAGCCGGGTTGGCCTCGGCATCCGCCACGGACGGATTGTTCGCGTAGGAGGTGGCGTCCTTGAACTTGCCGTCCGCCTCGCTGAAGTGCAACACCAGCGCGGTGCCCGGGTCGTAGGTGCCGCCCACTTCGCCGGCGCCGTCGGCGTCGGGGTTACCGTAGTAGACGTGAATCTTGTCCGTGGCCGCAGCGGCAGTGATTTGCGGCACGCGCACCCACAGGAAGGCCATCTGGTTGGCCGAGTCGTATTTTTCGAAGTGGAACTTCAGCGGGTTCTTGCCGTCCGCGGAAACAGCACGGAAGTCCGTGCCGTCCGGCTTGGCGTCGCCGAAATAGTTGAAATTCGCCGTCGAAAGCCGCAGCAGCACCGGCGCGTCCGTCACTGACTCGGCGAGATCCGCGCCGGCAGGAGTAGCATCGAAGCCAATCTGCTTGCGGTACTGCCAGTCCTCGTTCCACCACGAACCGGCGTCGTCGCTGGCGAGCGCGAGCACGGGCAGGCACAGCAGGAGGCTGGCGAAAAGACTGCGAAGTTTCATCTGATCCCCTCTGGACACGCTGGTGGCTACGGTTGGCCCCGTAGCCCAACGGTCATTTTCCCTAGTTCAAGTGATTCTTTGATGACAGCGGTCAATTCCGCTTCTGGTTCTTCAGGCAGACCAGATCGTCGGGGCGGCAAACGTCCTCGCCTAGGCCAACCACGGCCACGTCGAGGAAGTTGAGCGCCGCTTCGGCCTGATTGCTGGCGGACTGGCGGTTGCTATTGCTTTCCTGGCCAGCCAAGTCCCCGCCGGATTTGGACGCACCCGCCGCGGAATTGCTGGCACCGGCCAAGCTGGCACCCAAGCCACCGGTATCTACCGGCACACCTACGGCGGTACCGCTGACACTGATGTTGCTGGCACCCAGCACCGCCGTGGCGGCAATAGTGAGGTTGCCAGCGACGATGCCGGCGTCACCGGCGTTCACCACGCCGCGCGGCGCGAAAAGGTCCACGTTGCCCGGCTTCACGCCCGGCGTGGTGGCCAGGGTCTGGATGCCCGAACCATTGAACGCGGCCGGGTAAACGACCTTCGGCTGGCCCGTCTCGTCGATGGTGATGATGGGCGGCGGCGCGGAGATAGCCGTCTTGGCGCCACGACCCGCGTCGATGTCGCCGCGGGTGGACCACACCAGAATGTCGCCGCCGTTACCGGCGATGACGCGCGACTCGTTCACCTGGAAGTCGCCGTAGCCCAGCGCCAGCACCGAACCGGTACCTTGCACCACCACGCCGAGCTGCGATGCCGACTTCTTGATGCCGTAGGCAGTCGGCGGCGCGGCGAGGCCCGCGTTGATACCACCGCCCGGCGACAGCAAACGCACGTCGCCACCGGCCAGCGTGTAGACGCGGCTGAAGTAAAGCTTCACGGCGCCCTGGTAAGGGTTGGCCTGCCCTGCGGCCACTTCCGGATTGCTGCCGGGGAAGTAGGTCGTCAAGGCTCGGTAGGCCTCAGTGAAGTCCGAGGTCGGCGAAACAGCCGCGGCACGGCCGGCCGTACGCACTGCGCGCAGCAGCACCGTTTCCAGCAGTGGGCGCTGCTGGTCGCGGGTGAGCGTGCGGAAACGTGCCAGCGCCGCCGTCTTGTCCACCGATACCGTGGAGTCGAAGCGCTTCAGGTAGTCGAACAGCAAAGCGTCGTAGGTCGTCGAAGCCTGCAAGAATTGCGTTATGAAGCCGTCGAAGTCCGGCGCACCGCCCGCTTCGCCCGCCGTCAACGACACGTTGGCGCCAGCCGACGGGAGGGCGGGGTTACGGAGGTTGCCTTCGGTCGTCACGCCGCGCGACGTTTGCAAGTCGATGTCACGGCCAGCGATAAGCTGCAGTTCGCCGGGGCCGCCGAGGGTGATTTCACGGACGTTCGGGTTAATCTGGCCGTCCGAGCTTCGCGAGAGCGGGTAAACAATGTCCCGCCCGGCCTTGATCGTTGTGACGTCACCGGCAGCCACGTGTTGCAAGCGGACACCCAGCGACACGATGTCACGGCCCGCAATGAACCGGGCACGCTTCGCCGAGAACAAGAGGCTCAACGCGCCGGGGGCCTCAGCCTGGAAAAGAATATCGCCATCGCGCGCGACCATCCGCAGTGGCTGAGAGTCCAGTTGGTGAACTGGCGTGGGCGAATAGAAATTGGTCTGAGCGGTGAACGACGTCCCCATGATGTCTGGCGGAAGCGCGGCGGAACCGAACGGCTGCAGTGGCGTCGGCAAGTCGCGCGCCACCGAGGCATCCGAAAGGATGATCTCGATACTGCCGCCGGACTGCGGTGAGACCACCAAGTTACGACCAGCCAACAACTGCAAGTTGCCCTGAGGTGAAGGCCAAAGGGTAAGCGAACCCGCGACGCGGATGTCCCCGGCAGGCGCCATAGCTTCTACGGTGGGCGGTGCCACGCGAGCAACGGGCTCCTCGAGGTAGAGAACGTCCGGAAAGGCGAGACCCAGCAAGGAACTGGGCCGAGAGTCCGCGAGCATGCGCAGATTTCCGCCAGTGGAGACTAACCGTGCCGCGGAGTTCGGTGCGTACTGCGAAAAGTAGCTGGACGCGGCAACGCCCAAGCGCCGGGAAATACCAAGCAGCAACGGGTCGAGAATGGCCTCGACTTGCAGGTCACGACGCGACAACGCGGCAAAACGTGTGTCGCCTTCCGCCAAAATCGGGGCGAAACCGGTCTGCAAGGAAGAAGCCATCTGCCCGCCGGCCGCCAGCACACCATTTCCACGACCCACATAGAAAGTGCCGCCGCGGATATCACCCAGCGAACGGACCGACAAATTGCCACCACCGGTGACGGCAACGCTGTTCAGCAAGACATTGGTGGCACTACCAGTCTGGCGACCGATGGTGGGCAATGAAGCATTCAAATTAGTGACCGAACCATCGGCGCGTACAGTAAGGCTGCCACCGCCGAATACCGCTACACCCTGCTCGAACCGCTCGAAGGCAACGCTCCAGGCGGTGGGCCGCGGCCGCAACGGGTCAGAGGCACGGGCACCAGTCTTCCAGAGCCATTCCGTATAGAACTGAGTGCTCGGGGCGCCCTGCACATCGCCACCGACCGCAATGCGGATATCCCCAGAGCGCTCCGGGTACGCCAAGCCCGCTAGGCCACCGGCGGCGAGCGTCCTCGTCAAGGCAAGTCCGCTGCCACGGACGCCTGCTGTGTAGATAACGCTGGCCTGATTGCCGAGGACCAGACTGCCGCTGGCGGCGATGTCGATAGAACCGTTTCCGGTACGCACCATGCGTTGGGTTCCCACACGGGTACCAACGCCCGGCGTCCCCGCAGCAAGCACAATGTTGCCAGTCGTGCCCGACAACACCGCCAAGGGGTCGGCTGCCGACAGCGCGCTGCCGGCAACCAAGCGATAGGACGCCGAGTCGGCAGGAATGGCTGGTAAAGCGAAGCCCGTGTTTCCCGTCGTGAGCGTAGCGAAGCCATCACTCAAGCTGCGGTTGAGCAGCAGGTCGCCGCCAGCACGCAAAGTGACAGTAGGAGCAACGCCCAAATAATTCCAGCGGGCAAGATTCCAGTCTGCGGCGAGGGTCAAATTCCCTGCGCTACGCACATCGATACCCGGTGTGAAACGAACCGGCAAGCCGGTAGGTGCCCCCAGTACTGCTTCGCGACCTTGCGTCGCGTCGACGAAAGCCAGCGCTGCTGAGTACCACGGGTTGGCTATCGAAGCGGCAGTCTGTGTGGTGCCGATGGTGGTCGCGGAATATTCGCGATACCCCTCAACCGTGATACCGGCTACGTTGTTGAACGTGCTATCCAAACGCAGACCGCCGCCCCCCGCAACGGCAGTCAATACTCGGGCTTCTGGTAAACGCAAACGCAGTTCGCCATTTCCACCCGCGGCCGATCCGGCGAGGTCAACCACACTACCCGCCCGCAAGTCGATAGCCTGACCCGCCGCCAGCAATAGCGACGAACGCAAGGCACCAGCGTCGGCTGATAGCGCAGCATTGCCAGCGCGCAGAGTTCCACCAAGCGTCAGCCGGTCGCGCGCAACTGCCACGATGCGGCCGTCGCCTGCATCGGACTGCACCACACCATTCAGTGCGAGAGAGCCACCTTCGACATCAAGGGTCACTCGGTCCGCCCGCAATGTTTGGTCCGCAGCCAATGTCCAGTCGCCAACGCCCAGCTGCCGGAGTTCCACTTCGCGGGTGAAACCATGGGCAGCAATACGCAAGGCCATATCCAGAGACAAGCTGCTGGAGGCAAGACGCAAGGCACCACCGCTCGCGCCCGCATCCACGGCGCCGGCGAGGTCTACGATGCCGTTCACAGCAGAAGCGCGGAACTCGCCACCCTCGCCACCATTGGCACCAGCCAGCCGCACCACGCTGTCATTCAACAACCGAACATTACCGTTGTTCGTTTGCAATGAGACGAACCCACCCGGCAACGCTAGCGGCACGTCATCAATCGCCAGCATCGGGGCCGCAAGATCCAGCAACCCGTGGCTTCCCACCACGACATCGCCGCTGGTACGGACCCGCAATTGCCCCGACGGCAACAGCACCGTGCCGTCGAGCAGTGCATCGGCAGCATTGATGTCGATACGCGTACCAAGCCCAGCCGTGACGCCGACCGCCGGCGCTCCGGTCAGACGGAAACTACCACCCGCCGTAAAGCCGTAATCGACCGCATTTTCGCTGGCCACGAGGCCGCCGGCGAGGGAGAGATTGCCCGTGGTCTGCAGGGCACCATCGCCCGCGACACCTAGGCTACGGGCTGCCACCAAAGAAACATCGCTGAACCCGGATAGCGTCAACTGCCCTTGGCCCAACGTAAGGTCGCGTGCACTGAACTGCAACCGGGAACTGCCGGCCGTAGCCGCTGCCGCAGAAGAGCCACCCGCCAGAGAAACTTGATCAGCGGCAACCTCAACCACGCTGCCCGGCGCAGTTGCTGCAATGACCGGGGTACGCAACGACAGCGAGCCGAAATGCGCGGAGAAACTGCCTTCTAACGAAAGACGGGTACCCGCTTCCAAGGCCAGAGAGGAAAGCCCCAGCGACGCCAGCGTGTCAGCCCTTAGCGAACCTGCCGAAGCACCGCTGCCACTGGCCAAGGTTAATGTGTCTGCTACCACGCGCAGGCCGGCACCCTGCAAGTTCAACTGCCCATCGAGCAGCGGCGAACCGGCGGCAGCGAATGTGGCAGCACCACCGCGCGGCGTGGCAATAGTCGCACCGGCTTCTACGAGAAGCGTCCCGTGGAGAGAGGGCGCCGACAACTGGATGGGCGCTCCGGCTACAGAGTCCAACGCCAACAAGGCGCCGCCACCCGTCACGGTCAAGGGCGCGGCAGTGGCACCACCACCCACCGCAGTGAGTTGGCTGCCACTGCGGATGGCTAGCGAACCATCGGCCAGCGCGACCAAGCGGCGGGCCGTAATCTGAGCTCCACCGGTAATTTCCACAGCCGAGGAAACGGCCGTTGCGCGCGCTCCGCCGCGGTCCGCGCGACCGCCAAGCAGCAGCGTATCCGCCTTCAGCGCACTGAGTTGGCTGTCGAGCAAAGTGACCCAATCAGCCACGACATCACCCGGGGTGCCGGAAACCCGCAGACGGTCCGCAGCTACTGCAATGGTGGCGCCGCGACCAGCACTGGCGGCCGCAGTACGAATGACACCGCTAATATCCAGCGCGGAGCCCACCAGCAAGCTGACCGAGCCGGCGTCCCGTGGCAAGCGGGTGCCAGACAAGGAGTCGATGGCAGGGAAGAAGGTGTTGGCGCTGGCAACATCATAGTGGGCCAAAGTGGCCACGGAAGCCGCGCTGCGAACGGCAAAGCCACTGGTGAGCGAATCCCGTATGGGGGTGCCGGCAACCGTGCGGTAGCCCGCCACTACCGGCGTGCCATCTACCAGCGCACCGGTACCACCCACACGCAAACCGGAGAAGCCACTGACTGGCGTTACCAACACGGCACCAGGCATCAACGCATAGCGCGCGGGCAGCAGCGTGTATTCACCAGCAGGCAACCCCGCCGCTGCGTCGAGCCAAACGCGGTCGCCAGGCTGCAGCGTGGAACCGCGCGCTTCACGCGGGTCGACCGGTGCGAACGGCAACGATAAACCCGGCACCACCGCAAAGGATCCCTCAGGTTGGCCTGCAGCCAGCACGTCACGCGTACCACCCGGGCCAGGAATAAACTCGTAGGACAACAGGTCGCCGCCGCCAGAGGCGTCGATGACGCCCCCCGGCAGAACACGAACCGTTCCGGCATTCAAAGTCACATCTTTGCTAGGCAGCGTGGACAGCACGCCGTCGTAAACCCGTACGCTGCCGTCGGGCAACTCATAGACCCAAGCGAAGCCACCCTGCAGTCGACCAAACAGCGTCGTGGTGTCCAGGGCCACGGAAAGTGAACCACCAGCAGCCACGGTGACCTCGCCAGCGGTAAGCGTCAGTGCTCCGCCGGGCGCCGCAACGCGAGTAGCGACATCGATGGAGGATGCCGACAAAGCAAGACTGCCGCCTGCCGAAAGGAGCGGCGTCTGGGTTCCAGTGGCGGTGAAAGCCATGCGCCCCGCCGCTGCGACGGTCGCCTGCGTCAGCGTGGAAACATAGGCCTGCGGCGTGGTGAACGTGACATCTCCAGGGAAACGAACATTGGCGCGGTAGTCACCGCCAGCAGGGCCGAACACACCGGTAAACCGGATACCGTCCAAACCTGTGAACTGTGCCTGTGACGCTCCAGCCAACGCAAACTGACCGACGAACTCCGTTAAACGGGAGTCAACACGCAGCGCTCCCGTGCCACTGCTAGCGGTTCCTAGTTGCTGCGAGACGACATCGTTGCTGCCCAGTGCCACATAAGCCGCCGACAACTGCGCATTGCCCAGCACTTGCAAAGTCGAAGCGCCGATGACCAATCGCGCCCGCGGGGTCAGGGCACTTCCGTCCGTCAGGACCACACTGCCGGTGGCCAGAATTTCCGGACCCGCGACATTAATCGGCTTGACCGTGTCACGAGCCGTCAGCGAAATAAAATCGAAGCCACCAGATGCCAAGGTGCTGGATGCAATACTGGCAACCCCGGCCTCACCAATGGGCCATGCGGCGCCAGCAGTAAGTGCCGCGGAAGGTGTACCCACCACAATGGACCGCGCCACAAGAGGCGCGACGCCGTTCGGGTCATTGCTGCGGCGGTTGTCGACCAACAGCGAGAAACTGCCGCCCGCCGCCGACGCCGCTCCGCCCTGGGCCGATAGCCGGCCATCGAAACGCATACCGTCGGTGGTAGCTACCTGTATGGAACCCCCACGCGAGGCCACTGGCAGCGTTTCAAACAAGCCATCATCGCGCTGGATTTCCAAGCGATCCGATGCGCCGTTAGCAGACCATGTCGCACCGGTCTGCACCGCCACAAAACCGCGCGCGGCATCTACGACGATGGAACCCCCATCAAGAACCGAACCCACGCGACGGCCATCCTGCCGCGTCGTCAGCACCGTACGGCCGTCGACATTCACGGAAGAGCCCGTCAAAAACCAGAGACCTTGATCCGCGCGATAGCTGTCCATCACCAACGTGGGCAGCAGGTTGAACCCAACACTACCGCCGGGAGCCACCACATTGCCGCCAAAGAACAGCCGAGAATTCGTCGAGAAATTGAGCGTTGCGCCGTTGTCGCCGATAATGCGCGCACCTGCCTCAACGACGAGGTCGCCATAGGCGATGGAGCCAACACTGAGCTGGTTCGCCGTCAGCGCAAGGCTAACCGACCGACGCTGGTCATCAGGCAACAAGGTCGGGGTAACGAGCGACGACAAAGCGGTCCCGGAAGGCGCCGAGACAGCGGCGTTGGACAGCACCCAATTGGTGGCACGCAGGTCCAACGTGGTGTTACCAGCCACCGTCAAGTCGCCGGCATTGCTCGCCACCGAAAAGCTACGAAAACCACCCGCCGTGAAGAACGAGGGCGCTAGCGCCAGCGTCCCGGCAACCCCGCAGGCCGTGGCCGATATGCAAACGGAGGGCGCAGTAACGGAGAGGCTGCCACCTTCGCGGAGGCCGAAGCCGCGGAGCGTAGTGCCCAACTGCAGTGGCGTGGCTACCGTTGCGTTCGCTTGGCGAGTACCGACGACGATGCTACCGCCGCGACCGGCAACAACGACGCCGTCCGCTCGACGCTGTGCGCCGCCGGAAACATCGATAACGGAGCCCGTGGCGAGAATGGCAGCGCCGTCGTCGACGGTCAGTTCCGCAGAGCCACCGTTAATGTACGCCGGAGGAAGCAAGAACTCGCCGCGGTCGATGGACCAGCGGTCGTTCACCCAGTTACCTTGCAAGGAAAGGCTCGCCGTAGACCCGAGCCGCAACATGGGTGCAAGCGCGATGCTCGAATTGTCGTAGGCCACCGTCTGGCGCGCTCGCGCAGAAACCGAACCGCTCGGCAGCGTGACGCTGCCTTGTAAATCAATAGCGCCCGCGCGCAGCGACAAATTGGCGCCAGGGGTCAGCCGCAGGTCCACATCCGCCGGCAAAGTGATGGAACCATTGGCGGCTATCGTCAGCGCCGAGGGCGCTGCATTACGCAGCATCGTCGGCGAGAGGCGCAGCACGTTCAGCGCAGCCGGCAGAGGATCGCGACGCGGATCGAACACGGTGCCGTCGGCATTGCGAACAGTATCGAGGTCTTCCGGGTCACCGAAGAGCACGTCGCCCAATGCGTAATCGATAAAGACGGCGGGAAGTGCGTCTACCAGACCGAATGACAAACGCGGGCCACGCGCCACAACGTTCCATGCACTGTAAGGCTGATAAGAAGGCCCCACCTGTACCGGCAAACGCTGGGTCGGGCCATTGACGACCGTTCCATTGATTCGCGCGCCAGCAAAAATGCGCGGCGCCACAATCGACAGCGAGCCGGCGTCTTTGCCTTCCACGTAGCCCGGTTCGTAGTTGCCACGCGGGTCATAGCTGGCTAACGACAACCGCACAGCGATGCCCCATCGGGGGTCATTGAGATTTTGGTTGTCGAGAACGGCAGTAAATGTGCGGTCACGGTCGGCCGCCGCCATGCCATAGACGCGTCCGTCGGCGCCTAGTAACTGGCTAGAGCGAACATAGCCCGACTGCCAATTGATGCGACCGCCGGCGAGATTGATGGTGGCGTCGTTGTCCAGCAGTACGGCGCCCTGCGACTGGATAACAACACTGCCCGCGTTCAGGCTACGTTCGCGAACATCGCGAGCCACCGTGGCAATGTCTCCGGCAAGGTCTGCTAGCGGCGTACCACGCCAGAAGCTCCCATCGGCACGGAACCCGGACTGGCGCATATCGACATACACCGTCTCGCCGCGTAGTGCGCCGTCCCGTTGCACGGGGCTGTCCGCCAATTGCGAGCCACGCAGCTCCACCCGCAGCGAATTACGTTCCATCGGCAGGTCTACGGTGGCGCCGGAAACATCGATGGCAGCACCCGCCGCCATGGTAAAGCGGCTGTCATCGGCCGTGGCGCCGATGGCCTCCAAACCCTCACGGCTGGTCGTGGCCGTGGCAGTCACGCGGCCCGCAGTCGCCGTAATGCGCGCGTTGCGCAGCATCGAGACATCATGTCCCCAAAGGTCCACGGTCGACACCGGCTGCGTATTCACGTCCACGGTAGTGGCCGGGTCGTTGTCGAGTGTTACTTCGGTGACGGAATTCGCGCCGAGGGTAAGCGAACCATTGCGCGAGAATTCGAGCACGTTGGTGTCGGAGAGTCGCTGCACTTGCGTATCGCGCGCAACCAAGCGGATGGAGCCGTTGGCACGAATGGAGGTCGTAGCCGAAACGCGTCCGTTCTGGTTGACGGCCAAGCCGGCCAAAGTGACATTGCCACGATCTGCCGAGATACGCCCGGCGAGCGCCGCGGCGCCGCCGGCGTTTGGGTCATCGGGGCCGTTGGTAACGGTGCCCCCGTCGCCCACTTCTACCAGCAAGCCACGCAGATCGGAACTATCGCTGGCTACGAGAAAGATACGTTGCCCGGCTGCCAGAATAGTCTGACCATCGGGTGTGGAGATTTCGCCGCGATTGGTCACCTGCGGAGCGAAGATGAGCACTTGGCCACCATCCGCGCGGATGCTGGCACCTTGTTCTACGGTGACCGCACCACTAGCGAGCGCGACACCGGCCTCGGTGTAGGGCTGGAAGGCCGGTGCTGTCAGGCTGGCTGCGCGGCCAATACCAAGCTGCAACGCTTCCGGCGACAGGTCCAACGACGAGGCTACCAAGCCGCGCACATTCACCTGCGCGCCTTGTCCGAACAAAATGCCGTTGCGGTTCAGCAGGTACACGCGGCCGTTGGAAGACAACTGCCCCAGAATGCGTGCCGGGTCCGCCTGGAAAATGCGGTTCAGCGCCACGGAAGTTTCATCGGGCTGGTCAAAGCGCACTACGCCGCCCGCGCCGATATTGAAGCTCTGCCAGTTGTAGGTGGCGTTGCTCGTCGTCTGCGTTACCGTCAGATTGTTACCGCTAGTAGCCAAGGTGGCCGCGCCAGCGCTTACCCAAGAGTTGACGCCCGGCGCGCCGCACACACCCACCGCGCAGGGCACCGGCAGTTCCACCGCGAACACCGGCCCACTGGCTAAGGCCAGAGTGAGTGCTACGGCAGCAGCGACGGTCGAGCGGCGAGCCTGTGCTTGCATGGGTTAGAAACCAGTCTTGAACGAGAAATGAATGCGCGAGTCGCCTTCCGGCGTGCGCGAACCGGGGAGCAAGGTACGCGCCCAGTCCAGTTTGGCTTCTACGCCCCGCCCACCGCCGAGGCTGACGCCAAGGCCGTAGCTGGCCAAGTCGAACTTTGCGTCCTGCGAAGGCAAGGGACGCTCGAGATAGCCAATGCCACCTTCCACGAACAAGGCAGCGCGCAGCGCGTAGCTGTCGCGGCCCGATTCGAACCATTTGATGGCGGGGCTGGCCAGTTCCAAAGTACCCACCGCGCTGCGGTCCACCAGGGCTTCGGCCTCAAGGTAACCGCGCACAGTGTCGGCGCCACCCATCGAAAATTGTTCGTTGCTGATGAGTGGCTGCGGCGAGTACTGGCCCGCCACCCGCAGCGCCACGCGGAAATCCTTCGGCAACGTGTACGCCAAGGATCCGTTGGCGCGAAGGTAGGCAAAGTTGCCGTGACCATAGGCGCGCTTGTAGGCGAAGTCCGGTTCGCGGTTCACCACGCCACGCAGGCCCAGCGACAACGTCGCGCCGGCGTCCAGCGCCCACGGGCCCTCATGGACGTAGCCATTCACTGCCGCCGAAGACACCACGTAGCGGATGGGCGTAACGCTGGAGACGTTCTTCGGCAGGCGAATGTCTTCCTTGAAATCTTTGTAATCCGCCCCGAGCGAAACACCCAGGCCGGCTTTCGCGCTGGACGGCCCCGGCAGAATGCGCCGGAAGCCAAAGATACGACCATTGCCCAGCACGTTGAGCGTGCCCACGGCCGCGACGTCGCTCTTGGAGTCGATGGCGTAAACCGCCCACGCGCCGCCACTTTCCGGCAGACGCTTCACCCACGTGAGCGCCCACACTTGCACCTCGTTGGGCGCCTCGGGAGCGGTTTGGTACTGCAGCGACAGCGACTGCGGGCGGCCGAAGAGATAGTCGTAGCCGATAGTGCCGCTGGCCCGAGTGCGCGACGTATCCGCCGTCGAACGATCATTCACTTCCACCGCCGCGTGGAAGGGCACGTTGTCGTCGACGTTCAGGACCACGTCCACTTGCCCGGGCGCACGGCCTGCTTTCAGTACCGGCGTAACTCGTCGGTCCGTAGTGGCGCGACCAAGCTGCGCTAACTGCGCCTGAAACTCGGGAAGTTTGGGAACACTGCCTGGCTCGACCGCCGGCAGGTTCTGCTTGATTTCGCGGTTGGAGAAATAGCGGGCGCCGCGCACTTCCACGCGGCCCACCTTGCCTTCTGTCACTTGCAGGCGAACGACCCCGTCGTCCACCGTCTGTTCTGGAATGTCGACCAACACCGTGCCGAAACCGGCTTTACGGTAAGTGGCGACGAGCGCATCGCGCGCTTTTTCTACGTCGGCTAGGCGCTTGCCCGGACCTAGGAGCGGGTAAACGGTCGCTTCAATCTCGCGGGCCGGCAGCACCGTATTGCCAAGAACGCGGTATTCAAAGACGTCGAAGGGTTGCTCGGTGGCCGCCTCGGGCGTAGCGGCTTCTTGCGCAACGGCAAGGGACGAAGCCATGCCAAGCGCGAGAAAACCGACCCGGAACCACTGCACCATACGCATCTGTAAACCCACCAATTCCGCTATCGCTATCAAGTAAAAGGGACCGCGGAAAAATCCGCGGCCCCAGACTCTGCACAACCGAGTCTCCGACCCAGACTTCCGGCGGAGACCGGAAGTCTGAAGGAGGTGGTTATCAGTTCGCCTTCACCGGGCTGCCAATCGAGATGAAATTCTCGTTGCAGTTGTTGACCGGTGCATTACTGGCGTCAGCGGCACGCAGGAACGGAGCCAGCGGACGGACCGAAGCCGTGTCCGTAGCAGCCGGAGTCTGTGTCGCCGACGGGCGCGTCGTCAGACCAATACGCCCGGTGGCATAGGTGGTGTTGGCCGACTTGGCGAGGTTGGCAGGCACGCGCAACTGCGTGAGGATGGCAGTGGCAATCGTCGGACGAAGGCCCGTGTTGTAAGCCGTCGTGTTCGGACTGGCGGCGGTCGGCGTGAGCACCACGTTTTCGGTGGTGTGCTGCCACTTCTGCGCAAGTACGTTCTCAACCGAAGGCAGAACGCCGTCGATCTTGATGTAGCGGTACTGCTTGCCCGAAGTGGTGTTCGTATCGTCCGGGGTACGGTCCGCGCTGGCGATACCGACCGCGTAGATGCCGTTGCCGGCGTCAACGCTGGCGGCGCCTGCAGCGCCACCACCGGTGAAGGTGCCCGCGGCCCAGTTCATGCAGGACTCGACGTCACCCGTACCAGTGCCCTGGAAAATGAAGTTCTCGGCCACACCGCCAGCGCCCGTCGGCGTGGTGTTGCTCCAAGAGCAGCCCACATCGAGGCAGGGTTGGCTGCTGGCATTGACTACGGAGTCGTCCTTGACGAAGGTCACGGCCGGAGTGGCTTTGCAGTTCTGGTTAAAGAACAGACGCTCCACACTCCGCTGGGAACCAGAAGAGTTGGCACGGCGGCAAACCAGCAGCGAGTCACCGCCGCTAGGCGCCGTCAGCGCCGTGGAACCGGCGTAGAGGCCGGAAACCGTCGAGACATAGCCCGAAAGAATGGCGCGAACCTGAACCATGTTGAGGTTCGGCGTGCACGCGTCGGTCTGCGTGAGGGCGGTGTCCGTGAGGCAGGCGCCAGTAAGACCCTGGGCCGTCTGCAGGGCGCGGAAGAAGTTCTTGCTGACAAACATGGTGAACGGCACCGTGGCGGCACCGTTATTCGTCAGGCGAGCCTTCACCGTCCCCGAGGCACCAAACAGGGCAGGCTCGACGTCGGAAACACCAGCCTGCGGCGCCTGAGTGGTAGCCGTGCTGCAGCCATAAAAGAACGTGTAGCCCAGACGGGTGTTAGCGGTGCTTACAGCCACCGTCTTGCTCGCAGTGCAGGTCGTGGTCAGCGAAGTGACCGACACCGTGCTGCCGTTCACCGTCAGCGTGGTGGCGCCATTGGCGACAGGATCAATGCCGTATTCCGAGCCCTGGGACGTCTTCGAGATACCAATTTCTACCGTACCGCCGAACGACGTGGTGTCGCGCGCCGTGCAATGGACCATGAAATTGCCGTAGGACTTCGGCACCGAGTCGGTGGAGGCAGTGCCACTGGAATAAACGGTGATCGGGTTGGTCGAATCGCAAACGCCGTTGGTCTGGTCGAGGATGGCCTCGAACAGGGTACGGTCTACGGCAGTGGCACCGGAAACGTAGAGGGTGTTGTCGGCGGTCGGCGCGGCGCCGGCGGTCTGCGCGGCGATAGCCATGACGGCTGAGAGCGCCAAGGCAAGTTTCGTGCTGGACTTCATGATGGAAGTGCTCCTGTAATTAACAAAAATAAGTGATGAGAGTGCTGTAAGCGCGGGTTCAAGCAGCCGTCGGCGCACGACGGCGACGACGCGCGGCAGCACCCAAGCCACCGAGACCCGAGAGCAATAACCAGCCAGCCGCCGGCAGCGGCACGGCAGCAGCGGTGGCGAAGCTCAGCACGCCATTGCTGGCGAGGGTGGCAGTGCCAAAGCTGGTGGGGGAAGTGGTGTTGGCGGCGGTCACCCACTTGTACAAGTCAAGCGCCGCGCCACCCACGGAACCAGCGGCATTCCAGGCAATCGTCGTGAACCAATCAGACTCGGCCCAGTAATTGGTGGCAGTGGCGGCCGAAGCGGCGCAACTCACCGCACCAGCGCAAGTGCCATTCATTTCGTTGAGCGAGAAAAGTTGCAGATTGTTAACAATCGACACGACCTGAGCCGCAGTGGTCGTCGAGTACGT
>CALQLF020000019.1 GCA_943331345.2 Candidatus Planktophila lacus | reverse complement strand
GAAGGCGCGGACGTCGTCGACGTCGACATGCAGTTCCTGTATCGCGAAGGCGATTTCTGGACCTTCATGGTGCCGGACAACTACGAGCAGTACACCGCCGGCAAGTCGGCCATGGGCGAAGCCGCCCAGTGGCTGAAGGACGGCGTGGAATGCCAGGTCACCCTGTGGAACGGCGAACCGCTCACCGTGCAGGCCCCGGCCCACGTGGAACTGAAGATTGTCGAGACGGACCCGGGCGTTCGTGGCGACACCGTTACCGGCGGCCAGAAGCCGGCCAAGCTCGAGACCGGCGCTACCGTCCGCGTGCCGCTGTTCATCAACGAAGGCGAAATGATCCGTTGCGATACGCGCACGGGTGAATACATCTCGCGCGCCAAGTAAAAGTCGCGAGCGTTTGTGGGAGGCAGCTTGCTGCCGACTCCAAGAGTCGCGAGCAAGCTCGCTCCTACAAGGGCACTAGGTCGCGAGCAAGCTCGCTGCTACAGCAGCGAGCGCCAATCGGTGGCGGTGCAGAACAGCGCCGCCACTTGCTCGAGGCCGGCCGCGTCCGCGGCATCGAACCTTCCTGGTTCCGGGCTATCCAAGTCCAATACGCCCACCACGCGTCCTGCGTGCATTAGTGGCACCACCACTTCCGACCTTGAAGCCGCATCGCAAGCGATGTGGCCGGGGAACGCGTGCACATCGGGCACTACTTGCGTAAGGCCACTGCTGGCCGCCGTGCCGCAAACGCCGCGCCCGAGCGCAATACGCACGCACGCTGGCTTGCCCTGAAAGGGTCCCACTACCAGTTCACCACCACGCAGGAAATAGAAGCCCACCCAGTTCAGTTGCGGCAGCGTGTGCCACAGCAAAGCGCTGGCGTTGGCCGCGTTGGCTACCCAGTCCGTCTCGCCGTGCAGCAAGCCCTCCAGTTGCAACAGCAGTTGGCGGTACAGCTCTGGCTTGTCGTCGGTAGCCACGGGGGTGAGGGTGAAGCTCATGAGTGGTTCCGTTCAGGCGCGGTCGTAGGGAAAAGTGAGTACATCACGAATATCGCGCGTGCCAGCCGCGAGCATGACCACGCGATCAAAGCCGACGGCCACGCCACTGCAGGGTGGCAGGCCATGTTCCAGTGCCGCCAGGAAATGTTCGTCCATGGCGGGTACGGGTAGACCCGCGGCCGCGCGCCTTGCCGCATCGCGTACGAATCGTTCGCGTTGTTCAGCCGCATCCGTCAGTTCTTCGAAACCGTTGCAGAGCTCAAGGCCGTCCACGTAAGCCTCCACGCGCGCGGCGACGGCAGGGAGCACGTCGTAGGCGGTGACGGGGACCGAACCGGAATTTCCTGCGGTCGACGGCCGCAGACGTGCCAGTGCCGCTTGGGAAGCAGGCCAGTCGACGAGGTAAGTGATTTCACCGCGCCCCAAACAAGGCGCCACCACCATACCCAGCAGCAAGTCCAGCACGGTGTCGCGGTCATTCAAGTCTGCGGGCAAAGTCCCCAAATGCTGTTCCGCGGCAGCGAGCAGTTGCTCCAGCGTGGCCGTTTGCGAATCCACATCTGCGTGTTCCAGAAAGGCCTCGCGGTGCGTCAGCACGCGTGCCGGCCCGAGCGGTGCGCCTTGCGCGGCGCGTGGTGCAGCGAGACAGCGGCGCAGCAGCGCGTCGATATCGGCGACCAGGGCTTCCAGCGTGAAGCCCACGCGGTACCACTCCAGCAGCGTGAACTCCACGTTGTGCCGGTGCGAAAGTTCTTCGCCACGGAACACGCGCGCGGCTTGCCAGATATCGCCGCTACCGGCGGCGAGCAAACGCTTCATGTGGTATTCGGGCGAAGTGTGCAGGTAGCGCGGCGTGGAAGTGCCCTTTGATATACCGCCGGATGCGGCGCTGGCAGCATCTACGGCCCCCATCACGCGCACTTCGAGCGAAGCCAAGTGCACATCGGTAACCGCCGCAGCAGCCAGCGCTGGCGTTTCCACTTCCAGCACGCCTTGTTCACGGAAATACGCGCGCACCGTATCCATGAGGTCCGCGCGCAAGCGTAGGGCTTCCAGGCTGGCAGTGGGGCGCCAATCGCTCATCTAGGCGCTCGTCCGTCGCTCATCTGGTTGTACATCTGGTTGTGCATCTGGCTAAACCTCCAGAGGCTCATGCCGTGCGGAGCGTGCCGATGCGTTCGCCGAGACGCAGTGCTTGCCCGGCGACTAAGCTGGCTTCCCACTCGGCCATGCCCGGCGGCAGCAGCAGAATGACGGTTGAGCCCATGTTGAAGCGGCCCATCTCTTCGCCTTTCGCCAAGGCCGGGGCAGGCGAGGGCAGGGGCAGTGGCGTGGGGTATTGCGGGCGCGGTTTGGCGGGCGTGACTTCGCCGCCCTGCCAAACCACGGAAACGCTGCCAACAAACAGCGCACCGACCAGCACCATGGCCAGTGGGCCGTAAGGCGTGTCGAACAGACAGACCACGCGCTCGTTGCGCGCGAACAGCCCCGGTACGTTTTCTGCCGTGACTTGATTGACGCTGAACAGCGCACCGGGCACATGCACGGCTTCGCGCAGCGTTCCTGCTATTGGCATGTGAATGCGGTGGTAGTTGAACGGCGCCAAGTAGATGGTAGCGAAACGCCCACCACGGAACGGCTCGGCGCGTGCAGCAGAACCGAGCAAGGCTTCCGCCGAATAGCCGTGGCCCTTGGCTTGCAGCAAGTGTCCTTCTTCGATGGCCCCTGCCTGGCTGACGCGGCCATCGACCGGGCTGACCAACGCCGCTTCGGTAGCATCGATGGGGCGTGCATCAGCGCGCAAGGCACGGGTGAAGAAGTCATTGAAGGAGGCGTATTGCGCCACTTGCGTGCGCTCTGCCTCGCCGAGGTCCACTTGCGGATAGAGTTTCAGGAAGCCCTTGATGAGCGCACTGCGCACCACGCTGTTCTGCACGCGCGCCAGCCAGTGAATGAATGCGGTGGCGAGGTGCTGCGGCAACACGTACTGCAGGGCGATAAACAGCCGGTCCGCCACGCTCGGCGCGGCAATAGATTCGGGCAGGCGTGGCGGGTTCATGGCTTGGCTCCGGCAACAAGGCGGTAGTCGTGGACGAGATTGGCAACCGTGAGTGGTGAGGTGAGGATGCCGCGCACGCGACTTTGCGGGTCCAACACGAACACCGCAGAGGTGTGGTCCACCATGTAATCGCCGTTCGCGTCCGGGGTGCCGCGCATGACGGCAATGCCGACTACGCCGACCAGTTCGTCGATGGCAGCTTCGGTTCCCGAGTAGCCTTCGAAAGCCGGGTTGAAGTGGCGTGCGTAGTTGGCCACGACTTCTGGCGTATCGCGCCGCGGGTCGACGCTGATGAGCGTGATGATGGGCTGCGGCGTGCCGGGTGTTTGCGCCAGTTCACGCGCTACGTGGTCGAGGGTAGTCATGGCACCCGGGCACACGGCCGGGCAATGCGTGAAGCCGAAAAACACCAACCGCCAACGGCCTTGCAGCAGCGTGGTGGCGGGCCCTTGGCGGCCGCCAGCGGTAGCCAATTCCACGTTCGGCAGGACGCGCGGTTCGGCATAAACCGCGGCCGAGCGAAACTCGGGGGGTGGCGGCGGTGCCTGCAGCCAGCGGCGCGCGGCGACCACGCCCAAGCCCACCGCTACAGCGAGAACGGCCACGGTGAGGACTCGCGACAAGGGAGCGTTTGTTTGCATGCCCGCATTATCCCATGCAGGGGGGCGCCGCTGGCCTGTAAAATGAGGCGGATGCCCCACCAGAGCTGCTCCTGATGTCTGCACCCGTTAGCCCGCCGGCCAGCCCGCCGACTAGCCCCACGGCCAGCTCGCGGGCCTTGATGCCTGCCGGGTCGCCTGCCGGGTCCTTGGCGCCATGGGCGGTGCCTGCCGCCGTGCAGACGGTCGAGCAGGCTATTGGCTGGGCGGCCGGCGTGCTGGAAAGCTTTGACCTTTGCTACGGCCACGGTACGGACAACGCCTTCGACGAGGCGGCGGCGCTGGTGTTCCACGCGGGCGGCTACGCCCATGAAGACGCGGCCACGGTCTACCCCAGCGTCTTGCCGCCAGCGGCCGCCACCGCCCTTGGGGTACTGCTGGAACGGCGCATCACCGAGCGCCTGCCGTCGGCCTACCTCACCGGCCGCACCTGGTTCGCTGGGTTGGAGATGCGCTGCGGGCCCGGCGTGCTGGTGCCGCGTTCGCCGTTGGCGGAACTCATCGTCGAACGTTTTCACCCCTTGCTGGACGCTTCGCGCCTGCACCGCATCGTGGATATCGGCACCGGCTCTGGGTGCATCGCCATCGCCTGCGCCCATTACCTGCCCGAGGCGCAAGTGGATGCCGCCGACATCTCGCCGGCCGCCTTGGAACGTGCCCGCGAGAACATCGCGCTGCATGGTCTGCAAGACCGGGTGCGTCCAGTGCTCGCGGACCACTACGCGGGTCTCGATGGGCAGCGCTACGACCTCATCATCTCCAACCCTCCCTACGTGCCAGCGGCGGAAGCGGCAAGCTTGCCCGCCGAATACCTGCACGAGCCGGCCATCGGTCTGGCTTCGGGCGAGGATGGGCTGGATTCCGCCCGGGCTTTGCTGGCCGGTGCCATCACCCACTTGAACCCCGGCGGTGCGCTGCTGGTGGAAGTAGGGGATAGTGAAGCCGCGGTGGCCGCGGCCTGGCCGGAACTGCCCTTCCTGTGGCTCGAGTTCGAGCACGGTGGCGGCGGTGTGTTTCTCATCACCCGCGAGGAATTGCTCGCGGCTCAAGCGCGGAAGGCTCCATGAGCGGCAATACGTTTGGCACTCTGTTTACGGTCACCACCTTCGGTGAGAGCCACGGTCCGGCGCTTGGCGCCATCGTCGATGGCTGCCCGCCGGGGCTGGAACTTTCGGCGGCAGATCTCATGCCGGATATCGAGCGGCGCCGCTCGGGCACTTCGCACTTCACCAGCCAGCGCAAGGAACCGGACGAGGTGCGCATCCTCTCCGGCGTCTTCGAAGGCCGCACCACCGGTACTTCCATCGGCCTGCTGGTGGAGAACACCGACCAGCGTTCGCGCGACTACGACAAGATCAAAGACCGCTTCCGTCCGGGCCACGCCGACTACACCTACCAGCAGAAGTACGGCTTTCGCGACTATCGCGGCGGTGGGCGTTCCTCCGCGCGGGAAACGGTCATGCGCGTGGCGGCCGGTGGCATTGCCCGCAAATATTTGCGCGAACGCCTCGGCATCGAAATCTTCGGTTACCTCTCGGCCATTGGTCCGTTGGACCTGGCACCCGTAGACCCGCCCAGTGCTTACGACAACCCGTTCTTCTGCCCGGACCCTTCGCGCATTGCCGAACTCGAGCAATTGATGTGGGACGTGCGCAAGGCCGGCGATTCGCTAGGCGCACGCGTCACCGTGGTGGCGCGCGGCGTGCCGCCGGGGCTTGGCGAGCCCGTGTTCGACCGTCTGGATGCGGACTTGGCCCACGCCATGATGAGCATCAACGCCGTGAAGGGCGTGGAGATTGGGGATGGCTTCGCCACGGTGCGACAGCGCGGCAGTGAACACCGCGACGAACTGACGCCCAGCGGCTTTGCCACGAACCATGCCGGCGGCATTCTCGGTGGTATCAGCAGTGGGCAGGACATTGTCGTGCACATGGCGCTGAAGCCCACCTCCAGCATTCAGGTTCCGGGTAAGACCGTCAACGTGGACGGAGAACCGGTTGACGTGGTCACCACGGGTCGTCACGACCCGTGCGTGGGTCTGCGTGCCACGCCCATTGCCGAGGCCATGCTGGCGCTGGTGCTCATGGACCACTACTTGCGTCATCGTGGGCAAAACGCGGATGTCATCAGCAGCACGCCCGTGTTGCCGGGTAGTACGGCGTCCTGATGCTTCACGCGCGGTCCGGGCTGCGCTCTACCGGCGGCCGTCCGGCTTTGGCGGCGGGGTATTTCGTTTACTTCTGCGTAGTGGGCGTATACACGCCCTACATCAGCTTGTGGCTGGCGGCGCAGGGCCATAGCGCGTTGGTTATCGGTGAACTGCTGGCGCTGGCCTCGGGCTTGCGCATCTTCGGGCCGTTTGCTGTGGCGTGGCTGTTCGACCATGTGCGCTCGCGCCGTGGTTGGTTTGTCGCGGCGGCCTCTGCAGCGCTGTGCACGTGGGCGCTCGTGGCAGCGTGGCCTTGGCTCGGTCGTGGCGTTGCGCCCACCGTGGCCCTGTTGGCGCTGGTGTTCGCGCTCTACAGCCTGTCGTTCAGCTCCTTGATGTCCGCCTACGACGCCTTCGTGCTCGACTGCCTCGGCAAAGAGCAGCGCGACTATGGCCAACTGCGTTGGTGGGGTTCGGCGGGCTTTATCTTCAGCAGTACTTTGCTGGGCCAATGGCTTGCGGTGTCCGGGCCTACCGTTGTGTTGTGGGGCTTGCTGTTGTCCATTGCCGCCACGGTGTTGTGTTTCCTGTGGCTGCCGAAAGACCCGCCGCGTAGCGTCGCGCCGGCGCCTGCCGGTGCAGTAGCGGCGGCACTGCGTCAGCCCTTGTTGTGGGTGTTCGTGGTGGTGGGCTTCCTGCAGCAAGCGGGCTTTGGTGCCTACTACACGTTCTTCTCCCTGTACTTGCAGCAGCATGGTTACGGTGCGCGCCATATCGGGTTGCTGTGGGCCTGGGGCGTAGTGGCGGAAATCTCCGTGTTTCTTGCGGGCCCATGGCTGGTGGCGCGAATTCGGCTACGCACCTTGCTGCAAATCGCTCTACTGGGCACGGCGCTGCGCTGGGTATTGCTCGGTGCTACGGTCAACAACGTGGCGCTGACGTGGCTCGGGCAAACACTGCACTTGGCAGGCTTTGGTCTGTTTCACACGGTAGGCGTGCTGTTGCTGCCGCGCTTGCTGCCGCCCGGGGCGGCGGCGCGCGCCCAAGCGCTTTCCGGCAGCTTCGGTTGGGGCTTGGGTGGCATGGCAGGAAGCCTGTTTGCGGCCGCCGTATGGAATGGTGCCGGCCCTTCCGGTGCGTTTTACGCCAGTGCATTACTCGCCGCGGCCGCGGCTGCGATCGCCTGGGCCGGCTTGCGTGGCCCACTCATCGAACGAATCGACCCGTCTCCTTGAGGCGCCTTGTTTACTTTGGCCTCTGAACCTATCCCGTTGAGTTCGGCCCCTTGAATCTGTGCCTTGCAAGCGCCACCTTGTCTTGCTCCCTGCTGAAGGAATTTTCATGACCACTACTCCTGCTCCCACTGCCATTCGCGTTGCCTTGATGGGAGCCGCGGGTCTCGCTGGCGAAGCGGTGGTACGCGCGCTCGAGGAGCGTAAGTTTCCCGTGGCGGAACTGACGCTGCTCGGTGGTGGCAAGGCGCTCGGTCGCACCCTCGAATTCCATGGCGAAGAGGTCGGTGTTGCCGAACTCAAGGGTTTCGACTTCAGCAGTGTGGACCTCGTCATCAGTCTCGCCAGTGCGAAAGTATCGGCCGAATGGTTGCCACAAGCGCGTGAAGCGGGCTGCGCGGTTATCGATGCCAGCCCCGCTTCCCGTGGTTTGGCGGGCGTGCCGCTGGTGGTGCCGGGTGTGAACGATGCAGCCCTGCTGACGGCGGCCGGCCGCAGTCACCCGTGGGTGGCGGTGGGCAGTGCGTACGCGGCGCCACTGGCGCAGGTGCTGGGACGCTTACGAACTCTGGGCGAGCTGTTGTCCGTGGACACCACTGTCTTGGCGGCGGTTTCCGGAGCGGGCCGGGGAGCGGTAGAAGAACTCGCCTCGCAAACCGCGCGCATGCTGAACGGTATGGATGCAGGCACGGCGCGGCTTCTGCCGCGGCGCATGGCCTTCAACGTTTTCCCGGAAGTGGAGCCGCTCGACGAAGACGGCATTGCCGCACCGGAACAGCAGTTGGTAGGCGAACTGCAAGCACTGCTGGGCTTGCCGCAGTTGGCAGTGCACGCCACCTGTGTGCGCGTGCCCGTGTTCTTCGGACACAGCTGGGTGGTGCGCGCGCGCTTCGCGGCGCCGGTGTCTGCTTCGGCCGCGGCCGCCGCACTCGCCGGGCTCGAAGGTTTGGTCTTGCCGGAAGACCCGGTTACCGGATATCCGACACCCGTCACGGAGGCGGCGGATGACAATGGTTTATATCTAGGCCGCTTGCGGACCGACACTCAGGCGGTCGGAGCACTGGATTTCTGGTTGGTGGCTGATAATGTTCGTGCCGGCGTGGCAGTGCCTTGCGTGAGAGTCGCAGAGGCCATGCTGGCTTATAGGTGGTAGGCTTATACATATGATGCTGCAAATTCCGCGACGGCTATGGCTGGCGCTCGCGCTGTTTCCCGGTTCCGCTTTCGCGCTCGGGTTGGGCGAAGTCCGCCATGTGTCCGCTCTCAATCAGCCGCTTAGTGCGGAAATCCCCATCCTGTCGGCAGCGCCGGACGAGCTAGCCTCGTTGCGCGCCAGCATTGCCTCGCGCGAGGAATTCGCCCGCCTAGGCATCGATCGTCCCGGCTTTGCTTCCACCTTGTCGGTGAAAGTGGGCAAGGGCGCGAACGGCGAGCCGGTGTTGTGGCTGCGCTCCAGCGAAGGCATCAGCGAACCGTTCGTCACGCTCGTGGTTGAGGCGGGCTGGAACCGTGGTCGTCTGCTGCGTGAATACACCCTTCTGCTCGACCCGCCGGTCTATCGCGATACGGTAGTCAAGGCTGTCGCCGCCGCTCCGGTGGCGTTGCCCGTGGCCGCGCCCGCGGCAAATGCCGAACCTGCCGTGCGTTCGGCAGCGCCGGTGACTGTCCCGCCGGTTGCTGCTAACGCGGGTTCCTCGGCGGCCGGGTCGCCGTCGGAACTCTCGCTCGGCAGTTCGTATCGCGTACGCCCCAACGACTCAGCGCTGCGCATTGCACGCCGGCTCGGTGCCGGCGAACGCCGTCAAGTCGACCAGACCATCGTCGCTCTCTTTCAGCAAAACCCCGGTGCATTCGCGGGCAACATCAATCGCTTGCGGGCGGGCGCCACGGTGCGTTTGCCCAGCGCCGAAGACGTGGCTGCCATTTCCTCGGCTGACGCCAGGCGTGAAGTGGTAGCCCAGTTCAATGCCGCTCGTGCCGAAGCGGCCGCGCGTGCAGAAGCTGCTGCCGGTGCATCTGCAGAAGAAACGGCCGCGCCAGCAGCGCCTCCCGTTGCAGCCCCGGTGGCCGTCAAGCCAGCGGCCGCGGCTCCGGCGCGGTTGCGTTTGGTGCCGCCCGGCGCCGCTGCTTCCCGTTCTCCGGCCTCGCCGGCCGCGGGTTCAGACCCCGCCGTGGTCGGTCGCTTGCAGCAATTGGAAGGCGAACTTCAGGAAGCCCGCCGCCTCTTGCAGATGCAGAGCGAGCAACTCGCCCGCATGCAGCAGGCGGGGCAGGCAGGCGCCACGCCGGCAGCGCCGCCCGTCGACGCAGCCAGCGAGACTGGCGCTTCGGGCGAAGTGACTGATGCCGCTGCCGACGCCGCTGCGCCGGAGGTCGCCGCACCGGCGGCTCCGAGCCCTGCAGTCCCTGCCAAGTCAGAGGCTGCCCCGGTCGCCGAAGAAGCTTCGTTCCTCGATGCGGTCGGTGGGCTGTCCACGCTGCTGTTGGGCGGTGCCTTCCTGCTGCTGGCCGGTGGCCTCGGCTACGGCTACCTGCGTCGCCGCCGCGATGACGCCGGCGCCGACTTCGACGTGGCCGAAGCCACTACCGTTCGCGACGATTTCTTCCAGCAGACCGGTAGCCTGCCGGCACCCGTGCGTCCGCCGGCAGCCCACATGGATGTGCTGGAAAACGCCGTCACACAGCATGCTCCGCCGGTGGTGCGCCCACGCCCGCCGACGCGGAACGCCGAAGACACGCTCAGCGGCGAATCTGCCATCGACCTCGACAAGGCCGATGCCATCACGGAAGCGAATTGGCATGTGGCCTATGGCCTCTACGACCAAGCCGCCGAGACGCTGCGTCTGGCCCTGCGCACCGAGCCTGGGCGCCGCGACCTCAAGGTGAAATTGCTTGAGGTCTACTTCGTCTGGGGCAAGTCCGAACTCTTTCTCGATCTGGCCCGCAACCTCGGGCAGACGCGGGCGCAGGGTGCGCCTGGCGAGTGGGACAACATCGCGATCATGGGGCGCCAGATGGCACCACAGGACCCGCTGTTTGCCGCTGCCGCTACCAAGACGCCAGTAACCTCCGTAGACCTGAATCTCGAAGGCGGCCAGAACCGCGTGGATGTCCAGTTGTTCGACGCGCCCTTGCCGAGCGCGGCCGACGTTGCGGATCTGGATGCGCTGGACTTCGACTTGGAAGGCGCCTTGGATTTCGACAATGGGCCGCTCGACGCCACGCGCAAGCAGTGGCGCGGCGATAGCCCGACGATGGAGCAACCGGCCCTGAGCATGCCGGACCCCACTCTGCGCCAAAAAGTGGATATGGCTATCGCTGCCGCTGCGCCCACTTCAGTGGCTGCCGCTGGCGCGCTTGATGCGACCGCCGAGATGTCTATGGACGACCTGAACCTCGACCTCCATTTGGACCTTGATGCAGCAGACCAAGGCGATGAGGGGCTGGGCCTGCCGGATCTCTCGCCGCTGGAAGTGACTGCGCAGCCTGGCGATATCACCAGCACGCATGCCATGCAACTTCTGCCGGACCCGTCACCGACCATCAGCAACACGCTGACCGAAGAAATTGCCTTCGAGGAACTGCCCATCGCGGGAATCGAACCGGTCACCCTGAGCGAGGTCGGCACCAAGCTCGACTTGGCGCGTGCCTACATGGACATGGGCGACCCGGAAGGCGCGCGCAACATCCTCGCCGAAGTAGTGGCGGAAGGCAGCCCCGGCCAGCAGCAGGAAGCGAAGCGGCTGTTGGGCTCGTTGCCGGGCTAGTCCTTGCGGTACGCGGCGGGGGTTGAGTACGACGGCGGCGCGTATTCCGGCTGGCAAGTGCTGGACGGCGTACCCAGCGTGCAGGTGCAAGTGGAACGGGCTTTGTCGCAGGTAGCGGCAGAGCCCATCAAAGTGGTCTGTGCCGGCCGCACCGATGCCGGCGTTCACGCCCTGTGCCAAGTCATCCATTTCGACACCGCTGCCGTCCGTCCCGGGCGCGGCTGGGTGCTGGGCGCCAATACGTACCTCCCCACAGATATCGCGGTGCTTTGGGCTCGCGCGGTGCCTGATGATTTCCATGCGCGGTTTTCCGCTACAGCGCGCCGCTACCGCTATGTGCTGTTCGACCGGCGTACACGCTCTGGTCTGTGGGCCAAGCGCAGTAGCTGGAGTGCTCATCCGCTCGACGCTGCGGCCATGCATGCGGCTGCGCAGTGTCTGGTGGGCCGACACGACTTCACCAGCTTCCGCGCCTCGGAATGCCAAGCCAGCAGTCCGGTGCGTTTGGTGGAATCGCTGACAGTCACCCGTGAAGGGGCACTGGTGGTGCTGGAGATACAGGCCAATGCCTTCCTGCATCACATGGTGCGCAATGTCGTGGGTACGCTACTGCCGGTGGGGCGTGGCGAACGTCCTGGTAGTTGGGTGGCGGAAGTATTGGCCGCGCGCGATCGGCGCGTGGCTGGCATTACTGCGCCGCCGCATGGGCTCTACTTTGCTGGCGTGCGTTACCCGGCAGGGCTGGACGTGCCGCCCACGCGCGAATGGACCGAAAGCGCTGTTCCGGCGCTCGACGAGAACGGCGTTGCCGGTCCGGCGGCGCCATCCGTTATCATGTCGTCTGCAGTTCCCCCCGGAGGGTAGGGCGTCATGTCTTGGTTCGAAAAAATCATGCCGTCGCGCATCAAGACGGAGCGCGAAGGCCGCACCCGTTCCGTGCCGGAAGGCTTGTGGATCAAGTGCGAAGCTTGCGACGCGGTGCTTTACCGCCCGGAACTGGAGCGCAACCTCAGTGTCTGCCCGAAGTGCAGTCACCACATGCGCATCAATGCGCGCGACCGCCTGAAACGCTTTCTCGACACCGGCAGTGCCAGCGAACTGGCGGCTAGCGTCTCCCCCGAAGATCCGCTGAAGTTCCGCGACCAGAAGAAGTACAAAGACCGCTTGCTTGCCACCCAGAAGAGCGTGGGCGAGACGGACGCGCTCATTGTCATGGCCGGCACCCTGCAAGGCCTCGAAGTGGTTGCGGCGGCGTTCGAGTTCCGCTTCATGGGCGGTTCGATGGGTTCCGTGGTGGGCGAGCGTTTCGTGCGCGCCGTGAACCACTGTGTCGAATTCCAGATGCCTTTCGTGTGCTTCTCCGCCAGTGGCGGTGCGCGCATGCATGAAGGCTTGTTGTCGCTGATGCAAATGGCCAAGACCAGCGCGGCGTTGGGCCGCATGGCGCGGGCGAACCTGCCGTTCATTTCCGTGCTCACCAACCCGACTACCGGTGGTGTTTCCGCGAGCCTTGCCATGCTGGGCGATGTGAATATCGGCGAGCCGCGTGCGCTCATCGGCTTCGCCGGCCCGCGCGTCATCGAGCAAACCGTTCGCGAAACGCTGCCGGAAGGCTTCCAGCGCAGCGAGTTCCTGCTCGAGAAGGGCGCCATCGACATGATCGTCGACCGTCGCGACCAGCGGGAGCGCATTGGTTCGCTGCTGCGCATGCTGATGCGCCAGCCAGCGCTGCCCACCGAAACCGCGGCCTGAAGATGTTGCCACCGGAGACGGTGGAAGGCTGGCTGGCCCTCCACCAGCAAGTCCATCCCCTCGCGATGGACTTTACCCTCGAGCGTTTGCGCTGCGTCTTGCAGCGTCTTGGCATGGCTACAGCGCCTTGCCCGGTGTTTACTGTGGGCGGCACCAATGGCAAAGGCTCGGTCACGGCCATGGCTGAAGCCATCCTGCGTGCCGGCGGTAAGCGCACGGGGCTGTTCACTTCGCCGCACCTGTTGCACTACCACGAGCGCATCCGTATCGATGGCGCCATGGTCACGGATGCCGATTTGTTGGCGGCATTCCATGCCGTGTGGGATGCCTGCGAACAGGCGCCCGTGGTCACGCTCACCTATTTCGAACATTCGCTCGCCGCCGCCGTGTGGCTGTTTCAGCGCGCTGGACTCGATGCCTGGGTGCTGGAGGTGGGGCTCGGCGGACGACTGGATTCGGTGAACCTGTTCGATGCCGACGCGGCGGCTGTGGTGTCCATTGGTCTCGACCATGTGGCGGTGCTCGGCAATGACATTGACGGCATCGCGCGCGAGAAGGCGGGCATCTTCCGGGCCGGCCGGCCGGCCGTGTGCGGCGCTGCCGTTCCCGTTTCGCTTCATGATTGCGCACGGGCTTGCGGTGCCGACTTGCTGCGGGCTGGTGTGGAATACGCCGCGGTAGCCGACGATGGCGGTTGGAGTTTCCGCATGGGCACGGCCGACTGGCCAGCTTTGCCCTTGCCGGCACTGGCCGGCCCGCACCAGGTGGGCAACGCGGCGGTAGCAGTCGCTTTGCTGCTCGCCGGGCCACCGGAACTGCGCCCCGCTCGCGCCGCGGTGGAGGCCGGGCTCGGTGCTGCGCGCGTGCTGGGGCGCTTCGAGCGCTACTGGCTTGGCGGCCGTGAATGGATTGTGGACGTGGCGCACAACCCGGCTGCGGCCGAAGTGTTGGCCACGGCGTTGCGGGGGCTCCCGGTGGCGCCCACGAGTTTCCTGCTGGGCGTGCTAGGCGACAAAGACTTGGCGGGCGTGCTCGCTGGGTTGGCGCAGGCTGGGCTGCCGTTGCAGGGCATAGCCTTGGGTCTCGGTGGCGACCGGGGCCGAACCGGCGCGGAATTCGCGCAGTTGGCTACGGAGGCGGGGTATCCCGGGTTGCAGCCCGCGGAAGACACGGCCAAGGCCTGTACCGACCTGCAGGCGAGTGCGGGGGAGGGTGGGCGTATCGTCGCTTGCGGCTCCTTCGTGCTTGTGACGCCCGTCCTGGAGTGGTTGCTGGCCCAAGGCGCCACCCGCGAACCCTGAAGCGCAACGTATACTCCACCCTATGGAACGCCCCCTCAAACAACGCCTGATTGGTGCCACCATTCTGGTGGTGGTCGCTGTCGTAGTGCTCCCAGGGCTCCTTTCGGGTCGCCGTGAGGTCGTGACGCTTGAGCCGACCCGTGATGACAGCGGCGTGCCGCTGCGCGCCCACGAGTTTTCGTTGGGGGAGACGCCCACGGCGGAAGAGCAAGCAGTGGCTGCGGATGAACTCCAACCGGACCCGATGCCGGGTGAAACGGCCGCAGCGCCTGAACCGCTGCCCATGACGCCACCTTCGGGCGTACCGGCGGCCGCTGCGCCGGCTACGGCCCCGGCTGCTGTGCCTACGGCTACGGCGCCGGCGCCGGCAGCCGCAGCCCTGATTAACCGCCCCGTTTCACCCCCGGCCGCGGCACCTGCAGCGGTGACACCGCCGGCCAGCAAGCCCTTGCCGGTACCCGTTGCTGCTACCAAGCCGGCTGCCAAGCCCGCGCCCGCGCCGGTTGCGCCCGCGGTCAACCTGTCGGGTTGGGTGGTGCAAATCGGCAGTTTCGGCACGCGGCAGAAAGCGGATGAACTCGTCGCCAAACTGCAGGCCAAGGGCTTTCGTGCCTTCACGCTGCCTTATACCGCGGCTGGCCGCACGCTGCATCGAGTGCGGGTAGGCCCTGAGCAGAGTCGCCAGAGCGCCGACCAGATTGCCAAGCGCTTGGAAGCAGATGGTTACCAACCGCATGTCGCCCCACAGGAGTAGAATGCTGTTATGAACGGTGCCGATTATTTCGTCGTGGTCGTGCTGCTCGCTTCGGTCGGCATCGGCGTGTTCCGCGGCTTCGTTCGCGAAGCCATTGGGTTGGTGGCGTGGTTGCTGGCCATCTGGCTGGCTTGGCACCATTCTGAATTCCTCTACCCTTGGCTCGGCGGGCACCTGCAAACGCCGGAGATGAAGGCTTGGGCTGCACGCGCCATCGTCTTTACGGGGGTCATCCTCCTCGGCGATCTCATCGGCTTCGTTGCTGCGCGTATCGCCCACAAGGCGGCCGGTCTCAGCTTGGTCGACCGCTTTCTCGGCTTCGTCTTTGGTTTGGTGCGCGGCGTGGTCATCGTGGGCCTGCTGGCGTTGCTCTGTGTGAACTTGGGGCTCGACCATGAGCCCTGGTGGCAGGAAGCGAAGCTGCACACCTATGTGGAGTATGTCGGTGAGTCGGTTGAGGGTATCGCCGGCGATTCCGCCAGCCATGCTGCCGACGCCGCGGCTACGGCCGCCGGGGAGTAATTTTTCATGTGTGGCATCGTCGGTATTGCGGGCACAGGCCCGGTCAACCAGCGCATCTATGACGCGCTGACGGTGCTGCAGCACCGCGGCCAGGATGCCGCCGGCATCATGACCGCCCACGGCAACCAGATTTTTCTCCGCAAGGAAGCGGGCTTGGTACGCGACGTGTTCCAGCAACGCCACATGCTGGAACTGCGCGGCAACATGGGTATCGGCCATGTGCGCTACCCGACAGCTGGCAATGAAGGTGCCGCCGAGGCGCAGCCGTTCTACGTGAATGCGCCCTACGGTATCGGGCTTGCCCACAACGGCAACCTCACCAACGCCGGCGAGCAGGCGGAAGTGCTGTGGCGCGAAGACCGTCGCCATCTGAATACCGCTTCGGACTCCGAAGTGCTGCTGAATATCTTCGCCTGCGAATTGCAGCGTCTGGGTACGGCCCAGCGGCTGGCGCCCTCGGCGGTGTTCGCGGCGCTGCAGTCGCTGTTCCGTCGTTGCCGTGGCGGCTATGCCGTGGTGGCGCTGCTGTACGGCCATGGTGTGGTCGGCTTCCGCGACGCGCATGGCATTCGCCCGCTCGTCATGGGCAAGCGCGAAACCCCGCGCGGCACTGAATGGATGCTGGCTTCCGAAAGCGTGGCGCTGGATTTGGCCGGCTTTACTCGTGTGCGCGACGTGGAACCGGGCGAAGCGGTTTACATCGAAGCGGACGGCGCCATGCACGCGCAGCGTGTGGCCCCGCAGTTGCCCATCACGCCTTGCATCTTTGAATACGTTTACTTCGCGCGCCCCGACAGCATCATCGACAATATTTCGGTGCACAAGGCGCGCATGCGCATGGGTGACAAGCTGGCGGACAAGATTCGCCGTCTGCGCCCCGTGCACGACATCGACGTCGTCATTCCCATTCCCGACACCAGCCGTACCAGTGCCATGCAGTTGGCGGAAAGCCTCGGCGTGCTTTACCGCGAAGGCTTCGTGAAGAACCGCTACATTGGGCGCACGTTCATCATGCCGGGGCAGGAGCAGCGCCAGAAGTCGGTGCGCACCAAGCTCAATGCCATCGAGCTCGAGTTCCGCAACCGCAACGTGCTGCTCGTGGACGACTCCATCGTGCGCGGCACCACTTCCGCGCAAATCATCGACCTCGCTCGCGAGGCTGGTGCCCGCAAGGTGTATTTCGCCTCGGCCGCCCCGGCAGTGCGCTACCCCAACGTCTACGGTATCGACATGCCGGCGGCGGCGGAACTGGTGGCCAGTGGCCGCACGGACGAAGAGGTGGCTGCGGCTATCGGCGCGGACTGGCTCATTTACCAGGACCTTTCGGACTTGGAAGCGGCCGTGCGCCACGACAAGGCCAACGTCAATGCCTTCGATACCTCCTGCTTCTCCGGTGAATACGTCACTGGCGATGTGACACCGGAATATCTGGTGCGCTTGCAGGCGGACCGCTCCGACTCTGCCAAGGCCGCGCGTCGTCTCGACGAAGTGGCTGGCGCGGCAGGCACGGCAGGCGGCCCCAAGGCCCTGCGCGTCGTTTAGTGGAACGCGCCAGGCTCCTCCGCTGGTTCCACGCGGGCGTGGCAGCGGTGGATGCCCGCCAGCGCGTGCGCGCGGTTCTCGCGGTCCAGCCTGTTCCCCCACGTTGGCATTTGCTGGCGGTCGGCAAGGCAGCCACCGACATGGCGCAAGGCGCGCTAGAGGCTTGGCCCACCGGTTGCGCGGGTGGCGTGGTGGTCGCCCCTGTCGGCAGCAAGCTGCCTCCCACAGCGGAAAGTGTGTCTGTGGGAGCGAGCTTGCTCGCGACGGTCGCCGGCGCACATCCTGTTCCTGATGAACGCAGCCTCGCGGCCGGCGCTGCGCTGCTCGCTTACGCCGCGCAACTCGCCACGCCGGAACACCGGGACGAGCCGGTGCTGCTGCTGGTTTCTGGCGGTGCTTCGGCGCTGGCTGAGGTCTTGCAGCCCAACATTACGCTCGCCGACTTGCAGGCGTTGACGCACGCCGCGCTCGCCGATGGTGCCGACATCGTCGAACTGAACCGCCGTCGCCGCGCCGTGTCGCAGCTGAAGGGTGGGCAGTTGGTACGTGCATTGGGCGCACCGCGCGTACAAGCCTTGCTGGTGTCGGATGTGCCCAGCGACGACCCGGCAGTCATTGGCTCCGGGCTCGCCTGCGGTGCAGAACCTGAAACGCGCCCGGCGATGCTGCAGGTAGTAGCCCGTTTGGAAGACGCACTGGATGCCATGCTGGCGGCGGCCCACGCAGACGGGTGCGCGCTGCAGCGTCTTCCCGGGCGGTTCGCTGGCGAGGCTGCTGCCGTGGCTGGGCAATTCGTGAATGAATGTCTGGCGCGCGGTGCTGGCACTGGCATTGGCACTGACACCGGCACTGACACTGGATTGCTATGGGGCGGCGAAAGCACGGTAGTGTTGCCCGCGGAGCCAGGGCGCGGTGGCCGCAATCAACATCTCGCGCTGGCGGCTGCCATCGATTTGGCGGGTCGAGTAGAGCGCGCCGCTCGCGATGGTTCAAGCGACCCTACACAGCTTTTGCTGCTTGCCGCCGGGACGGATGGCATCGATGGCAACAGCGAGGACGCTGGTGCGCTAGTGGATGGTGACACCGCCTTGCGTGGTGAGGTTGGCCTGGGTGTCACTGCCGTTGCGGCGCTTGCTGAGGCGAATTCCGGGGCTTTCCTCGAGGCCTCCGGCGATTTGGTGCATACCGGCCGCACCGCCACCAACGTTGGGGATATCCTTGTCGCGTGGTGGCCGGATGCCCCACGCCAGGGCCTAACGTGAACGCACGCTTCCTTCTCATCGATTCCGATCCGCAGCATCGCGAACGCTGGCGACAGCAGATTGCCTTGGCGTTCCGCGATGCCGTGGTGGATGAATATGACCCGATGGACGAAGGTCCGCTGCCCCCAGAGTTCAGCGCTGCCGCTTTCGATGCTGTGTTGCTTGGCGATGTGGTTGGTTCCGACGAGCCGCCCGTCATTACCAATATGGCCGATGACATTGAAGCTGGCTTGCCGCCGCACGACCCGGATTTCGCCACTACTACGGTGGTGTTGGGCGACGAACTCTGGCGCGCTGCCAATAATTTGGCACGAACCTCGGCACACACGGCGTGGCTTGATGATTTGTCGCGCCGTTCTGAATTTGCGCCTGTTCTTTCGCTTGATGAGCCAGACGAAGACGGCCACTGGCCTATGGACGGTGCGGTGCCGCATGTGCCTTTGGCACGTCTGCAACGTAGTCGGCCGGCGCCGAAAGACCTTGCCCGTGCCTTGCGCCATGCGGTGGATCTGCGCGCGGACCAACGCCGTCAGGCACGACAGCGGCCCGGCGCCCTCGACGTCTACCGCTTCGGGAATGTAATGATTCGCGGCGAACGCTGTCTGCGCCCGTTGGCTGCTAGCCCGCTTTCTGCCGTGTATCTGGCGGAAAGCGAGCGCGTGGGGCGGGTGGTCGCGTTGAAGGTGCTGCGGCAAGTGCCGGATGTCAGCGAGAACAATACCTTTGACCGCTTCATTCGCGAATACCAGATTATTGCCGGCATCTCGCACCCCAATATTGTTCGCATCCACGACATCGGCGTTGCGGATGACCACGTGTTCATTGCCATGGAATATTTTCCGCGAGGCGACCTGCGCCGACGCGTGAAGCAGGGCATGTCGCCTGAAGCGGCGCTCACCGTGTTGCAGCAGATGGCCGCTGCGCTGGCTGCTGTGCATGCGCAAGGCATACTCCACCGCGATCTGAAGCCTGGCAATGTAATGCTGCGCACCGATGGCAGCGTTGCTCTCATCGACTTTGGTCTGGCTAAAGAGATTGCGCAGGAAGACGCCATTACCGGCCGCGGCGAAATCTTCGGCACGCCGTTTTACATGAGCCCGGAGCAAGGTCATGGCCGTGCAGTAGATGTGCGTTCGGATCTCTACAGTCTTGGCGTCATGTTTTACGAGATGCTTACCGGCAAGAAACCGTTTCAGGCAAAGACGCCGATGGGTGTTATTTACCAGCACACGCATGCGCCCATTCCCCAGTTGCCGCTGCAATTCCACGGGTTGCAGCCCTTGTTGGAGCGGTTGCTGGCGAAGTTGCCGGAGCAGCGTTATCAGACGGCGACGGAACTGGGTACTGCAACGGCGAAGGTGGCCTCTAGTTGGCAGCCTTTGGCCACGCTGAACGACCGGCGGCGCGGCCTGTGAGTGCGGCCATGAAGTTGTTGCGGGCACCTACCCCCGAAGCTTGGCTTCAGGAAGCCGTGCGTCAGCGCGACTTGCTGGTTATCGACCATGCCAATTGTGAGAAGAAGGCCGCGTCTACGGCGCTTGCGCTGATGTTTACGTATGCCGAAGACGAGCGACTGACCCTGCAACTGTCGCGCTTGGCGCGTGAGGAACTGCGGCACTTCGAGCAGGTGCGCAAGGTGGCGCGGGACCTTGGCATACGCTTCGTGCGTCTCGGTCCTGGCCGTTATGCGGAGCAAATGCGCAAGGCCGTGCGCAAGAGCGAACCGCAACGCCAGTTGGATGTGCTGTTGGTGGGTGCGCTCATCGAGGCACGGTCCTGCGAACGCTTTCATGCGCTGGCACCGTGTATCGGCGAACCGCTGGGATCGTTCTTTGCGGGGCTAGAAGCGGCGGAAGCGCGCCACCAGTCGCTGTACCTCGATTTAGCAAAGACTCAGGCGGAAGCCATGGACGAAGATTTCGCGGGCCGCCTGGCTACCTTGCAGGCGCTGGAAGCGGATTTGATCACGTCGCCCGACCCCGTCTTCCGGTTCCATTCCGGCGTACCCGTTTCGGCCTAGATGTGGGAGCGAGCTTGCTCGCGACCCGGTGCACCTGTAGGAGCGAGCTTGCTCGCGACCTGATGCACTTGTAGGAGCGAGCTTGCTCGCGACCTGATGCACTTGTAGGAGCGAGCTTGCTCGCGACTCTTGGAGTCGGCAGCAAGCTGCCTCCTACAGGAAAAAGAGTCGGGCGCAAGCTGCCTCCCACAGGAAAAAGAGTCGGCGGCAAACTGCCTCCCACAGTCTCAGACGAACCGTGGCCCCGCCTCATCCCAGCGCAGCGCGCTGTGTTGCGTGTACCAATCGCCTAGCACGAGGCGTTGGCAGGCGCGGCCATCCACTAGCAAGTCATGGATTCCCGGGCGGTGAGTGTGTCCGTGTAGCAATACGCTGCAGCCCGAGTTGCGCAACACGTGCGCCACGGCGCCTTCATTCACGTCCATGAGCATGGCTTGCTGCTGCGCTGTGTGTTGCTTGCTGCCTTGGCGAGCGGCGGCAGCGAAGGCCTGACGCGTGGCCAACGGCAGCCCAAGCGCCGCGCGCTGCCATTTCGGGTCGCGCACCGTCGCGCGCAGTGTTTGGTAGGGGCGGTCGTCGGTACACAGGGCATCGCCGTGCGTTACCAGAACGCGGGTACCGTGTAGTTGCAGTTCGAAAGGGTCGGGGAGTGCCGTGCCACCGGCGCTGGCGGCAAAGGCTTCGCCCAGCAGGAAATCGCGGTTGCCCGGCAGGAAGTACAGCGCTGTACCGCTGGCGGCCAGCGCACGGAAGGCGGCCAGTAGGGGTTCGCGCCACGCCGGACGGTCGTCGTCGCCGAGGTGCGCCTCGAAGAGGTCCCCCAATACATACAGGGCGTTGACCCCGCGTGCTTCTCCCTGCAGGAAGCCCAAGCAGCGCTCGGTAATGTCCGGCGCCGCCTCATCCAGATGCAGGTCGGAGATGAACAGCGTCGTCATGCGGTGAGCGCCGTTCGGGCCAAGGTGGTGTGCGGCGGGTGCTGCAGCGCGGTTCAGAGCTTCGGCGCGCTGCCGTCAGCCGGGGCGGGCGCCGGCGCCTGCACCGGGGTCGCCTCTGGCTTTGCCGGAGCGGCGGCTGGCATCACGGCGGGTGCTGGCGCCGCTACTGCCGCTAAGGGGGGCAACTGGAAGGCGCGACGGATGACGATCTGCGTCAGCGGGGCCGAGGCCTTGAATGTAGCGACATCGCCCGTGGGCTGCTGGCCGATTTGGTCCACCACCTGGAAGCCGTCCACTATCTTGCCGAACACCGCATAACCCCAGCGCGCGGGGTTCGGGTCCAGCACTTCGTTGTCCGCGAGGTTCACGTAGAACTGCGACGTTCCCGAATGCGGGCTGCCCGTACGGGCCAGGCCCACAGTAAAGCGCTTGTTAGACAGGCCGTTGCCTGACTCATTGACCACCTGGCCACGGGTGGGCTTCGACTTGTAGGCAGTGTCGTAGCCGCCGCCCTGCACCACGAAATTGTTCTCGATGCGGTGGATGATGGTGCCGTTGTAGAAGCCTTCCTTCACGTACTGGAGGAAGTTGGCGCTCGTCAGCGGGGCGCGCTCCAGATCCAGTTGGATGACGAAGTCCCCGAGGGAGGTTTCGAGCATCACCCGGGGGGGCTCGGCTGCTTTGGCGGCAGCCAGTGGCAGGGCGAGCACCAGCAGGGCGGCAGCGAGGCGTAGGGGTAACTTAGAAAAGGTCGAGGACATTCGGCTTAGCTCCAGTCGGGCGAGCGGACAGTTTGCCGTACACTTGCGCCCCATGTCGACGGCATTGGTTACTACCCGCTTCGCGCCCAGCCCTACCGGGCGCCTCCACCTAGGCAACGCCCGCACGGCGCTGTTCAACTGGCTGCTGGCCAAGCAGGCCGGCGGCCGCTTTGTGCTGCGGCTGGAAGACACGGACGCCGCTCGTTCCAGCGCAGAATTCGCGGCGGATTGCCTCGCCGACTTGCGCTGGCTCGGGCTGGAATGGGACGCCGGGCCGGACGGGGGAGCGGAGCCGCAGGGCCCCTATCGGCAGTCCGAGCGCACGGCCATTTATGCCGGGCTGGTGGCGCGTCTGCGCGAAGCCGGGCAGGTTTACGAGTGCTATTGCTCGCAGGTGGAACTGGCCGTAAGCCGCAAGCGGCAGTTGGAAGCCGGCCGCCCGCCGCGCTATCTGGGCACTTGTCGGCACCTGTCGGCCGAGCAACGCGCTGCGCAAGTGGCTGCGGGGCGCCAGCCCACGCTGCGGTTTCGGGTGCCGGAGGGTGGGAGTGTCAGCTTCACGGACCTCGTGCGCGGCCCGCAGTTGACTGCTGCCACCGAAATCGGCGACTTCGTCATTGCGCGCGGTGATGGCAGCGCGGCGTTCTTCTTTGCCAATGCCGTGGATGATGCGCTCATGGGCATTACCCATGTGCTGCGCGGCGAAGACCACCTCACCAACACCTTCCGCCAACTGCTGGTGCTGCAGGCACTGGGCCTGCCTGCGCCGCAGTACGGGCATTTGTCCTTGCTGGGCACCGCCACTGGCGGCCCGCTGTCCAAGCGTGAAGGCGCCACCTCGCTGGCGGATCTGCGCGAACAGGGCTACCTGCCCGCCGCGCTGCGCAACTTCATGGCACGGCTGGGCCACAGCTACACCGAGCCGGGCTGGATGGACGACGCGGCGCTGGCCGCAGGGTTCAACACCGAACACCTCGGCCGGGCGCCGGCGCAGGTGGACGAGGCGCAGTTGCGCCATTGGCAGCACGAGACGGTGCAGCGCGCGGGTTTGGATGAACTGCGCCCGTGGTTCGCCGGACTGGTGCCGGCAGCTGCGGAAGAGGCATTTCTGGCGCTCATTCGCGGCAACATCACACTGCCGGCCGAGGCCCAGCATTGGGCGCGGGTGGTGTTTGGTGAAGACCTGTCGGCAGCAAGCTGCCTCCCACAGGGAAATGCTGCTGCAATGGGAAATGCTGCTGCAATGGGAAATGCTGCTGCAATGGGAAATGCTGCTAAATCACTTTGTGGGAGCGAGCTTGCTCGCGACTGCTTCCCGGATGCTGCAGCCCATGCTGCCTTCTTCGCCGCGCTGGCCGCCGCCTACGAGGAACATGGCGCGAACGTGAAGGCGCTAGGCGCCGCCGTGCTCGCCGCCACAGGCGCCAAGGGCAAGGGCTTCTTCCTGCCGCTGCGTTTGGCGCTAACCGGTGGCCATGCGGGCCCGGAGTTGCAGCCGCTGTTGGTACTGCTGCCGCCGGCCATCGTTCGCGCGCGCCTTCTGGTGCAAAATGCAGGGCTTGCCGGCTAGCGCCTCGGCGCTCTCATCGGCGGCGGCTGTGGTGTACCTCGCCCGCTACGGATATTTCATTTTACTGTTCGGCCACCGTCGCGGTGGCTCTTGCCGATGGTGACCTGACGATGATTCAGCTTCACAACTCGCTGTCCGGCCGCAAAGAGCCGTTGAGCATGCTCACGCCTGGTGAAGTGCGCATGTATGTGTGTGGTATCACCGTCTACGACTTCTGCCATGTGGGCCATGCGCGCATGCTGGTGGTATTCGACACGGTGCGTCGTCACCTGCTATGGCGCGGGCTGAAGGTCACGTTTGTCCGCAACATCACGGACATCGACGACAAGATCATCGACCGCGCCCGCGTGAACGGCGAAACCATGGAGGCGCTCACCGAGCGCTTCATCACGGCCATGGACGAGGACTGCGCCGCGCTGGGCCTGCTGCGCCCGGACCACGAGCCGCGCGCTACGCAGTACGTGCCGCAAATCGTTGCCATGGTGGAACAGCTCATTGCGCGCGGCCACGCCTATGTCGCGGCGGACGGCGATGTCATGTATTCGGTGTCCAGCTTTCCGGGCTACGGGCAGTTGTCCGGCAAGAAGCTGGAAGACCTACGCGCTGGTTCGCGCGTGGACGTGAACGAAGGCAAGCGCGACCCGCTCGACTTCGTGTTGTGGAAGCACGCGAAGCCTGGTGAGCCTGCTTGGGAATCGCCATGGGGCCCGGGGCGTCCGGGCTGGCACATCGAGTGCAGTGCCATGAGCACGGCGCTGCTGGGCAACCACTTCGACATCCATGGCGGCGGACTGGACCTGAAGTTCCCGCATCATGAAAACGAGATTGCACAGACTTGCGGTGCGTGCGACAGCCCGTTCGTGAATCAGTGGATGCACAACGGCTTCGTCAATGTGAACGAAGAGAAGATGTCGAAGAGCCTCGGCAACTTCTTCACCGTCCGCGAAGTGCTGCCGAAACTGCGGTTGGAAGTGATGCGCGCCTTCGTGTTGGCTAGCCACTATCGTGGCCCCATTAACTACGCGCTCGATAACCTGCAGCAAGCGGACCGTGCGCTGGAGCGTTTGTATTTGGCGTTGCGTGGCGTGGAGCCGGCGGCCAGCTACACGCCGACGGCCGCCACTACGCAGTTTGGTGCGGCGATGGACGACGACTTCAATACGCCGGAAGCCTTGGCTGCATTGCAGGGGCTGGCTGGTGAACTGAACAAGGCGCGCAAGGCGAAGCAGCTTGAGCAGGCGGCTGCCTTGGCAGCGGAACTTAAGACGCTGGGCAGTGTGCTGGGCTTGTTGCAGGCGCCTGCCGAAGGCTGGTTGCAGTCCCCGGCGACGTTGGTGGAAAACGTGCCGACACCCGAAGAGGTTGTGGCGGCCATGGCGGCCCGCGTGGAGGCACGCGCCGCGAAAGACTGGGCGCAGAGCGATGCCCTGCGCAATGGGCTGGCGGCGCGCGGCGTACTGCTGGAAGACGGCGCTTCCGGTAGCACTTGGCGTTGCACCATTCCTTAACAGGTCGGGAGCAAGCTCCCTCCTACAAGTAATGGCACCTGTGGGAGCGAGCTTGCTCGCGACTCTTGGGGTCGGGAGCAAGCTCCCTCCTACAAGGTCGGGGCAGGCTCCTGCAAGGAATGGCGCCTGTGGGAGCGAGCTTGCTCGCGACTCTTGGGGTCGGCAGCAAGCTGCCTCCTACAAGATTAGCCGCGGCGGCGCAGGGCGCTCTCGAGCGTGTTCTGCATTAGCGCGGCCACGGTCATGGGGCCCACGCCACCCGGCACGGGCGTAATCCAGCTGGCACGTTCGGCGGCCACGTCGTATTCCACGTCGCCCACCAGCTTGCCGCTATCGAGGCGGTTGATGCCCACGTCGATGACGATGGCGCCTGGCTTGATCCAGGCGCCCTTCACGAAGTCGGGCTTGCCGATGGCAGCCACCACCACATCCGCGCGACGCACATGGCCCTCGAGGTCCTTCGTGCGGCTGTGGCACACGGTGGCCGTGGCGCCGAGCAGCATCATTTCCAGCGCCATGGGGCGGCCGACGATGTTCGAAGCACCGACCATGACGGCGTCCAGACCCGCCACGTTCAACTGGTAGGCCTCCAGCAGTTTCACGATGCCGTAAGGCGTGCACGGCCGCACCAGCGGTTGCTTCAGCGCGAGGCGGCCGATGTTGTAGGGGTGGAAGCCGTCCACATCCTTCTCCGGGATGATGCGTTCGGTGACGAGCGAAGACTCGATGTGTTTTGGCAGCGGCAGCTGAACCAGGATGCCGTCAATGACCGGGTCGGCATTCAGTGCGTCGATGAGCGCGATGAGATCCGCTTGGCTGGTTTCCGCGGGCAGGTCGTGTGCCACCGAGATGATGCCGGCCTGTTCGCAGGAAAGGCGCTTGTTGCGCACATAGACGGCCGAGGCGGGGTCGCTGCCCACTTTCACCACCGCGAGCCCTGGGCGGGCCTTGCCGGCGGCGGCCATGGCGTCCGTAGCAACACGAACCTGGGCCTTCAATTGGTCTGCAATACGCTTGCCGTCGATGATCTGGGCGGACATTTCAGAGCGTTTCCTGTGACGAATGTGACGAAGAGAGGGCAGCATGCTGCGCCATTGCCGGCCCCGGCGCTGCCCCCGGAGGGAACGGCGACGCGACGCAGCAAGAAATTATCCCACAGCAATATTTGACGAGCCACCCTTCAGGAATTAAACTTCCGCTTCTTGGTTGGGCGCAAGCTCAAAGCAAGTCGCCCTCGGCAAAGGGTTCCGGCGGGGCATGGCGCAGTCTGGTAGCGCATCTGCTTTGGGAGCAGAGGGTCGGGGGTTCGAATCCCTCTGCCCCGACCAGTTTGCCGCGATGCGCCCGTAGCTCAACCGGATAGAGCACTGGCCTTCTAAGCCAGCGGTTGCAGGTTCGATTCCTGCCGGGCGCGCCAGTAATCACTTTCGGGTGGTGTCTGGTCAGGCGATTTGGGATGTTGACCGCACGATGGTGGACGTAGCTCAGCTGGTAGAGCCCCGGATTGTGATTCCGGCCGTCGCGGGTTCGAGTCCCGTCGTCCACCCCACCTCTTGGCGGGGCGGTGCAAGGTTTTTAGATGTTTCGGGCCGTTAGCTCAGTTGGTAGAGCTGCTGACTCTTAATCAGTAGGTCGTAGGTTCAAGTCCTACACGGCCCACCAACTCCGGAAAGGGGACTGCCGCAAGGCAGTCCCCTTTTTCGTTGTGGAAGAGGTCGGGAGCAAGCTCCCTCCTACAAAGCGGGGGTATGAACGTCTTGTAGGAGCGAACTTGCTCGCGACGCTTCAGCCTTTCAGGTCTTTCATTCCCCAGGCGGCCTTCACCTTGGGTCCCTGAATGCCCCAGTCAATGACGCCAATGTCGTCGGCCCAGCGCTGGTGCGCGCGCGCCATGCGTCCCACGAGGCGCTTGTTGCGCGGCGCCAAGTCGTGCAGTTCGGTGCGGTCTGCTTCCATGTCGTAAAGCTCCCAGTCGCCTTCGAACTTGCGCACCAGCTTCAGGTTGTCATCGCGCAGGGCGCAGTTGCCTTCGTGCTCCCAGTGCAATGCCTGCTCGCGCTGCCAGCGCTTCCCGCGCAGCAGAGGCAGCAGGCTCTCGCCGTCGATGGGCCGGACGGCGTGTCCACCCAATTCACTCGGTACGGCGACACCCGCAGCGTCGAGGATGGTGGGAAGAATGTCGATGGCATGACACGCCGTGTGGTTGATGCCGCTTGGCGCCAGCAACGCGGGCCACTGCACGGCCAGTGGCGTGGAGATTCCACCCTCATGCACGAAGTGCTTGAACAGCCGGAACGGCGTGTTGGACGCATTCGCCCAAGGCAAGTCGTAGCTCTGGAAGGTGGTAGCGCTGCCGGGGTTCAATCCGGGACGATTGCCGAGAATGATCTGTTGCCCGTCGCGCGTCTTGTCCGGGTAGAACTGCGTCCAACCACCTTCGCGCATTGCCTCCGCGCAGCCGCCATTGTCCGAGAAGAGCAGCACCAGCGTGTCGTCGTACTTGCCCAGCCGCTTCAGCGTTTGCAGCACGCGGCCAATCTGCTGGTCCATGCGGTCCACTTGCGCTGCGTACACCGCCATGCGCTGCGCTTCCCAGTTCTGGTGTGGCGCGTTGTCCCATGCCGGTGCTTCCGGGTCGCGCGGGGACAGCGCCCACGGGTGCTGCAGCACGCCGCGATGCCGCAGTTCCTCGTAACGTGCGCCGCGCAGTTGGTCCCAGCCGCGTGAATACTGGCCGGAATAGCGTTCGATATCTTCCGGCAAGGCGTGCAAAGGCCAGTGCGGCGCGTGGTGGGCCAAGTACATGAAGAAGGGCTGGTCGGTCTTGGCGTTCTCTTCCAGCATGCCGATGGCGGCATCCGTGATGGCATCGGTCAGATAGAAGTCGTCTGGAATCTCGGCGGTCTTATCGTCGTCCTGAATATGCCACGGCGAGAAGTAGTGCATGACGCCATCGACCATGCCGTAGAACCGGTCGAAGCCGCGTTGCAGTGGGGTAGGGCGGTCGCGGTCGCCGAGGCGCCAAGTGGGCACGCGCGTCGCCCACAAATCGCCACCCACATGCCACTTGCCGGCCATCATCGTGCGGTAACCGGAAGTCTTCAGCACTTGGGCGATGGTGGCGGCGTCTTCGCGCAGGTAGCCCTGATATTCGGGGGTGCCGAGGTCAGTCACCATATGCCCGAGGCCCGCGCGGTGCGAATACATGCCAGTGAGCAGCGAGGCACGCGTAGGGCAGCAACGCCCGGCGTTGTACATGGCGGTAAGCAGCGTGCCGTTGCGCGCAATGCTGTCGATGTGCGGCGTGCGAATCTCCGAGCCCATCACGCCCAAATCGCCGAAGCCAAGGTCGTCAGCGAGGATGAGCAAGATGTTAGGGCGGCGTCGGCCGGCGGGGTTTTCCGGTGTGGCGGGCGCCATGCCAGCCATGCTGGCGGCGGTAGTGTTGGAAAGCCCGAGCGCCATGGCCAATTGCAGGAACTCGCGGCGGTCGAGTTTGCCGTCCAGCAGGGAACCGTAGGCAGTGCGCAGGTCTGGGACGGGCATGGTGAGGCTCCGGCAAAGGTTGGGTTGAGCATACAACGAAGAGTCGGGAGCAAGCTCCCTCCCACAAATGTTGTTGCCGCCGGGAGCAAGCTCCCTTCTACAAGTAAGTGAAATAAAGCGGTCGGGAGCAAGCTCCCTCCTACATTGGGAAGGCGCGATGTGAACGATTTGTGGGAGCGAGCTTGCTCGCGACTCTTTCGTCACGCGTTATGCTGCCCGGATGACCGCTGCTCCTTCTTCCAACGCCGCTAGCGGTGCAGACCCCGTCGTCGACCGTGCCGTGCTGGCCTTGTCGTTGGCGGGCTTTGGCAGTGGCCTTTCCCAGCGCGGCATGGACGCGCTGCTGCCCAGTCTTGCCACCGAGTTTTCGCGGCCGATTGGCGTGGTGGCGGCGGTGGTCACTTGTTTCACGCTGGGCTATGCGCTGGGGCAACTGCTGTTCGGGCCCTTGGGGGACCGCTACGGCAAATTGCGGGTCATCACTGCTAGCTGCCTGGCTTGCTGTTTAGGCGCCTTGGCTTGCGCTGCGGCCCCGACGCTCGGTTGGCTGGTGGGCGCGCGCGCCTTCGCGGGCGCCGTGACGGCAGCGATCTTGCCGCTGGCTATGGCGTGGATTGGCGATGTAGTGCCCTATGAGCGCCGGCAGTTCGTCCTCGCGCGGTTTCTGGTGGGGCAGATTGCCGGCGTAGCCAGTGGGCAATTGCTCGGCGGACTCGCGGCAGACTATCTCGGTCGGCAAATTCCCTTTCTAGGCATTGCCGTTGTGTTCTTGGTAAGTGCCTTGGCCTTGGCGCGTGCGCAGCGGCAGTTGCCTGTTGAACCGCCGCCGCCCGCCAGTCTTGCGGTTCATCCTGTGCGCCACTTGTTTCAGGAATTCGGCGCCGTACTGGCCGAGCCTTGGCCGCGGGTGGTGGTGTTGACCGTGTTCGTCGAAGGTGCGGCCGTATTCGGCGCTTTGGCGTTCTTCGCTACCCATCTACATCACACGTTGGGTGTGTCGCTTACCGCGGCTGGTGCCATGGTCATGGCTTTCGGTGGCGGCGGAACGGCGTTTTCCTTTGCTGCGCGGAAACTGGTGCCGCGGCTCGGCGAAGTGGGGCTGGCGCGAGGCGGCGGCTGGGTGATGTTGTTAGCCATAGGCTGTGTGGCTTTCGCGCCTTCAGTGCCGGCGGTGGTACTGGCATGCTTTGCCTTGGGCATGGGCTTTTACATGCTGCACAACACGCTGCAGACCAACGCCACGCAAATGGCGCCGCAACGGCGGGGCTCGGCTGTGTCTTTGTTCGCCTTGTGCTACTTCGGCGGACAGACCGTCGGCGTGGCGCTGGCGGGTGCGGCGGCAGCGCGGATGGGAACGAGGGGCGTCATTTTGGTCGGGATGGGCGTAGTGTTTTTGGTGTCGCGGTTGTTTGCCTACGCGCGTGAGCATAAATTGGGCCTGACTTACTAAAGGGACCCGATGAACCACCACCACGTGTGCCTGCGCAACCCTCGCTGGCTTGAGTATTGGCTACAAGGTCCTTGGATGCACCATAACCACCACAGTCGCCAGCGTGAATGCCGTACGCTGCGCCAGAACTTGGTGGCGCCCTTCCGCGATATCTACCGAAATTGTGCGAGGCCGTAAATAAATGTGGGGACTGACGCGTCGACAGTGGGTGCTGGTGTTCGCCGCTTGGCTGGGTTGGGGCTTCGACGTCTTCGACGCGGTCCTGTTCAACTTCGTGGCGCCCAATGCCATTCCTACGCTGCTGGGCCTGGTGCCAGGCACCCCTGAAGCCAAATCCGCCACGCTGCAATGGAACGGCTTGCTAAGCGCCTTGCTGCTGGTGGTTTGGGCCATCGGTGGCATTTTGTTTGGCTACCTCGCCGACCGCATCGGGCGGGTGAGGGCACTGAGTTGGTCCATCTTGCTTTATGCCGTGGGCACGGCGGCCTGCGCAGCAGCGCCGAACCTCGAAACTCTCGTGCTCTGCCGCATAGTGGCTAGCTTGGGCATTGGCGGCGAGTGGGCTGCGGGCGTGACGCTCGTGGCTGAAGCGGTGCCGGAGAACCGTCGCCTGCAAATGGCAGCGTTGTTGCAGACTGCCTCGCCGCTGGGGTTGTTCCTCGCCACGTTCACTACGTGGTTCATCTCCGGCCAACTCATGCCGGACCGTCCGGACCTCAGTTGGCGCTTCGTGTTCCTGTGCGGCTTGGTGCCGGTATTCGTGGCGGTGTTGTTCCGCTGGTTCATTCGCGAGCCCGAAGGATTTGTGCCGGCCATGGCGCGGTCCCCGCTGGAAGGGTTGCGCGAACTGCTTAGCCCTACTTGGCGGCGCGCGACATTCAGCGGTTTTTCGATGGCTGCTTTGGGCCTGCTGTCGTGGTGGAGCGTTAACGCGTTCATGCCCACCTTGGCTGTGAACCTCGCGCAGATGCGTGCGGCTGAAACCGGGCTGACCGGTGTGGCGGCGCAGCAGTTGGCGGAAGGCTGGAAGGCCCAGGCCGGCTTTTGGTTCAACCTCGGCGGGTTGGTGGGGGCCTTGCTCACGGTGCCGCTGGCGGCGCGGCTCGGGCGCCGCAGCCTGTTCACGGCGTACTACGGCTTCGCAGCACTGGCGATGGTGGGTGTGTTCGGCTTGGTCTGGGCGCCCGAGTGGCGGCTCACTCTGGTGTTCTTCATTGGCCTGTCGCTGTACGGCGTGTTCGCGGCGTTCAATTTCTACTTGCCCGAATTGTTTCCGCCACGCTTACGCGGTCTCGGCAGTGGCTTCAGCTACAACATTGGGCGCGTATTGGCGGCATTCGGCCCGTTCCTGGTGGGCGCCTATTCGGCCGCCCAGAGCGACCCGGTGGCCGGCGCGCTGCAAGCCCTCATGTTCCTCGCGGTTATGCCGTTCGCGGCTGCGTTGCTCAGTCGGTTCATTGTGGAAACGCGGGGGTTGGCCGAACGCGGCGGCTGAAGCGTCGCGAGCAAGCTCGCTCCCACACCGGAGCAGTTTGTGGGAGGCAGCTTGCTGCCGACCGTCGCGAGCAAGCTCGCTCCCACAGGCGCCATTTGCATTGTGGGCGCCATTTCCACTTTGGGCGGCAGTTCCATTGTGGGAGGGAGCTTGCGCCCGACAGCAGTGTCACCGTTCGTCGCCCTGCCAGCGCCGTTCGTCGGGTTTGGCTAGCCGCGCCTCGGTGTCCCATGGTTTGCTGGCTGCCATGAACCGGAAATTCGTCCGTCGCCATCTGTTGGGCTTCACGCTGCTGGAGTTGATGGTTGCCATTACCATCGGCGCGCTCATCCTTGGCATTGGCATTCCTTCATTCCGCAACTATCTACGGAGCGCCGAACTCACCAGCACCGCCAACGATTTGCTCGGCTCGTTTTACCTGGCCCGTGGCGAAGCAGTGAAGCGCCGGCGCAATGTGGTGGTGTGTTTTTCGGCAGCGCCGGACGCCGCTACGCCTGCCTGCAGCGCTGGCGTCAGGCGCACTGGGTGGGTGGTGTTTCAGGACACCAACGCCAACGGTGCGGTCGATGCTGGTGAGGCCATTTTGCAGCGGCACGCCGTGCCGGGTGTCGAGGTGGGGTTTGGGTCCATTCCCGCGGGTAACGCTGGTTACTTCGCCTATGCTCCCACCGGGTTCGGTGTCACGTTGGCTGCCGGTGCGCCTTTGGCGGGAATTGCCATCTGCGATTCGCGCGGGAACGCCTCGGCCAATGGCGCGGACCTTTCTCGTGCGCGAGGCGTTCTGGTCTCTGCTGCCGGCCGTCCGCGGGTGACGAGGTCTGTGGCCGAGATTGCCGGTGCCAGCATCGGGGGGTGCCCGTGAGGTTGCTTCCTTTCCGTCGCGAGCAAGCTCGCTCCCACATTGGAGCGGTTTGTGGGAGGCAGCTTGCTGCCGACCGTCGCGCGCGTTTTGCGCGTGGGTTCTCGCTGGTTGAATCGCTGGTCGCGTTGGTGGTGCTCAGCGTGGGTTTGCTCGGCATTGCGGCGCTGTACGTTAGCGCGCTGCGCTTCGGTCGTACTGCCTTGCTCCGCAGCGATGCGGTGACCTTGGCGGGCGACATGGTGGACCGCATCCGCGCCAATGCCAGCGGCGGTGCAAATTATGCGCTGGCGGCTGGCGCCGCCAATACCGCCGTGGCTGCTTGTAGTGCGGCGGGTTGTACAGCGGCGCAGATGGCCACCACGGACAAGGCGCAGTGGGCCGCCTTGCTGGCGCGCAGCTTGCCGGCGGGCACCGGCACCGTCGCGGTGAACACCTCTACCTCGCCGACGACTTACACCATCACGGTGCGCTGGACCGAGCCCAATGTGGGCGCGCAAACCTACGTGTTGGGGTTCCAGTGATGAAAATACAGCGGCAGCGCGGCTTTTCGCTGGTGGAACTGATGATCTCGCTGGTCATCGGCATCATCCTGGTCTACGGCGCCGTGCGGCTGCTGGTGGACTCGCGCAACACCCAGCGCGCCAGCGAAAGCACCGCCAGCGTGCAAGAAATAGCCACCTACGCCTTGGCCGTGTTGGAACCCGACGTGCGTCTGGCTTCTTACTGGGGCAAGACCAACCGTGCGGATTTGGTGGGCGGTGCCACGGCCTCGACTTCTTCTCGTTCCGCGCTCGACACCGTGGTGGTGGGTAACTGCGGTGTGAATTTCACGGTGGATTTGGCGCAGTACGTGCAGGCGACGGACGCCGCCTACGGTCTGGCATGTGCCGCCCAGTCGTATGTGGCGGATACCGACGTGCTGGTGGTACGCCACGCTTCTGCCGAAGTGACGACCTTGGCTGCGGGCGTGCTGCAGTTGCAGTCGGGTCCGTTGCGTGGGCAGTTGATAACCGACGGTGCGCGCCCGACGGGGTACGGTGCGCCGCCCGCCACCGTTACCCATGACGTGGAAGTGAATGCCTACTACGTGGGCGCACTGGCTAACAATGTGGACGGCCAACCCCAATGGGCCTTGCGTCGCAAGCGGCTCACTTCGGTGGGTGGCGCGCCAACCATCATCGACGAAGAAGTGGTACGCGGCGTGCAAGACCTGCAGGTCGAATTGGGTTTCGATACCAGCAGCGATGGTGCCGCCGACGTTTACGTGAACCCGGGTAGCGAGCCGGCCACCGGTTTGCTCGTGGCAGTGCGACTGTCGTTGCTGGTGGTGTCCGAAGAACGCGACCAGGGGCATGTGGAGACCACCGCTTATACGCTCGCCAACCATACCCATGCTGCCTACAGCGATTCGCGCCATCGTCGGGTGGTAGTGAAGACGCTGGCGCTGCGTAATCCGGCGGTTTGAGGCTGACATGAGCACAGGAAAAAAACGCCCGATGCGCTTTGCTTCTCCCCGTAGCCAGCGTGGCGTCGCTTTGTTTGTTGGCCTCATTTTGCTGTTGGTCATCACGGTGCTCGCGGTGGCGGCCATGACCATGGCGACCTCCGACCTGCGCATGGCGGCCAACCGGCAGTTCCACGAAAATGCCTTTCAAGCAGCCTCCCGTGGCGTGCAGCTGGGCATGATCACGCCCAACTTGCCGACCACGGGTGTGACAGTGACAGTGGCCAGTACCGCTGTGCCGGGCAACGCCACCGACACTTATGAATACACGGTCAGTTTCGACCCGGACAACGGCGTGACCGGCGTGCCGGCGGGTGGCTACAGCCTGGGAACCAGTTCCGGTTTCTCCGCCTTCCACTTCGAGGTACAGGCCACCGGAAAATCGGTGCGCGGCAGTGAAGTGGTGCAGGAACAGGGTTTTTACATCATCGGGCCTTCAGCGCGTTGAAGCGCAGGGTAGGGGCAGCATATGCAAACTATTGAAAACACCTGCAATGACGGTAGCCCGCGAGGCGCAAGCGTTTCCAGCAGGCCCATCGCCGCCCTGTTGGCCTCGCTGTTTTTGCTGGGAACCATCTGTGTTGTGCCGGTTGCGCAGGCTGTTCATCCTTTGGTGATGCAAGAGTACTCGTACGAACTGAAGGTGGCGGACACGCGTTGGCCCGATAGCGCTAGAGGTTCGGTATCTCTGCCCGGCTGTGTGCGTTGCAAGCAAGACCGTTACCCACTCGGGGCGGCTACACGGTTTCTGGTCCTCAACCAGCCCGCTACGTACCGTGAGTTTTTGGCTGCCGTTCAGGGTGGCAAGTTCACGGCGGTCTTTCTGTCCATAAGCTTGTCCTCGGGTGAAGTCACTCGTGTCACGGTGATGCCATGAACCGTCATTCTTCTTTTCGTCATGTTGCGGTGCTGTTGGCGGCGCTGTTCGCTTCGCTGCCGCTGTTGCCTGCCCACGCGGACGACACCGAGATTTTCGTTGGCAGCAACAGCCAGTTCGCCACCATCAAGCCAAATATCCTGTTCATCTTCGACAACTCCGGCTCCATGTCGGAACTGATTACCACGCAGACGGCCTTCGACCCAGCGACGAATTACCTGACCACGTCCTCGTGCGGCGCAACGCTCTCGTCGCGAGTCTTTTTTGCTACCGGCTCCAGTGTTCCAAGTTGCAGCAGCACGAGTTGGGTTAATGCCTCGGCGGTAGCCTGCAACGCGGCGAACACCGCTTTCACCTCCTCCGGTTTCTACATCGGACGTATCGGTCGCTACGACGCCTCCCGTTCCGCGGGTGGCCGTCGTTGGAGTACGCTGGACTCGCGTCAGCCTACGCATATTGTGGAGTGCCAGGCGGACAGTGGTATCCACGGTCTTAACGCGGCCTCGGCTGCCAAGTACGCCAAGGACGATACTGCCAATACCGATACGGGCTACACCGCCACGGCTGCCAGTTCCATCGACTGGACCCGGCAGAACACCTACACGCTCTACAGTGCCAACTACGTCGCTTGGTACAACACCACGGCCACTGTTTCCAATTCCAAGATCAACATCGTTCGCGATGTGGCCACCAGCCTGCTGAATTCCATCACCGGCGTGAATGTTGGCTTGATGTACTTCAGTTACAACAACCAGGGTGGGTTGGTCGCCGTGCCGGTGAATGACATCGAAACGAACCGCGCGACCATGATTTCCTCGCTCGTGGGGCTGAATGCGGAAACCTTCACGCCGCTTTCGGAGACGATGTACGAAGCCGGGCTGTACTGGCAGGGCAAGACCTGGAACTTCGGCCAGAGTGCTACCAAGTTGTCTGGCTTTACTTCGATAGCCAACCCCAGCGTCATCGGTTCGCGCCTCGCCAGCAATACCAGCACTTACAAGACTCCCATCGAATACGGGTGCCAGAAAAACTATATTGTTTACCTGACCGACGGTGACCCCACTCAGGACAGTAGTGCGAACGCTCTCGCAGCTTCGATGGTGGGCAAGGCGAGTTGCGATACGACGGGTAGCGTGACGAACCCGGACGGCATCTGCCTTGACGACTTGGCCGGCTACTACGCCACGGCTGACCAGAACCCGAACATTCCGGGTGTGCAGACAGTGCAGACGTATACCATCGGCTTCGCCAGCACGCAGACGTTGCTGCAACGCACGGCCACGCTGGGTGGCGGCAAGTACTACGTGGCCAACGATACGGCGGAACTCTCTACGGTCTTTCAATCCATCGTCACGGAAATTCTCAGCATCAACACCACGTTCTCGTCACCCACGGTGAGCGTGAACGCCTTCAACCGAACCCAGAACCTCAACGACATTTACGTCACCGTGTTCCGTCCCGCGTTGTCGCAGCTCTGGCCCGGCAATCTGAAGAAATACCAAGTGGACCCGGCGACCGGCAATCTCGTCGACGTGAATAGTCTGCCGGCGGTGGATGCAGCCTCGGGGTTCTTCAAGGACTCCGCGCAGAGTTACTGGTCGCCCGCGGTGGACGGAGCACAGGCAGCGCAGGGCGGTGCGGCTAGCAAATTGCCGGACCCGGCGCTGCGCAAGATGTACACCTATTACAGCGGTTCGCCCACCACGCTGTTGACCAATGCTGCAAATGCATGGTCTACAGCCAACGCCGCGCTGACTTCCGCAGCGCTTGGTATCACTACTGGCACCACCCTGACACAGGCCATTAACTGGCTTCGCGGTGCGGATGTCTTCGACCTCGACGCCGACGGCAATATCACTGAGGCTCGCTTGCAGATGGGCGACCCGCTCCATGCGCGTCCGGCTACTGTCATCTATGGCGGTACTGCGGCTTCGCCTAATGCCAATGATGGCGTGGTTTACGCAGCGACAAACGAAGGCATCTTGCAGGCCATTGACGTGACGAGTGGCGCTGAATTGTGGTCTTTCGTGCCGGATACTACGTGGACCCAAGTGCTGAATGCGCTGGATTCGACCTCGACCAATGTCAAGCTGAGTACCCTCGACGGCAACATTTCCGTTCTTCGCGTCGACAAGAACTTCAACGGCGTCATCGAGCCGGCGAATGGTGACAAGGTTTACCTCTACTTCGGGCAGCGGCGGGGTGGCAGCAACTACTTCGCTTTGGATGTGACTGACAAAACCGCGCCGCGCTTTTTGTGGAAGCTGACTGGCGCGCAGTTGCCGGGCATTGGGCAGACTTGGTCCACGCCGCAGCTCACCAAAGCAGACATCGGCGGCTCGTCCCAAAGCGTAGACAAGGACGTCATCATCTTTGGTGGCGGCTATGAGGCCGACCAGGACCCGGCCGTGGATGGCACTACAACGTACACCACGGACGCTTCGGGTAACGGCATCTACATCGTTGATGCAGTCACCGGGAGTGTGTTGTGGCGCGCCGGCGGCACCGGTAGCGGCGCGACGCTGGAATTGGCGAAGATGAACAACGCCATTCCGGCGGATGTTCGTGTCATTGACTTCGACGGTGACGACTACGCCGACCGCGTTTACGCCGGTGACATGGGCGGGCGGGTTTGGCGCTTCGACTTTACCAAGGGTAACCCCGTGTCCAGCTTCGGTGCGGGTGGCGTGTTTGCCTCGCTCGGCAATGCGGACGACGTAACACACCCGGCGTCCACCACGCGGCGCTTCTATTACGCCCCGGACGTGGCCTTGGTGCGCAAGCCAGGCTCCGCTGCCTATCTCAGCATCAACGTGGGTTCTGGCTATCGCGCCAGCCCGTTGAATACGCAGGTGCAGGACGTGTTCTACGCACTGCGCGATTACAGCGTGTTCGCGAAGAAGACGCAGGCGGAATTCAACGCCTGGACGCCCATCACCGACACGACCTCCACCTTGGTGAATGTCACGGCCAATGTGGCGCCCACCATTCCGGCCGCCGCAGCGGGCTGGAAGATTGTTCTGCCGCGCACGGGCGAGAAGGTGCTGGCGGAAGCGCGTACCTTCGGCAACGTGGTGTTCTTCCCCAGTTTCACTCCCGACGTCAGCGGGCTGGCTGCCTCCTGCACGCCGCGGCAGGGTACCAATCGCTTGTTCTCCGTGAATCTCATCGACGGCAGTCCACTCCTCGCCGCCAACCGCGATGTGGTGCTGAACCCGCCCACGACAGCCGACCGAGAGAAGGTATTGGCACAGGGTGGCATCTCCCCGGAAGCCGTGTTCCTGTTCCCCAGTCCGGCGGCTGGCTGCGTGGGCGAGGCCTGCCGGCCACCGCCGCGTTGCCTCGTGGGTCTTGAAACTTGCGGTGTGGAATTCAGCAATGCGCCCAAGAAAACCTATTGGCGTGAACGGCAGGTAACGCCATGAATCAGCCGGGCATGGAATTGAACACCCATAGGCGCAATCGTGGCTTCACGCTCATCGAACTGATGGTCACCATCGCCATCGTGGGCATACTCGCGGCCATCGCTTACCCGGCTTATCGGGCGCAGGTCTTGCGCGCGCAGCGTACGGATGCCACGGCAGCGCTGTTGCGGGTGGCGGCGGCGCAGGAGCGTTACTACTTGCAGAACAACACCTATGCAGCCACCGCCAATATCACTACCTCGCCGCCAACGGGGTTGGGCATTCCGGGAACGGATCGTCGCTATTACACGCTAACCATCGAATCCACGGACTTGGCCAATGCCTTCACCGCCGTGGCGGTGCCTGCCGCCGGCAGCCCCCAGCTAAAGGACACCAACTGCGCGCGGTTCACGCTAACCGAGGCGCTGTTGCGCGGGGCCACCAAGTCGAGTGGTACCGACAATACGACGACTTGCTGGCGCTGATACCCACCACACGGCCCTAGGGCCCTTCCCTTGGCTCCTGTGCGCTCCATTCATGTCCCCCACGGCCCTGTCAGGCCGCCGTGGCTGGGGTATACTGGTGCGCTTATCCCGGCCTCGGGCGAGTGTGGCGGAATTGGTAGACGCGCTGGATTTAGGTTCCAGTGGGTAACTCCGTGAGGGTTCGAGTCCCTCCTCTCGCACCATCGGCCGGGTGCCGGAAAAAGAACAGAATTTCCTTTCAGGACAAGAGGTTGGTTCAGCCATGAGTGTGTCGGTGCAGGTGATGGGTATCCTCGGTCGCCGTATGGAAGTGGCAGTGCCCGCCGAGCGGGTCGAGAAGGCGTTCTCGTTGCGGCTCCAGACGGTCAGTCGCACCGCCAAGATCAAGGGCTTCCGCCCCGGCAAGGCGCCGCTGGATATCGTCCGCCGCCAGCACGGTGGCCAGGTTCGCGATGAAGTCGTGAACGAGCTCATCGGTCAGGCCCTGTCGGAAAGCCTCCGTCAGGAAGGCCTGCAGCCGGTTGGCCAGCCTCAGGTCGAGCCGCTCTCGCTCGGCTCGGGCGAAGACCTCCGCTTCGCCGCCCACTTCGAGGTGTACCCCACGGTCACCCTGCAGGGCCACGAAGGCATGGAACTCAGCCTGCCGCAGGTGGAAGTCACTGCTGCCGACATCGACGCCATGATTGAAACCCTGCGCAAGCAGCGCCCGGACTACGCGGACGCTGGTCGTCCCGCGCAGGACCAAGACCGCGTCACCGTGGACTTCGAAGGCACCCTCGACGGCGTGCCGTTCGATGGCGGCAAGGCTGAAGGCATCAACTTCATCCTCGGCGCCGGCCGCATGATCCCCGACTTCGAGGCTGGCATCCGCGGCGGCTCTGCCGGCGAAACCCGCACCTTCGACGTCAACTTCCCGGCGGACTACGGTGCGCCGCAGTTGGCCGGCAAGACGGCCCAGTTCACCGCTACCCTCCAGAAGGTGGAAGCGCCCAACCTGCCCGAGCTCAACGACGAGTTCTGCAAGGCTTTCGGTATCGACGAGGGCGGCGTGGAGCGTCTGCGTACCGAAGTGGCAGACAACATGAACCGCGAATTGGCCCAGACGCTGAAGCAGCGCCGCCGTTCGGCCATTCTCGACAAGTTGGCCGAGTCCAACCCGCTCGAGCTGCCGCAGCTGTTGGTTGAACAGGCCATCCGCGAACTGCAGTTGGACATGCTCCGCCGCATGGGCGCCCGCGACGCCAACACGCTCCCCCCGCGGGACCCGTTCGTCGAGCCGGCCCGCAAGCGCGTCCAGATTGGCCTGCTCATGACGGAGCTGGTGAATTCGGTCGGCATCCAGATCGACAACGCCGTGCTGGAACAGCGCCTCCTCGAGGCCGCCGCCCAGACCGAAAACCCGGAAGAGTCGGCGAAGGGCTACCGCAGCAACCCGCAGGTGATGCAGCAGCTGCAAATGAACCTTCTTGAAGAGGCAGCCCTTGAATGGGTGGCTTCCCGGGCCAATGTCTCTCCGCAGCCTGTCTCGTTCCGCGAAGTGATGAACTTCGGCGCCGAGGCCTGAGGCCTGAGCTCTGTGGCCTGTTGTAGTCAGGCCGAAACCGGGGGAGGGAACGTTTCCTTTCCCGGTCTGTCCAGAACACGGAAGGAGTAGCAAATGAATGAGCGTGCCTTGAATCTGGTGCCGATGGTGGTGGAGCAGTCCGCCCGCGGCGAGCGCGCCTACGACATCTACTCGCGCTTGCTCAAAGAGCGCATCATTTTCTGTGTCGGTCCGGTCGAGGACTACATGGCGAACGTCATTGTCGCCCAGCTCCTGTTCCTGGAAAGCGAAAACCCGGACAAGGACATCGCGATGTACATCAACTCGCCGGGTGGCCATGTCACCGCGGGTTTGGCCATCTACGACACCATGCAGTTCATCAAGCCGGACGTCAGCACCATCTGCATCGGGCAGGCAGCCAGCATGGGCGCCGTGCTGCTGGCGGGCGGTGCCAAGGGCAAGCGCTATTCGCTCCCCCACAGCCGCGTCATGATCCACCAGCCCTTGGGCGGGTACCAGGGCCAGGCGACGGACATCGACATCCACGCTCGCGAAATTCTCTACATCCGCGACCGCCTCAACGGCATCCTGGCCCACCACACTGGCCAGACGCTGGACCGCATCAAGGCGGATACCGAGCGCGACAACTTCATGTCGTCCGAAGCGGCCCGCGACTACGGCATGATCGATCACGTGCTGGCAAAGCGTGACGTGGCGCCGACGGCCTGACGGCTGTCGTGCTATAAACCTTTTCATGCACCCTAGCAGGAGCGCTGAATGAGCGACGACACCCGGGCGAAGGACGACGGCAAGCTGCTTTACTGCTCGTTCTGCGGCAAGAGCCAGCACGAGGTGCGCAAGCTTATCGCCGGCCCCTCTGTGTTCGTTTGCGACGAATGTGTCGAGCTTTGCAACGACATCATCCGCGAAGAGCTCGAAGAGAAGCAGGAACGTTCCCGCGAGAAGCTGCCGAAGCCGCAGGAAATCAAGAAGGTTCTCGACGACTATGTCATTGGCCAGGACAAGGCCAAGAAGACGCTCGCCGTGGCCGTTTACAACCATTACAAGCGCTTGCAGTCCAACGCCCCCGTCGGCGAGAAGAAGTCGCGCCCGAAGGACGAGGTGGAGTTGGCCAAGAGCAATATTCTGCTCATCGGCCCCACCGGCTCCGGCAAGACACTGCTCGCCGAAACGCTGGCTCGCCTGTTGAATGTCCCGTTCACCATTGCGGACGCCACTACGCTCACTGAAGCGGGCTACGTCGGCGAAGACGTCGAAAACATCATCCAGAAGCTCCTGCAGAAGTGCGATTACGACGTGGAGAAGGCCCAGACGGGCATTGTCTACATCGACGAAATCGACAAAATCTCCCGCAAGAGCGACAACCCGTCCATCACCCGCGACGTGTCCGGCGAAGGCGTGCAGCAGGCGCTGCTGAAGCTCATCGAAGGCACCGTGGCCAGCGTGCCGCCGCAGGGTGGCCGTAAGCACCCCCAGCAGGAATTCCTGCAGGTCGACACCTCGAACATCCTGTTCATCTGTGGTGGCGCCTTCTCGGGGCTGGACAAGATCATCCTGAACCGCACCCAGAAGAGCGGCATCGGCTTCGTGGCCGAGGTCCGTAACAAGGACGAACGGCCGCACGGCGTGGAAGTGTTCCGCGATGTGGAGCCGGAAGACCTCGTGAAGTACGGCCTCATCCCCGAGTTCGTTGGGCGCCTCCCCGTGGTGGCCACCCTGAACGAGCTGGACGAAGACGCGCTCATCTCCATCCTCACCTCGCCGCGGAACGCGCTGACGAAGCAGTACCGCAAGCTGTTCGAGATGGAAGGGGCGGAATTGGAGTTCGCGGACAGCGCTCTGCGCGCCGTGGCCAAGCGCGCCATGGTTCGCAAGACCGGTGCCCGTGGTCTGCGCACCATCCTCGAAAATGTCCTGCTGGACACCATGTATGAACTGCCGGCGTTGAAGAACGTCGACAAGGTCATCGTGGACGACGCCGTCATCAATGGCGAAGCCCCGCCGTACATCCTCTACAAGGCCCTCGAAAAGCCTGCCGAGGAACAGCCGATGATAGCCAACGCCAGCTGAGGCCGGCTGTAGCCGCCTTTGTAGGAGGGAGCTTGCTCCCGACTCTTAAAAATAAAAACCGGGCTTGGCCCGGTTTTTTTATGTGTGAAATGAAAGAGTCGGCAGCAAGCTGCCTCCTACAAAGAAACCGTGCCACTGTGGGAGCGAGCTTGCTCGCGACTCTTGGGTCGGCAGCAAGCTGCCTCCTACAAAGAACCATGCCACTGTGGGAGCGAGCTTGCTCGCGACTCTTGGGTCGGCAGCAAGCTGCCTCCTACATTGGAGTTGGGGCCGCGTAGGGGAGCATTACTTTGTGGGAGCGAGCTTGCTCGCGACTCTTAACGACGTCGTCTTGAATCTATGCGCTTCGTCCCATTTCAGGCAGTCCCGCGCGCGCAGCACGCTGTTTTTATAGAACTTTGCTGATTACTGCGGCTGGTTTTTCGTTGCCACCGGCGCCACGCTGTGTTCATGGAAAGTCGCACAGCCACCGCAGGCACTCTTCACCTGAACGACAAGGGATATCGCGCTCTGCGCCGGTATCGCTATTCGATTCCCGGAACGGCCTATCTGGTCACCAGTGTTGTGGAAGAGCGCCGACCGCTTTTTGCAGATTTCGATACTGCCTGTCGAGTAGCGCGGTTTATGACTGGCGGAGGAAAGCTTCTGGATACTCGCGTGATGGCATGGGTGCTGATGCCAGACCATGCGCACTGGTTGTTGCAACTAGGCCATGGTCTTTCCCTGGCCGCTTCGGTTCAGCGCTTGAAGTCGTTGACGGCGCGCGCAGCAGTGATGGAGGGTGGCCCCGTGTGGCAGGCGGGGTTTCACGAGCACGCCCTGCGCGGGGAGCGGGAGTGGCGTCCTGCGGCGCGTTACCTGGTACGCAACCCCGTGCGGGCCGGGCTCTGCGTCTCTGTTTGGGACTACGCTTTTTGGGACGCCGAATGGCTTGGTGAGCGCTCCGGCGGCGGGGATCCGGTGGCGTAGGTAGCTTGCTGCCCCCGGAAGAGTCGCGAGCAAGCTCGCTCCCACAAAGCACCGGGTTCGCTCCCACAAGGCACCGGGTTCGCTCCCACCAGGCACTGGGTTCGTTTGTAGGAGCGAG
>CALQLF020000018.1 GCA_943331345.2 Candidatus Planktophila lacus | reverse complement strand
GGAAATGACGATTACCGCGTTTGGGCCGAACCACTACTGGCTCATCTCGGCCGCGGCTGGCGAAAGCCATGACGAGCATTGGCTGCGCGAACATCTGCCGGCGGACGGCAGCGTGCAGATCAACAATCTTTCGGCACGCTACGGCACGCTCATTGTCGTGGGCCCGAAGTCGCGTGAGCTGCTCGCGAAGCTGACCGACCACGAACTGACCAACGCCGCTTTCCCGTGGCTGTCGATGCGCACCATCACCATCGGCTACACGAAGGCTATCGCCATGCGTGTGAACTACGTGGGCGAGCTGGGCTGGGAACTGCATGTGCCGGCGGAGCACGTGCTGTCGGTGTACGACCTCATCTGGCAAGCCGGTGAAGACCTGGGCATCGCCGACTTCGGTCTCTACGCCATGGACAGCCTGCGCCTCGAGAAGGGCTATCGCGGCTGGAAGGGCGACATGACGACGGAATACACGCCGTTCATGGCCTCGCTCGACCGCTTCGTGAAGCTCGACAAGCCGGGTGGTTTCATAGGCCAGGAAGCGCTGAAGCGCGAATTCGCTGCCGGCCCGAAGGAGCGCTTCGTGCCGCTCATCGTGGATGCGGGCGATGCCGACGCACCGGCGGTGTCCATGGTGCTGAAGGGCGACGAGGTCGTCGGCCTTGTCACTTCCGGTGGTTTCGGTTATCGCATCGGCAAGAGCATTGCGCTGGCCTATGTGCGCACGGACTTGGCCGTTGAAGGCACTGAGCTAGAGGTGGAGATTCTGGGTGAACGCCGCCGTGCGGTGGTGAGCCGTGAACCCATCTACGACCCGGAAAACGCCCGCCTGCGCGCCTAAGAGCGTAGCCGTTCGGTAGCAGCGCGGGTGGCCTCGCTGCTTGGGTTGGCGATACTGTTGCCGACCCCGAACTAGCGCACTTCGCGCGAGTGGAACACGCCAAGGATGGTAACGGCCTGCCCGGTGAGTTCGTAACGGAGCACGTAGTTGCCTGCAGACAGGCGTCGCAATTCTCGCGGTTCAAAGCCGGGGAGGCGTTCGCCGAGGCGTGGATGCTCAGCCAGTTGACCGGCGCGCACCCTCGCCAACGCAACGGCACGACGTGCTGCTGCCGGGTTCAGTTCTGCCAGAAATCGGGACAGACGATTCAGGTCGCCCAGCGCCTCGGGCATCCAGACGACTCGCTTCACGGCTCAATCCTGGCCCATTTCGGCGGCGCGGCGGGCGAATTCTGCCTCCAGCGACTCCAACTCCTTGACCACCTCCTCGTGCGGGATGGTTTCCGCCCCAGCATCCAGCGCGGCCAGCGCTGCACGGGTGAGGCGGTCTTTTTCTGCTTCCTCGGCCAAATAAGCACCCACCGCTTCCTTCACTAACCACCCGCGGGGGCGGTCCGTGCGGTAGGCCAATTCGTCCAAGGCTTCCGCCATGCTCGTAGGCAGGTGGGCCGTGACAACACGTGTTTCCTGGGCCATGTCCGTTGCTCCAATCAGATTGATTGAAATCTAATCAAACGGATTGCAGTTCGCAAGCGCTGCCGGCGCAGGTACGCTGCTTTCCCCATGGACAAGCTCAAATTGCTCTTCGGCGCACTCGCGTTCTACGGCCGGTTCTTCTGCAGCTTCACGGCCATTGGCTTTCATGTGCGGCGCCTGTTCTGGCCGCGCTTCCAGCCGGACTTTCACGGCCAGCACTGGGTGGTCACCGGAGCGTCGGCTGGCATTGGGCGCCACATCGCTTTGGCGGCAGCGCGTGCCGGCGCCAGCGTGACGGCGGTAGCAAGAGCCAGCACCAAGCTGGATGAAGTGGTGGCCACCGCACAGGCGGAGGGCTTGCAACTGCAAGCAGCGCCTTGCGACTTGTCCAGCATGGCCGACGTGAGTCGCTGGCTGGTGGAACGAGGTGCGGTTGCGAATAGCGGCGGGACCACGAATGCCGCCCCCGGGCAAACTACTGCAGCTGCCCTCCAACGCGTTGATGTGCTCGTGAACAACGCCGGCGTGATGCTCGACGAACACACGCTCACCGCGGAAGGTCTCGAAGCTTCATTCGCGACGAACTTGCTTAGCCACTATCGACTGACCAAGGGGCTGGTGGCTGCAGGCTTGCTGCCGTCAACAGCCGTGGTGGTGAACATGACTTCGGGCGGCGCGTACCACGTGCCGTTGTCTACCGCGATGCTGAATGTGACTGACGCTGCCCGCTACAACGGCACCTACGCCTACGCCTTCCACAAGCGTGCGCAGGTGGTGCTGAGCGAGTATTGGCGAACCCAATGGAACGCCGACGGACGCCGCAGCTATGTGCTGCACCCGGGCTGGGTGGACACGCCAGGCGTGAAGCGTTCACTGCCAAGGTTTCGCGCGGCGCTGAAACGGGTGCTACGGGACGAAGCCGCTGGCGCCGACACGGCGCTATGGCTGGCGGCTACCAAGCCCGCACAACCTATAGGCGAACACCTCTTCTTCGACCGCAAGGCGCGAGCAGCGCATTTGGCTGCCAGCACGCGAGTTTCGCGTGACACTGCGGAAACGCTAGTGGCCTATCTGGAAAAAGCGCAGTGAACCGTTAGGCGCGGTGCTCGGCAGAGCACGCGCCTAGTGCGGCGAGTGCCGCACCGTCTTCCCTATAGCGCCGCGCTTCGTAGGCGGCCTCAGGCCGCCGCCAGTTCCCGCGACACTTCCGCCAGCAGCCCGGACACGTAGCCGCGGAACGAACGCCCGAGCACTATCTGGAAGCTGTGCTCGCCCGTGCGCCACAAAACGATTTCCGCCTTACTGAACAGCGTGCGCGTGACTGTGTCGACCGGGAACGCTTCTAGCGTCAGCTCCAACGGGCATAGCGAGTTCAGCAGCCACGCGGCATGCGTGCCAGAGAGCTCCAGCGCAACGTTGCGGTGGCTGATGTCCACCAGCGAATGCGCATGGGCCGCAAGGCCGGTTTGCAATGCGGCCTCGAGCGCAGCGCCATCGTCCATGCTGGTGCCGAGCCAGATTTCATCCGGGCCCAACCACAAGGCGGCGCGCGGTGTTCCCGCGACGCGAGCAACGCCACCGGCTTGTGCGGGCAGCGAAGCGCCGAAGGCAGCCCCAGCAGCGGCGAGCGCCGCATCCCCGCCACGCAACACCCAGCGACGGCCTTCCGGCACGTCTGTCAACGCCGCTTGCGCAGCGCTCTTGGCGAACCATTCAGACATGAAGCTTCGCTCCCTCGGTGTCGTAGAACACGGGCGCAACCACTTGCGCTGCAATGGCGCCGCCCGGCATCGGGATGTAGACCGTCTGGCCCATGAGCGCGCGGCCATCCGCCACCAGCGCCAAGGCGATGGAACGGCCCAGTACGGCGCTGTGGTACGACGACGTGACATGCCCGATGAGCTTCATCGGCACGGGCTGTTCGGGAACAGCAGCGATCTGCGCACCTTCTTCCAGAACAGTCTTCGGCTCCGCAGTGAGCAAGCCCACCAGCTGCTTGCGACCCTTGGCCACCAGCGCCGGGCGCGCCAGCGAACGCTTGCCGACGAAGTCGGGCTTGGACTTGGCGACGGCCCAACCGAGGCCTGCGTCGTCTGGCGTCACGGTGCCGTCGGTTTCCTGGCCGACGATGACGTAACCCTTCTCGGCGCGGAGCACGTGCATGGTCTCCGTGCCGTAAGGCGTCATGCCGTACGCAAGACCTGCGGCCCACACCATTTCCCAAGCGCGCTGGCCGTGGCCTGCCGGCACGTTGATTTCGTAGCCGAGTTCACCGGTGAAGCTGACGCGCATGAGCAGCATGGGGATGTCGCCCAGCATTCCGCGCACCATCGACATATGAGGCAGCGCGGCGTTGGAAACATCGAGCCCATTCACCAGCGGCGCGATGACTTCGCGGGCCTTGGGGCCTTGTACGGCGATGACTGACCATTGCTCCGTGGTAGAGGTGAGCCAGACCTGCAGGTCCGGCCACTCCGTCTGCAGATAGTCTTCCATCATGTGCAACACGCGCGGCGCACCACCTGTGGTGGTGGTCACGTGGAAGCGGTCCTCGGCCAGACGCGCGATAACGCCGTCGTCGTATACGAAGCCGTCTTCACGCGTCAGGATGCCGTAACGGCACTTGCCCTCGGCGAGCGTGTTGAAATTGTTCACGTACAGGCGGTTCAGGAAAGTAGCGGCGTCGGGGCCCACCACTTCAATCTTGCCGAGCGTGGAGGCATCGAAGAGGCCAACGCTGTTACGAACGGCGAGGCACTCACGGTCCACGGCGGCGTGCATATTTTCGCCAGCACGCGGGAAGTAGCGCGAACGCTTCCACAGGCCGACGTCTTCGAACACGGCACCGTTCGCCACGGCCCAAGCATGCGTGGGCGTTGGGCGAACCGGGTCAAACAAGTCGCCGCGGTCGTAACCGGCGAAGATGCCAAACGTGATGGGCGTGTAGGGCATGCGGAAGGTGGTAAGACCGGCTTTGGGCAGCGCCACACCCTTTTCCGCCGACACGAACCCGAGTGAGTTCATATTGGAGGTTTTGCCTTGGTCTGTGGCCATGCCGTTCGTGGTGTAGCGCTTGATGTGCTCCACCGACTCGAAGCCTTCACGCATGGCCAGCGCGAGGTCTTTCGAAGTTACGTCGTTCTGGAAGTCGACGAAGGCTTTGGACGGAGGTATGTTCCCGGGCTGCGGCAGAACGCCCGGCGTACCGACCATGCTGCCTTCCAACAATTGCACGTGATAGCCCTCGGCGCTGCCCGCCTTGCCTGCCGCTTCGGCAGCGCTGGTACCGGCTTGTGAGCCTTCTTCCAGCGTGGCACGCAAACCATCGGTGCCGCAGCAAGCGCCAGCAGAACGTTCGCGTTCCACGGAGTTGCCAGGCACGAACACCTGCTGCGCTTCGTCGAAGCGGAGCTTGCCGCGCGACTGCGAGAACAAATGCACAGTAGGGGTATAGCCACCCGACATCAGTACAGCATCACAGTCGAGCGTCTCGCGGTCTTGCACGGAGCCATCATCGGCCAAGTGCGCGAGCGTGATGCCAGTAACGCGTAGCCAACCGAAGGTGCCGAGTACGGTGACACCCGTGCTGACGGCAATGCCCGCCGACAGGGCTGCTGCGTGGACAGCCTCACCGGGAGCAGGGCGAATATCGGCGATGCGCTCGATCTTCACGCCAGCTGCGCGCAATTCGAACGCCGCGAGGTAAGCTGCGTCGCAGCCGGCGACCAGCACCACGCGTGAACCCACCTTCACGCCATAGCGGTTCAGGAAGGTACGAGCAGCCGAGGCCAGCATGACGCCGGGGCGGTCGTTGCCCGGAAACACCAGCGGGCGTTCGATGGCACCGGTGGCGAGCACCACTTCCTTCGCACGCACTTGCCACAACCGTTCACGGGGCACGCCCGTCATCGGCGTGGCCTGATGCTCGGTCAGGCGCTCGTTGAGGCTGAGCATGTTGTGCGCGAAATAACCAAAACACGTGGTGCGGCTCAGCAACGTCACATTGGCACGCCCACGCAGCGTAGCGAGGCTGGCCTTCAGCCATTCCGCCGCTGGATGGTCGTTCACTTGCGCGTTGGGCTCATCCAACAGCGAGCCACCGAACTCGGGTTGTTCATCGCACAGGAGCACGCTAGCGCCCTTGGCGGAAGCCGCAAGGGCGGCGGCGATGCCGGCAGGGCCTGCGCCGACCACCAGCACATCGCAGTGCGCGAAGCGCTGCGCGTAAGTGTCCGGGTCCGGTTCGGTCGGTGGCTTGCCAAGGCCAGCGGCCTCGCGCACTACCGGTTCGAACACCTGGTGCCAAGCCTTCCGTGGCCACATGAAAGTCTTGTAGTAGAAGCCAGCGGGGAACAACGGCGACAGCAAGTCGTTCACCGCGCCCACGTCGAACTGCAGCGAAGGCCAACGGTTCTGGCTTTCGGCCACGAGGCCTTCGTAGAGTTCCACCTGCGTAGCGCGCAGGTTCGGCGTGCGACGCGCAGTGTCGCGCACCACGGCCACCAAGGCGTTGGGTTCTTCCACGCCGGCGGCCAACAAGCCGCGCGGACGGTGGTACTTGAACGAACGGCCCACGAGATGCACGCCGTTGGCGAGCAAGGCCGAAGCCAGTGTGTCGCCGACATGGCCGGTAAAAGCCTTGCCATCGAAAGTGAAGTTCACCAAACGCGAACGATCGATACGACCGCCAGCGGCGGTGCGGCAAGTGTTCTGGCTCATCGCTGGCCTCCCGCCGGCGCGGTGCCAGACACGGCAGGGCGCGGCTCGCCGCACTTGTAGGTGGTCACGAAGAAGTCCGTGGTGGTATCGCGCAGCGCGTTGAAGAAACGCCCGCAGCCATGCATATGCCGCCAGCGCTCGGCGTGCATCCCCTTCGGGTTCTCGCGCAGGTAAAGGTATTCACCCCATTCGTCCGCCGTTTGCGCGGAAGGGTCGAGTGGGCGGGCGATATGCGCCTGGCCGCAGTGGCGGAACTCCAGTTCCGGCCTTGGGCCGCAATACGGGCAGTGGATGACCAACATGGGCTGTCCTCAGTGCGCTACGGCTGCAGCGGCCGCTTCGTCGATAAGCAGGCCGTCGCGGAACCGCTCGATGGTGAACGGCGCGTTGATGGCGTGCGGCTCGTCGTGCGCGATGGTGTGCGCGAACACATGGGCCGAACCCGGTGTGGCCTTGAAGCCACCGGTGCCCCAGCCACAATTCACATAGAGCCCCTTTACGGGCGTCTTCGCGATGATGGGCGAACGGTCCGGCGTGACGTCCACGATACCGCCCCAGTTCCGCAGCATCCGCATGCGGCGGAAAGCCGGGAACAGTTCGCAGATGGCCGCGAGGGTGTGCGCATTGATGTGCAGCGAGCCGCGCTGCGTGTAGCTGTTGTAGCTGTCGGAACTGGCGCCAATGACCAGCTCGCCCTTGTCGGACTGGCTGATGTAAGCGTGGATGGAGTTCGACATGACCACGCAGGGGAAGGCCGGCTTCACGGGTTCGGACACGAGCGCCTGCAGCGGGAAGCTTTCCAGCGGCAGCTTCACACCTGCCATGCCGAGCACCACACTGCTGTGGCCCGCGGCAGAAACCCCCACCTTGCGGGTACGAATGGCACCGCGCGTGGTTTCAATGCCTTCCACGGCGCCGTTTGCGTCACGGCGTATGCCGGTGACTTCGCAGTTTTCGATGATATCGACGCCGAGGGCGTCCGCGGCGCGGGCATAGCCCCAGGCCACGGCGTCGTGGCGGGCCGTGCCACCACGGCGTTGCAACGCTGCCCCCATCACCGGGTAACGAATGTCATCGCCAATGTTCAGCGGCGGGCAAAAAGCCTTGGCTTCTTCGGGCGTCAGCCATTCGTTGTCCACGCCGTTGGCGCGGTTGGCGTGGATGTGGCGCTTGAACACCTGCACATCGTGCACGGTGTGCGCGAGCATCATGACGCCACGCGGCGAGAACATGACGTTGTAGTTCAGCACCTGCGACAACGTCTCCCACAACTTGACCGAGTGGTCATAGAGCTGCGCGGACTCGTTGAATAGATAGTTGGAGCGGATGATGGTGGTATTGCGGCCCGTATTGCCGCCACCAATCCAGCCCTTTTCTACTACCGCGATGTTCGTGAGCCCGTGCTCAGCCGCGAGGTAATAAGCGGCACCGAGCCCGTGGCCACCGCCGCCGACGATGATGGCGTCATATTCGGCCTTCGGGGCGGCACGCCGCCATTGCGGCTGCCAGCCTTGCTGGCCGCCGAAGGCTTCCTTGAGCAACGACCAAGCGCTGAACTTTTGCATCAGGCACGGAGCTCCGTGTTCTGCGTGTCGTACGGGGAGTCCACCAACACGGTGGCGCGCTTGCGCTCGCCGAGAATTTCCACGAACAGTTCGCCGCCCACGGCGGCGTACGCCGGGTCCACATAGCCGAGACCGAGGCTCTTCTGCAGGCAATGGCCGTAGTAGCCAGCCGTCAGGCGGCCCACCAGCTTGCCTTCGGCATTGAACAGTGGCTCGTTGCCGAGCGGGTCCGCATCCACGACGTCATGCACTTCGACAGTGATGAAGGCAGTAGGCACGCCCTTCTCGAGCTGCGCAGCCAGTGCTGCACGGCCCACGAAGTCGCCCTTGTCCATGCGCACCATGCGGGTGAGGCCGGCTTCGAACGGCGTGTAGTCGCGGGTGAGGTCCGAGCCCCACATGCGGTAGCTCTTCTCCATGCGCAGCGATTCCATAGCGCGCATGCCGGCCATCTTCACGCCGAACTCGCAACCCGCGGCAAACACGGCGCTGAACAGGTGGTGTGCGTATTCGATGGGGAAGTGCAGTTCCCAGCCGAGCGAACCGACGAAGTTGACGCGCAGCACGTGCACATCCGTCGCCAGGCCCACTTCCAGCGTCTTGCCGGTCAGCCAGGGGAAGCTCTTGCTGTCCAAGGGCTCGTCGATGAGCTTGGCCAGCAGGTCACGCGAGCGCGGACCCGAGATGACGAACACACCACGCGAATGCGTGATGTTACGCAGTTGCACGGAGCCGTCAGTCGGCAGCGCCTTCTGCAGCAAGTCGTGGTCGTAGCGTTCGGCGGCACCGGCGCTGACGGCATAGAACTGGTTCTCGCCGAGCTTGGTGATGGTGAACTCCGAACGGATACCACCGCGCTTGGTGAGTGCATGGCACAGCGCGATGCGGCCGGTCTTCACGGGCACCTTGTTCGCCACGAGGCTGTCCAGCCAGGCTTCGGCGCCCGGGCCAGTCACTTCCCACTTGCTGAACGGGGTGAGGTCGATAACACCAACCTTCTCGCGCAGATTGCGGCATTCGTTGCCCACATGCTCGAAGTAGTTGCTGCGACGGAAGCTGAACTTGTCCTTCGGCTCCACACCTTCCGGCGCGAACCAATTGGCGCGTTCCCAGCCGTAGCGCTGGCCGAACACGCCGCCCATCTTCTTGATTTGGTCGTACACCGGGCTGGTCTTCGCCGGGCGCGCGTCTTCACGCTCTTCGTCCGGGAAGTGCACGGTGAAGACATTGCGGTAGGTCTCTTCGTTCTTGGCCACCACATAGCGCTTGCTGGTGTACGGGCCGAAACGACGCGGGTCCACGGCGAGCATGTCGATGCCCGGCTCGCTTTCCGTAATCCATTCCGCCAACTGCCAGCCCGAACCACCAGCCGCAGTGATGCCGAAGCTGTGGCCTTCGTTCAGCCACAAGCCGCGCTTGCCCCAAGCCGGGCCAATGAGCGGGCTGCCGTCCGGGGTGTAGGAGATGGGGCCGTTGACGATGGTCTTGATGCCGCACTTCTCGAGCGCCGGCACGCGCCGCTGCGCTGCTTCGATGTGCGGGATGAGGCGTTCGATTTCGCCGTCGAACAGGCTCTTGCCGAACCAATCGGGCACGCCGTCCGCGAAGCGCGCCGGGGCGCCGTTTTCGTAGGGGCCGAGAATCCAGCCGCCGCGCTCTTCACGCAGGTAGTAGGACTGGTCCGACTCGCGCAGCACAGCGAGTTCCTTGCCGCCATTCTTGCGGTATTCCACCAACTCCGGCGACTCGTCGTACACGATGTACTGGTGCTCGACCGGAATGGCCGGCACGTTGATGCCGAACATCTTGCCGGTCTGGCGGGCGTAGTTACCGGTGGCGCACACCACGTGCTCGCAAGTCACTTCGCCGCGGCTGGTGGTCAGCTTCCACTCGCCCGAAGGCAGCTGCACGGCATTAGTCACTTCCGTCTGTTCGTAGATTTCGGCGCCACGCATGCGCGCGCCCTTGCGCAGTGCCATGGTCAGGTCCGCCGGCGCAATGTGGCCGTCGTCCGGGTGGTACAGCGCGCCGACGATATTCGCCGTGTCGCCACCGTTGCCCAGCTCCACCAGCGGCCACAGGCTCTTCACTTCCTCGGCGGTGATGACGCGGAACGGCACGCCGATGGTGTTGGCGGTGCTGCAGTACTTCAGGTATTCGTCCATGCGGTCGCGATTGGTGGCGAGACGCAGGTTGCCAGTAACGTGGAAGCTGACGTCCTGACCGGTTTCAGCGGGCAGGTTCTTGTACAGGTCCACCGAGTACTTGTGGAGTTGGCCAACCGTGTAGCTCATGTTGAACAGCGGCAGCAGACCGGCGGCATGCCAAGTGGAGCCGGCGGTGAGCTCGGTGCGCTCCAGCAAGGCCACGTCCGACCAGCCCTTCTTGGCCAGATGGTAGAGGGTGCTGACGCCAACGGCGCCTCCGCCGATGACGACGACTCGGTAATGGCTCTTCATGAAAACTTCTCCGCGGCTGCGCGTATTCCGGAATACGCGACAGTTTAACGGGGCGGCAGCAGGCGATGCTTCTGTTTGCGACAGCACCTGACCGGAATGCGCCATCCGTGGGTATACTGCGGGAAATCGCGCAGGAAGCACCACCGTGAAGCCCGCAGACCCGGTCCCGAAAAGTCGCTTCGTCTTTCTGACGTTGCCGAACTATTCGATGATCGCGCTGACCAATGCGCTCGAGCCACTGCGCATGGCCAACCGGCTACTCGGCGCCAACGTCTATGAATGGGTCATCGCTACGCTGGATGGGGAGCCGGTGCCCTCGAGCAACGGCCTGCAACTGGCGCCCACGGTGCCGCTGGGGCCTGCTCAGCCCGGCGACTTGGTGTTCGTCTGCGGTGGCATCAATGTCCGCGAGGCCATTACGCCCAAGCTTCTTACGGCCCTGAAGCGGCTCGGGGAGGCCCGGGTGTCGCTCGGTGCCCTGTGCACCGGCGGCTACGCCTTGGCCCAAGCCGGTCTGCTGGACCGCTACCGTGCCACCATCCACTGGGAAAACCTGCCGGCGCTGCGGGAACAGTTTCCGCGGGTGCTCATCTCGGACCAGCTCTACACCATCGACCGCAACCGCTACACCTGTTCGGGCGGCATTGCCCCGCTGGAACTGATGCTGCACCTCATCGAGGGCAAGCTGGGGACGCGCTTGGCCCGGCTGGTGAGTGAGCAGTTCATCGTGGACCGCATCCGCGACGGCAACGACCGCCAGTACGTGCCGCTGCGGGCGCAGGTGGGCGTGGCCCACCAAGGCCTGCTCGGCGTGGCGGAGCTGATGGAGCAGAACATCGAGAATCCGCTGTCACTGGAAGAGGTGGCGCAGAAATCGGGCATTTCTCGCCGGCAGATCGAACGGCTGTTCAAGCGGCACGTGAACATGGTGCCGAAGCGCTATTACCTGGAAATGCGCCTGAAGCGCGCCCGCGAACTGCTGCTGCAGACGGCCATGCCGATTATGGCCGTGAGCACTGCTTGCGGGTTCCAGTCGCCGCCGCACTTTTCCAAGTGCTATCGGCAGCTATTCGGCCACCCGCCCATTGCCGAACGGCAACAGGCGGGTAGCCGCGGGGCTGTGCCCGTCAGCCACGCATCCTGAGGCCCTGCGGGTCGAACGCCGGGGTGGCCAGGCGCGTGGCAGCCAGCCGCTCGCCGATGATTTCCACCTCGAAGCCCGTCGTCGCCTCGGCCACGTCCTTGTTCACGTAGCCCAGCGCGATGGACTTGCCCGTCCGGTGGCCGAAGCCGCCGCTGGTGACCCAGCCGATGACCTTGCCGTCGTGCCAGATGGGCTCGTCGCCGATGGCGTCGGCATTCGTCGCGGCCACATCCAGCGCGATGAGCTTGCGCTCGCCGCCGCTGGCCTTTTCCGCCGCCGCCGCTGCCGCGCCGACGAAGCCGCCGCGCTTCAGGTCCACGAAGCGGTCGAGGCCGGCCTCGAAGGCGCCGTAGATGGGACGGAATTCGCGCGCCCAGCTGCCGAAGCTCTTCTCGAGACGCATGGAGTTCAGGGCACGACCACCGATGGGACGAATGCCTAACGGCTTGCCGGCTGCCATGAGGGTGTCGTACAGCGCGCGCTGGTAGTCGCTGGTGACCCACATTTCATAACCCAGCTCGCCGGTGAACGACACGCGACCGACCAGCGCCGGGACCAGACCCACGTCCATCTTGGCGAAGGACATGAACGGGAAGGCCGGGGTGGAGAGGTCCGTGTCGGTGAGCGACTGAAGCAGCTCGCGGCTGTTCGGGCCGGCCACCGACAGGCCGGTGTATTCCATGGCACAGGGGCGCACGAGCACGCGGCCCGCGAAGGCGCCCATGTGCTGTTCGAACCAGCGCATGTAGAACTCTTCGGCGGCGTAAGTGCCCACCACGAAGAAGTGGTTCTCGGCGGTGCGGCACATGGTGAAGTCGCCGATGAGGCGACCGCGCTCGTTCAGCATGGGCGAGAGGGTGATGCGGCCGATGGCCGGCACCTTGTTCGCCATGACGGTGCCGAGCCATTCGGCAGCGCCGGGGCCGGTGATTTCAAACTTGCCGTAGTTGGAAATCTCGAGCAGACCGACTGCGTCGCGGGTGTTGGCGCATTCCGCCGCCACATTCGCGTGCGCGTTCGAACGGCGCCAGGTGAATTCCTCCACGGCCGGCTCGCCCTTGGGCGCGAACCACAGCGCGTGTTCGAGGCCGCAGTAGTCGCCGAACACGGCGTTTTCCGCTTGCAGACGCTCGTACACGGGTGTGGTGCGCAGCGGGCGCGCGGCCGGCAGTTCTTCGTTCGGGAAGCGGATGCGGAAGCGGCGCGAGTAGTTTTCGCGCACCTTCACGTTGGTGTAGGGGCGGTTCGCCCAGCCACCGTAGCGGGCCACGTCCATGGCCCACACGTCGGCACCCGGGTCGCCTTCGGTCATCCAGTTGGCAAGCGTGAGGCCCACACCACCGCCCTGGCTGAAGCCAGCCATGACGCCGCAAGCCACCCAATAGTTGCGCACGCCGCGCACCGGGCCGACGAGCGGGTTGCCGTCCGGCGAGAAAGTGAACGGGCCGTTCACCACTCTGCGGATGCCCATTTCGCCGAGACGCGGGAAGTGCTGGAAGGCCACTTCCAAGCTCGGGGCGATACGCTCGAGGTCGTTCGGCAGCAGGTTCTGGCCGAAGTCCCACGGCGTGTTCTTCGTGGACCAAGGTACGCCGGCACGCTCGTAGGTGCCGATGAGCATGCCGCCACGCTCCTGGCGCATGTAGATCTCGCCTTCGAAGTCGATGACGTGGAACTGTTCTTTCTGGTCCACGAACTCCGGCAAGTCCTCGGTGATGAGGTACTGGTGTTCCATGGCGAGGATGGGCAGCTCGAGGCCCACCATGCGGCCGACTTCACGCGCCCACAGGCCGCCGGCGTTCACCACGTGTTCGGCGTGCACGGTGCCTTGTTCGGTCACCACATCCCAAGTGCCATCGGCACGCTGCTTGGTGTCCAGCACGCGGTTGTTGCGGACAATTTCGGCGCCGCCAATTTGCGCGGACTTCGCATAGGCGTGGGTGACGCCGTACGGGTCCACGTGGCCCTCGATGGGATCGTAGACGGCGCCGAGGAAGCAGGACTCTTCCAGCATCGGATAGAGCTTCTTGGCCTCGGCCACGGACAGTTCTTGCAGGTCCATGCCTAAGTAACGGCCGCGGGCGATGGTCATCTTCAGCCAGTCCACGCGCTCGGGCGTACCGGCCAGCATGAGGCCGCCGGTGATGTGCATGCCGCAGCTCTGCCCGGAGATAGCTTCAATCTCCTTGTAGAGGTTGATGGTGTACTGCTGCAGCTTGGCGACGTTCGGGTCGCCGTTGACGGTGTGCATGCCGCCCGCGGCGTGCCACGTGGAACCGGCCGTCAGTTCCGCGCGCTCGATGAGCATGACGTCCTTCCAGCCGGCTTTGGTCAGGTGGTAAAGGACGCTCGCGCCCACCACACCACCACCGATGACCACTGCTCTCACATGATTCCGCATGACTGCTCCACTCGTGCTGGATGGAATAAACGATTATCAATCAAAGGGCGACGACGGATTGTCGACCAGCCGACCTGTTGTGTCACGTCACCGGCGGCGCGCCGCCCTCGGCGATGCGGCGCTCCACGAAGGCGTTGATGGCCTCCGTGATGGCCGGGTCCCGCGTGGGGGCCTGGTACGCGTCCAGCGACTGCCGCCAGATGCGGGCAGCGCGGTCCGTGGCAGTGGCGGCGCCGTCGTTGAACCAGGTGCCGAAGTTGCGCCAGTCCGACACCAGGGGGGTGTAGAAGGCGTCGCGGTAGCGCTCCATGGTGTGGGCGCAGCCGAAGAAGTGACCACCGTAGCCCACCTCCGCCACGGCCTCTAGCCCGAGGTCCGCCGGGGTGGCGCCCACGGGCTGGAAGCTCTCTGCGAACATCTGCAGCATCTCGATATCGAGAATGAATTTCTCGTAGGAGGTGGTCAGGCCGCCTTCCAGCCAGCCGGCCGCGTGCAGCATGAAATTGGCGCCGCCCATCAGCGCGCCCCACAAGCTCATCTGCGCTTCGTACACGGACTGGGCGTCCGGGCTGTTGGACGCCGTAGCGTTCGACGAACGCCATGGCAGGCCGATATGGCGCGCCATCTGGCCGGCGCCAAAGCTGGCCTTCACATACTCCGGCGTGCCGAAGGCCGGCGAGCCGGACTTCATGTCCACGTTCGAGGTGAAGCTGCCGTAGATCATGGGCGTGCCCGGGTTCACCATCTGCGCCAGCGTGATGCTGGAGAGGGCCTCGGCGTGCGCGAGCATGAGCGCGCCGGCAACGGTGACCGGTGCCATGGCGCCTGCCAAAGTGAACGGCGTGATGATGAGCACTTGCCCCGCGTTGGCGAAGTCGATGATGCCTTCGGCCATCGGGATATCGAGCTGCAGCGGCGAGTTCGTGTTGATGACGGTCCAGGTGACCGGTGTCGCGCGGAACTGTTCCGGCGTGAAGCCGTGCGCCAAGCGCAGCAGCTCGAAGTTGTCGGCAATCTGGCCACTGCCACGCGAGAACACGAAGGGAACCTTGTCCGACAGCAGGAGCTGCGAGCGGGTCATTTCCAGGTGGCGAATGTGCACCGGGATGTCCTGCGGCTCTACGGCGCCACCCAGCGTATGGATGACATCGAAGTGCTGGCAGAGCTTGATGAGGTTGGTGAAGTCTTCAAACGTGCCGGCGCGTCGCCCGCCCGCCGTGTCCATGATGTTCGGCGGGCCGGAAGTGGGTGCAAAGCACACGTGGCGCCCGCCTTGGGGTACGTGCAGGTCCGGGTTCACCGAGTGGAAGGTGAATTCGGAAGGGCACGTGGACAGCGCCTTCTTCACCAGCTCGCGGTCGAGCTTCACTACCTGGGTTTCTTCGTCCACTTCAGCGCCGCCGGCCTTGTAGGCCGCGCGGCCTTTGGCGGACAGCACTTTGTTGCCTTGGGTTTCCAGCAGGGTGAGCGCGGCCTCGTGAATGGCCTCCACCTGGTCTTGCGAGAAGACCTTCATGGGCTCGAACGGGTTCTGCAGATGGCGGTAAGCCAGCGAACGCGCGGGCGCGGCGGGGGCAGCCTGCTCGGCGCCGCCACGGCGGCGGGACGGGGCGCGACGGCCCGCGGGCGGGGCGGCTTCTGTCATGTCAGGACTCCGGGGACGGGGTAGGGGATGCCGGTTCGGTGCCGCCAGCGGCGGGGGCAACAGGGGAAGCCCCTTGGCCGAAACGCTCGATCATCCAGGAACGGAACAGGGCGACTGCCGGGTCGCTGAGGGCTTCCGGGTCGGTGACCAGGTAGTAGCCATAGCTATCGTCCAGCAGGGTGTCGAAGGGGCTGGCCAGGCGACCGCTTTCCAGGTGTTCGCGGAACAGGCGCTGGTCTACCAAGGCCAGGCCCTCGCCGCTGAGCGCGTACTGCACGGCCAGCAGCTCGGTATCGAAGACCAGCCCGCGCTCGACACTGACGGAGCCGAGGTTGGCCTGGCGCATGAACTGCGCCCACAGGTGATGGCGCGGCTGGCCCTCAATTCGCATGTGAATCAGTTCATTATCGCGGATGAAGGCGGCAAGATCGGCGCCTTGGTGCTTTTTCACGAGGTCCGGGTGGCAGAGGATGCCCACTTTCACCGGCCACAGCAGGTCGCTTACCCGGTCTGTAACCGCGGGCTTGGAATAAATGACCGCTACATCTACATCGTGTGGCGCCGGCCCGACGCCGTAAGGGCTGACGAGGTCGATTTCGATGTCCGTATTCTGGCGCCGGAAGTCCCGCAGGAGCGGGGCGGCCAGGTGGACAGCGAAGCTCGGCGGCATCTGGACGCGCAAAGTGCGCAGCTTCGGTGCGCCGGCGCTGCGGATTTCGTCCAGGGAATACTCGAGACGGTCGAAGGACTTGGTGACGGCCGGGAGCAGGTGGTTACCCGCCGGGGTGAGCAGTAGCTGGTGCGGCCGACGGTCGAACAACTGCACGCCCATGAGGCTTTCCAGCGCTATTACATGGCGGGAAAGTGCGCTCTGCGAGGTCTGCAAGGCGTTGGCGGCAGCCGTAAAACTGCCATGGCGCGCCACGGCCTCGAAGGCGCGCAGGGCGTTCAATGGCAGCCAGCGGCGGTCTATCCGCACCTTGGACATGGAGCCTCACCGTACTTGGGGGTGCCTATCTTCACCCCGGACCCGGGGGGTCTGCCAATGCCTTTTTTGGATGCCGGGGTGCTGCAAGAATGCGTCGGCTCTATGCCATTTGAGCATAGCCTCATGTGAGCAGGCGTTGTGTTTATGCAACATTTGCTCAAGCATCTTGCGCGCGCCGCCGAAGTGGGAGATATTCCTGCCGGGCACAAGGGTTTTTGCCGTGCTCATGGTTTTTTTTGCTTGTCGCAGCGGCGGTACTGTCGTTAGCCTCGGGCAGGCTTTAAGCAACAACTGTTGGGGGACTCATGCAGATGAATCGCAAGCTTTCTGCGGCCGTGGCCGCTGTGCTGGCCGTGCAGGCCATGCCCGTTTTGGCGGAAGACGATCTCGCTCTAGAAGAAGTCGTCGTTACCGCTCAGCGCCGCTCGGAAAACATCCAAGACGTGCCTATCGCCATCCAGGCGCTCACCGGCGAAACCCTGAGCCAGCTCAAGGTCAGCACCGTTGAAGAATTCGTCAAGTACCTGCCTAACGTCACCCTCGGCTCTGCCGGTCCTGGCGAAGGCAACATCTACATGCGCGGCCTGTCGGTCGGCGTAGGTGGTACGCAGGGTTCGGGCACCGTCGGCCAGTGGCCGAACGTCGCCGTCTACCTCGACGAACAGTCGACCAGCATCCCGGGCCGTAACCTGAACGTGTACGCCGCGGACTTGGAGCGCATCGAAGTGCTCGAAGGCCCGCAGGGCACCCTGTTCGGCGCCGGCGCCCAAGCGGGCGTGCTCCGTTACATCACGAACAAGCCGAAGATGGGCGTGACGGAAGGCTCCGTTTCGGCCGGCTACGGCACCACTGCCCACGGCTCGAACAACAGCGACCTGACGGCCGTGTTGAACCTGCCCATCGGCGAGAAGACTGCTCTCCGCGCTGTTATCTACAGCGACTCGAAGGGCGGCTACATCGACAACGTAGCGGGCACCTTCACCCGTCGCAGCACGGACCTCGGCTTCGCCCTGCGCACCGGTGGCCGCGTCCCGACGGACTCGCTCGTCGTCAACAACTACGACATCGCCCGTAATGACATCAACAGTGTCAACTACAAGGGCATCCGCGTCGGTATCGCTCACGAGATCAACGACGACTGGAACGTCCTGCTCACGCAGTCGTACCAGACGATGGACGTTGGTGGTGTGTTCTACCAGCATCCGTACGCTTCGGACTGCTCGACGCCGACCGACGTTGCCACTTGCGGCCGTGCTGCTACCGGCACCGTGCTCGGCAGGCCGCTGGAGAAGCTGCAGGTCAACCTGTTCAGCGACACGCACACCGACGACAAGTTCTCCAACACCGCGCTTACTGTAAACGGTAAGGTTGGTGCGCTGGACCTCGTGTACAACGGTGCTTACCTCACCCGCAAGGCCTACCAGCAGGGTGACTACACCAACTACGCGCGCGGCGTGTGGGGCACGTACTACCAGTGCACCGGCTTCTCCGGCGCCAGCGTGAACAAGTGCTACACCCCGAAGTCGCAGTGGCTGGACTGGAACGACAGCGTTTCGCAGAGCCACGAAATTCGCCTCACCACCAATCAGGAAGGTCGCATCCGTGCGATCGGCGGCCTGTTCTGGGAAAAGCGCGAAATCATGGCGACCACCGACTGGCAGTACAAGTCGGTTCCGGAGTGCGTCGTTGGTGGCCCGGGCAGCTGCTTCCAGCCGCTGGACCCGTCCGTCGCCCTGAAGTTCCAGAGCGCCTCGGTCAACCATCGCTACCTGCGTAACTCCAGCGTCGGCTTCTTCAACGACTTCCAGCGTACCTACACGCAGAAGGCGGCCTTCGCTTCCGTCGACTTCGACATCATGGACAACCTGACGTTGACGGCCGGCACGCGCTACTACGACATCAAGAACCAGATGCTCGGCGCGAACATGGGCAGCTTCTACTGCAAGAACTACCAGGGCACCTCGACCAAGTCCGGTCCTTGCAACGGCCCGGCCAACGGCTTGGCGCCTTACGGCACCAACCTGAACAACCAGACCGAGAACCAGAACAGCGCGAACGGCTTCCGTAGCCGTGTCAACGTCAGCTATAAGCTGAACGACGACGTGCTGTTCTACGCCACGTGGTCGCAGGGCTATCGTCCGGGCGGCTTCAACCGCGGCACGTCGTGCCAGCTCCGCACGGTGGTCAACACCGGCGGTGTGCTCAGCGGCGGCGCCCGTCAGTGGTGTGTGCCCCTCAGCTTCAAGTCCGACGACCTTGTCAATAAGGAAATCGGCTGGAAGACGAGCCTCATGGGCAACCGCATCATCTTCAACGGCGCCATCTACCGGGAAGACTGGAAGGACGTGCAGACGGGCATCTTCGCCCCGCAGCTCGGCCTCGGTAACCTGACGGTGGGCCTGAACGGTCCGGCCTACCGCGTCCAGGGTGTCCAGATGCAGTTCACGGCGCGTGCCACTGAAGGCCTGACGATCCAGGGTTCGGCTTCGTACAACAAGACGGAGCTCACGAACTCGCCGCAGCTCGTCGGCAACATCCCGGGTAGCGCTGCCTTCGGTCAGCCGATCACCCAGGCCTATGTCGGCGGTGTCAATCCGGTCGTCAGCGTAGTGGACGTGTTCGGTAGGCAGGGTCAGCGTACGGCGATGTCGCCGAAGCTCCAGGCCAACGTTCGCGCTCGCTACGAGTGGTCCATGGGCGAGTTTGACTACTACTGGCAGGTCGGTGCGGCCCACCAGGCGGAGTCGTTCTCCTCGGCGACTGCCGTCAACGCCTACGCCCAGCCGGCTTGGACCCAGTTTGATGCCTCCGCTGGTATCTCGAAGGGCAACTGGTCGGTGGAGTTCGTTGGTTCGAACCTCACGGACCTGAACAAGAGCCTCCTGACTGGCGCCTCGCAGTTCATCCTGACCGAAACCGTGCAGCGTCCTCGTACGCTGGGCCTGCGTATCGGTTACAAGTTCAGCGAGTAAGTAGCTAACACCCGGCAGGCCTTCTGGCCTGCCGGACGGCTACAATGTGGCGGGCTTCGTGCCCGCCATTTTTTTGTCTGTCTGCTTCAGGATTCGCTATGGAGCCTCTGCCCGAAAACGAGCCGGACTTTGAAGCTGTGTTGCTGCAGGCACGCGATGCCTTGCTGCAATCGCGCTATCCGGAAGCCGAGCAGCTAGCTGCGGCCTGCGTACGCCAGCAACCGGGAAACCGCGAGGCGCTCTATGCGCTGGCTGTCGCCCAGCGCATGCAAACCCGCATTCCGGAGGCGCTCGCGACGTTATCCGAGCTTGAGGCCTGGCACCCAGCATTTCCGCGTCTTCATCAGGAGCGGGGCCATTGCCATATTTTTCGGCGCGATGCGCAAGCCGCCATTGATGCCTTCGAACGCGCCATTCAGCTCAGCCCGGCTTTGCCTGCCAGTTGGGCTGCGTTGCAAACGTTGTATCGGATGGTTGGTCGTCATCAGGAATCGACGATCGCCGGCGAGCACGTAAAGAAGCTCGCCAGCTTACCGCCGGTGATTGTTGCTGCGAGGGCCATGCTGGCCGATGGCAATCTCCGTGAGGCTGAGGACATTATCCGGCCTTACTTGCAGGAGAATCCGCGCGACATGGAGGGCATGCGCATCCTCGCGAATATTGCGCGCCAGAACGATTTCGCGAATGACGCTGAAATATTGCTTGAGGCCGTGCTGAAGGCGGCGCCCGACTATCAAGCCGCTCGCTACGACTACGTCCAGGCGCTAGTGGATGTGCACAAGCACCAGAAAGCCCGCGAGGAAGTGGAAAAGCTTATGCGGGCCGAGCCAGAGAATGCGGGCGCACGCGTTTCGCATGCGAGCATTCTCTTCAGCCTCGGCGAACTCGAAGAGGCCATCCAGCGCTATCGCGACATTGCCAAGCAGTTGCCCGCGGACCCAGAGCTGCAGCAATCGCTGGGGCATGCCTTGAAGACCTTGGGTAGGCAGGACGAAGCCGTCGCCGCCTACCGAAAGGCCATCCAGTTACGCCCGACGTTTGGCGAGGCCTATTGGAGCCTCGCGAACCTCAAGACGTATCGTTTTACCGATAGTGAGCTACAAGAGATGCGCGCTCTCGCTGCGCGTCCGGTGTTGCAAGCGGTAGACCGCTACCATGTGGCCTTCGCACTGGCGAAGGCATTGGAAGACCGCGGCGAGGCCGAAGAGTCCTTCCACTACTACGCCCTCGGCAATGCACTGCGTCGCGAGGAAGCGCGGTTCAAGATGGACCCCATCGAGCGTACGGCGCGGCGGCATCGCGAACTGTGCACACCGGAATTCTTCAAGACACGTGAAGGCTGGGGATGCCCCGACGCTTCTCCTATTTTCATTCTGGGTTTGCCGCGTGCGGGCAGTACCCTGCTGGAACAGATTCTCGCTTCGCACTCCATGGTGGAAGGCACCATGGAGCTGGCGGACATTCCACGCCTGGTCGGTTCGCTGGGCGGTCGAGATGGCTTCGAAGAGTCCGGGTACCCAGCCATCCTTGCGGACTTAACTGCCGAACAGTGCCGCGAATTCGGCGAAGCTTACATACGCGATACCCGCGCGTACCGGAGCACCGGCAAGCCATTCTTCATCGACAAGATGCCGAACAACTTCCGGCATATCGCCCTGCTGCACCTTATTTTGCCGAACGCGAAGATCATCGATGCGCGTCGTGAGCCCATGGATTGCTGCTTCAGTAACTTCAAGCAACTGTTCGCTTCGGGGCAGCAGTTCACTTACGGTTTGGATGACATCGGCCACTACTACCGGCTCTATGTGGAACTGATGGACCACTGGGACCACGTGTTGCCGGGCCGCGTGCTGCGCGTGCAACATGAAGATGTGCTGGCAGACCTCGAAGGCAGAGTGCGGCGTATCCTCGATTACTGCGGCTTGCCGTTCGAGGAAGGCTGCGTCGAATTCCACAAGAACAAGCGCAAGGTGCACACCGCCAGCAGTGAGCAGGTGCGCCGCCCCATCAATCGCGACGGCGTTGGCCAATGGCGTCCGTACGAATCCTGGCTCGGGCCTCTGAAGGAAGCCCTGGGTCCCTTAGCTCCTCAAGGATAAATACATGCAGCGGATCATTCGAATCGGGCTCGTGTTGGCCCTGACGTTCCCGGGTTTGGTCATGGCGGCTTCTTACCCGCGCGGCGCCACGCCGCTGCCGGTGGCGAAGCCGGAAAGCCAAGGGATGTCGACGGAACGCCTCGAGCGCATGGGCGCTTTCTTTCAGGGCGAGGTCGCCAAGGAAACCGCGGCAGGCTACGTCATCGTGGTAGCGCGTAACGGCAAACTGCTCTACTCCACGGCGGTGGGCGAGCGCGACCGCGAACAGCACCTGCCCATGACTCTCGATACCCGCTTCCGTATCGCGAGCATGACCAAGCCGGTCACCATGACGGCCGCGCTCATGCTCTACGAGCAGGGTAAGTTCCACTTGGACGACCCCATCTCGCGTTACCTGCCCGAGTTCAAGGACATGCAGGTCGCCGTGGGCATGGACGAAGCCGGCAATCTGAAGACGGAACCGGCGAAGCGTCTCATCACCATTCGCCACGTCATGACGCACACGGCAGGCTTCGGCTACGGTGCGCTATTCGATGGCAATTCGCCGGCCAGCAAGGCTTGGGCGAAGGTGGGCCTGGGTGACGGCTCGACCCTGGCGCAGAAGACCGCCGAAATTGCCAAGCTGCCCTTGAACTTCCATCCGGGCGAAAGCTGGCGCTACAGCGTGGCGAACGACGTACTCGGTCGCTTGGTGGAAGCGGTTAGCGGCATGCCGTTCGACGACTACCTGCAGCAGAACCTGTTCAACCCGCTCGCCATGACCCACACGGGCTTCTATGTGCAGCCGCAAGACGTGCAGTTGGTAGCGAAGGCTTATAAGCACGATGCCGCGGGCAAGCTGGAACTCGGCGAGTTCGGCCCCCTGTCGGCGCAGACGAAGCGTCCCGCGTTCATCTCGGGTGGTGGCGGCCTCATCTCCACCGCCGGCGACTACCTGCGCTTTGCCCAGATGCTCGCCAATGGCGGCACTTTCGAGGGCCGGCAATATTTGTCGCCCGTGACTGTGGCGCTGATGAGCAGCAACCAAGTGCCCGCGGATGCGCAGCGCTTGTACTGGGGTGAAAGCTCGAAGGGCTTGGGCTATGGCCTTGGCGTCGCCCCGGAAATCGATATCCGCATTGCCCCGCACGCGGGCATGGATGGCGACTATTCCTGGGGTGGCGTTCTGGACACCCACTGGGTGGCCAGCCCGAAGACGGGCGTGGTGGCGGTACTCATGACGCAGGTCAACCCGCTGGGCCGCAAGGAAGCACGTACCGACGACGACTTCCGCAACCTGCTGTTCGCAGCACTGCAAAAGCTTTGAAACACTGGGGTTAATCCACCCGTTGTCGGGTTAACCCCAAAGCAAAGGGCCGCCTCAGGGCGGCCCTTTTTAGTTGGCGCAAACGCCAAGCTTTCGGTCCCCCGTCGCTGCAACAGCCCTCCATGGACTGCGCATCGCGGGACGTTAGCTCACACCACGAACGGGTCTTGCGTCATCTCCAAGTGCAGCGCGTTGCCCTTGTAGGGATGCTGCGCAATCACTTCTTCGTTCAACTCGATGCCGAGGCCGGGCTCTGTCGGCGGGATGATGTAACCATCTTCCCACTGCAGCGGCTTCTTCAAGATGGCGGCATGGAAGCCATCCCAACGCTCGATGCTTTCCTGAATGAGGAAGTTGGGGCTGCAAGCACCGAGCTGCACATTGGCAGCGCCCGCCACGGGGCCGTTGTAAAGGTGCGGGGCAATCTGCACATGGTCCACTTCGGCCATGGAGGCAATCTTCTTGGCCTCGAGAATGCCGCCGACGCGGCTCAAGTTCATCTGCAAGATAGCGGCGCCGCCGCACTTCAGTAAGCGGCCAAATTCATACTTGGTGACGAGACGCTCACCAGCAGCCACGGGAATGCACGTTGCGCGCGCCACCTTGGCCATCTCTTCGGGAGCATCCGGCGGCACGGGCTCTTCGAACCACAGCGGCTCGTACTTCTCCAGGCGCTTGGCGAGGCGAATGGCGCCCGAAGCAGTCATCTGGCCGTGCGTGCCGAACAGCAGGTCGGCCTTGCCGCCTACCGCTTCGCGCAGCTGCTTGCAGAAGCGCTCGCACAGGTCCATCGCTTCTATCGACAGATGGCGGCCATCGAAAGCGGTGTAAGGGCCCGCCGGGTCAAACTTCACGGCGGTGAAGCCCTGCTTGACGATTTCCGCGGCGCGCTCGGCAGACAGGTCGGGGTCTTGGTAGACGTCTACCTTGTCGCCGGGGCGGGCGTAAATATAGGTGTAGGAACGCAGCTTCTCGTGCACCTGCCCACCGAGCAGGTTGTAGATGGGCTGGCCCGCGGCCTTGCCTACGATATCCCAGCAAGCCATTTCCAGCGCGCTGATGACACCCGACATGCTGAGGTCCGGCCGCTGCGTGAACGCTGCCGAATACATGCGGCGCCACATCTTTTCGATGTGGTGCGGGTTCTGGCCTTCCATGTAGCGGCCGAAGGTGTCTTGCAGCATCTGCGCGACGATATCGGGGTGGAACGGCAGGCAGTACGCCTCGCCAATGCCACTGATGCCGCAGGCGGTGGTGAGCTTGCAGAACACGAAATAGCGCCCGCCGTAGTGCGGGGGCGGGTTGCCGACAACAAAGGTCTGGATAGTCTGAAGTTTCATGTCGCGTTCCCGGGAAAATCAGTCTGCGTGATAACCGTTGATGGCCTTCAGCTCGAGGAAGTCGAGCAGACCATGCTTGCCCCATTCGCGGCCGTTGCCAGACTGCTTGTAACCGCCGAATGGCGATTCGTAGTCCTGGCCACTGCCGTTCAAGTGCACGCTGCCGGCGCGGAGCCTGCGAGCCACCGCGCGTGCCTTGGCCTTGTCCTGCGTCTGCACGTAGGCCGCCAGGCCATACGGGCTATCGTTGGCGATAGCCACCGCCTCTTCCACCCCGTGGAAGGGAATCATCACGAGCACTGGCCCGAACACTTCTTCGCGTGCGATGAACATCTGGTTGTTCACGTCGGCGAAAATGGTGGGCTTCACGAAGAAGCCCTGCTCGAAGCCGGCGGGCTTGCCGAGGCCGCCGAGCACCACGCGAGCGCCCTCGGCGATGCCGCGTTCAATGCAGCCCTGCACCTTGTCGAACTGCATGCGCGAAGCGAGCGGGCCGATATGGCCACCGCGTTGGGTGGGGTCGCCTACCTTCACTTCGGCACCGGCCTTCGCAGCCAGTTCTACAGCGCGGGCATAGACGCTGTCTTCCACCAGCATGCGCGTGGGAGAGTTGCAGCTTTGCCCGGTGTTGTTGAAGCAGTGGCGCACGCCGCGTGTGATGGCTGCTTCCAAGTCGGAATCAGCAAAAACAATATTTGCCGACTTGCCACCGAGTTCCTGGGCTACGCGCTTGACGGTATCCGCAGCGTTCTTCGCCACCTGGATGCCGGCGCGGGTGGAGCCCGTGAACGACACCATGTCGACATCGGGGTGGGCGCTGAGCACATTGCCTACTACCGGGCCCGAACCGAATACCAGGTTGAACACGCCCGGCGGGAAGCCAGCTTCGTGGATGAACTCCACGAAGAGCGCTGCCGACAGCGGGCTCTGCTCGCTGGGTTTCAGCACCACGGTGCAGCCGGCGGTGAGCGCCGGCGCCACCTTGGCAGCAATCTGGTTCATGGGCCAGTTCCACGGCGTGATGAGCACGCAGACGCCCACCGGTTCACGCACGACGTTGCCGGTGCTACCCGAACGGGCTTCCCAATCCAACTCCAGCGCCGCTTGGATGGTGGTCTTGATATGCCCGGGACCGCACTCGGCTTGCGAGTCCGCGGAGAGGTCGAACGGCGCGCCCATCTCGGTAGTGATGGCGGCGACCATCTCCGCATAGCGGCGTTCGAACACGGCCAGCAAGCGATGCATGTGCCCCAGTCGCTCTTCCAGCGAAGTGGCGGCATAGGCGGGGAAAGCCGCCTTGGCCGCGGCTACCGCGGCGTTGGCTTCGGCTTCACCGCCCATGTCGATGAGCGCGACCACGCCTTCAGTGGCTGGGTTGACCACTTCGAAGCGCGGGCCTTGCACGCTGGACGCGACCCATTGGCCGTGGATGTAGTGCTGGAGTGTATTCACGTTGTTGCTCGAACTTGGAAGGCTTTAGATGGGGGAGATGCCGGTGGCACGGGTTTGGTCTTGCACGATGCGGCGTGCCGACATGAAGAAGTGGAAGGTGGCCCAGAAGCCCACTGGCGTGAGGCACAGCAGCGCCAGACGCAGCGATTCGGCCGTGCCTTGGTGCAGGGGGTCGAACCAGTTGCTGAGCGAACCCACATACAGAGGCGCGATGATGAGGTTGCCTACGTTGGCAACGAACAGCGTAGCGGCGCAGAACATGGCGCGCATGCGGGGCATGGCGAGGTTGTTCAGCAAACCGAAGCAGGGGCCGATGTAGAAGTAGATGGCCGGGATGAAGATCCAGCACAAGGTGCGCGCGGTGTTGAGATCGCGCGTCCAGTAGATGCCAATGGACGCGAACGTGGCGAGACCCACGATGGTGCCCATGAGCCAGACCGTGCGACGCGGGTCGTCGAAGTAGCGGCGCGTCAGCAGCCAGCCCGTGAGGGCCGTGGCGATACCGCCGCCAAAGAGGTGGATATTGCCGGTGACCAGACCGGCCTGCTCAGCGTCCAGGTGGTGGATACGCTGCAGGAAGCTCGGGGTGAAATAGATGAGACCCCAACCCCAAAGGGCGGTTAACGCGCTGCCCAGCATCACGTGAACGGCAGAAGACTGCTCGAACAGGAACGTGGTCGTTTCCTTCACGCTGGGGGCCACTTCCTGGATCTCGGCGTCCATTTGGCCGCGGGCGGGTTCCTTGATGGTCATCCAGATGAGGGCGCCGACCAAGAAGCCCGGCAGGCCGAGTACCCAGAACACCGACTTCCAGCCGTAGTTGTGGGCGATGGCGCCGGCGAATTCGTAGGAGAGCCACGCGCCGATGGGGGCGCCCAACGAGAAGATGGTCAAAGCCATTGGCCGGCGCGAAGCCGGGAAGTAGTCCGACAGGATGGAGTTGGCACCCGGGGTACCACCGGCCTCGCCAACGCCCACGCCGATACGGCTGAGGGCGAAACCGATAATGGAGGTGGCCACGCCACACATCACGGTGGCCGCGGACCACAGGGCGATGCAGACCGCGACGATCTTGGTGCGGTTATGCCGGTCCAGAATGTAGGACACCGGGAACCCCAGCACGACGTAGAACAGCGCCAGCGGCCAGGACGACAACATCGCCACGCCTTGGTCCGTCAGGTTCAGGTCTGCCTTCATGGCATCGAGCACCGTGGACACCACATAGCGGTCGGCAATGCTGAGCGTATAGACGAGCATCATGACGATGAGCACGTACCAGCGCTGGACCATGGAAGGGCTGTCTTTCTCTCGGGTCGTCATGGGTTCTTCCCCGTTTGGGCAGGTGGCCGTACAGTGCGCCGGTTTGCGGTCTGTCCAGTATCCCGGACCCTGCAGTTTTACGGAAGTTCCGGCGCCAATGCCAGCATCCCGTGATAAGGAAACTTTCCCCTCACGCCGGTATTTTTTGCTTGCTGCCGGGCGCCTCCTTCCCTAGCCTCGCGGCAGTGGGGCCGGACCGTGCCCCGGTACGGGAATATCGTCCATGGAAAACCTTCGCATTGGCTTCATCGGCCTCGGCAACGTCGGCGGCAAGCTCGCCGGCAACCTTCTGAACAATGGCGCCAACCTCACCGTTCGCGACCTGAACCCCGAGCTGGTAGCGGAATTCGTCGCCAAGGGCGCCAAGTCCGCCGCCTCACCGAAGGAGATGATCGAGAACTGCGACGTCGTCATCACCTGCTTGCCTTCGCCTGCCGCCTCCGCGGCCGTGCTCGAGGCGGACGACGGCATCATCGCCGGCATGTCCCCGGGCAAGGTGTGGATGGAGATGAGCACCACGGACAGCGCCGAAATCAAGCGCTTGGCCCCGCTCGTGGAAGCCAAGGGCGGTCTGGCCATGGAATGCCCGGTGTCGGGCGGCTGCCATCGTGCCGCCACCGGCAACATCGCCATCTTTGCGGGCGGCCCGCGCGCCGGCTTCGAGCGCGTGCTCCCGGTGCTCACCATCCTCGGCCGTGAAGTGCTGCACACCGGCGAACTGGGCACTGCTTCCATGCTGAAGGTGCTGACCAACTACCTCTGCACCGTGCACCTGTGTGCGCTCGCAGAAGCGTGGGTGGTGGCGAAGAAGGTGGGCCTCGACATGAACATGGCCTACGACGGCATCCGCATTTCCTCGGGCAATTCCTTCGTGCACGAGACGGAATCGCAGGTCATCCTGAACGGCAGCCGCGACATCAACTTCACCATGGACCTCGTCATCAAGGACGTGGGCCTGTTCGACAAGCTGGCGCAGGACGCCGGTGTGCCGCTCGAGCTGTCGCCGCTCGTGCTGAACATCTTCAAGGACGGCATGGCCAAGTACGGCCCGCGAGAGTTCTCGCCGAACATCATCCGTCGCCTCGAAGAGGCCGTGGGCGTGAAGGTGTTGGGCGAAGGCTTCCCCGAGCAGATGGAAGACAACCAGCCGCCGGCGCGTGGTGCCGAAGTGGTGCCCCGCAACCGTCAGGCGCAGGGCTAATCGCCGGCCATCAGGTCTTGGCTGGTTGCGCCGCTGCGGCCAGCCAGTCCATGAAGCCGTGGATGCGCGGGTTGTCCTTCGCGTCCGTGCGGCAAATGGCACCCCAGGCGCCCGGGCACTTCACGCTACCGGGCACCGGCCGTACCAAGCGCCCTGCCGCCAAGTCTTCGTCCGCGAACGGGCCGTTCACCAACGCCACGCCGCGGCCAGAAAGTGCTATTTCCAGAGCCACGGCCACGGTGTCCACCAGTACAGCTGGACGTGCCTTGAATTCCACTTCGGCTGCGGCGAACCAGAACTCCCAATGACGCGCCTCGCTGTACACCGTGACCAAGGGCAACTGCTGCAGCGAAGCGGCGGTGGGTGCGTGGCCCAGAGTGGCTGCCATGGCCGGCGTGCAAACCGGGAACAATTCGTAGTCGAACAGCGGCACCCAGTGGTAGTCCGCCGTGGGCGGGGCCTCGCAATAGACCAAACCGACATCCGCGATGGTGTCATCGAAGGCGGCGTCGTAGGCGCAGGTGCTGAGCAACACCGAAACATCCGGATGCGTGGCGCTGTAGTCCGGCAGACGTTGCGCCAGCCAGCGCACCGAGGCGGTCACATAGGTTTGCACGCGCAGTGGCGCATCGGCCCGCGCGCGGCGCACGTTTTCCGCGCCATCAATGAGCATTTCGAGCGCGGAACGCACGTATTTGTAAAGCAGCTGGCCTTCCGGCGTGGGCACGAGCGAACGGCCGGAGCGCGAGAACAGCGCCACGCCCAGTTCCTCTTCCAGCACTTGGATCTGGTAGCTCACGGCCTGATGTGTCAGGCACAGTTCATCCGCAGCATCCCGCACGCTTTGGCGACGGCTGGTGGCTTCAAAGCCTTTCAGCGCATTCAGCGGTGGCAGCTTGCGAAGGTCGATTTTTGCGCGCACGGAACTTCTCGCTATAGACTCGTTGGAGTCGCGGGAACCTTTCCCGGAGACCCCTCTTGAACACTTACGATTACATCATAGTTGGTGCCGGCTCGGCCGGCTGCGTGTTGGCGAACCGCCTTTCGGCGAATGGTCAGCATCGGGTGCTCTTGCTGGAAGCGGGCCCGCGGGATTGGTCGCCGTGGATTCATGTGCCGGTGGGCTATGGTCTCACCCACAACGACCCGAGCGTCAACTGGATGTACCAGACCGAAGGCGATGCAGGTCTTGGCGGCCGCCCCACGTTCTGGCCGCGCGGCAAAGTGCTGGGTGGTTCCAGTTCCATCAATGCCATGGTGTACATGCGTGGCCATCGTGGCGATTACGACGACTGGGCAGCCGCGGGCAACCCAGGCTGGTCCTACGACGACGTGTTGCCGTACTTCAAGCGTTCGGAAGACAACGCGCGCGGTGCTGACGCCTACCATGGCGCTGGTGGCCCGATGCACGTTTCCGATGTAGGCGCCCAGGCGCATCCCATTTGCCGCAACTTCCTCGACGCCTGTGCGGCCGCCGGCTTTGCTCCCACGCCCGACTTCAACGGCGCCGAGATGGAAGGCACCGGCCTGTGGCAGATGACCATTCAGGATGGACGCCGTGTCTCCAGCGCTACTGCGTTCCTGAACCCCGCGCGTGGTCGCCCGAATCTCCGCATTGAAACCGGTGCCCACGTGACCCGCGTGCTGTTCGAGGGCAACCGCGCTTGTGGCGTGGAATTCGTCCAAGACGGGACGAAGCGCGAAGTGCGCGCTGCCCGTGAAGTGGTCCTGAGCGGCGGTGCCATCAATTCACCGCAATTGCTGCAGCTATCGGGCATTGGGCAGGGCGCTTTGCTGCAGCGGCTAGGCATCCCGGTGCTGGTGGATGCTCCCATGGTGGGCCAGGGCCTGCAGGATCACGTGGCCGTTTGCCACTTCTACCACTCCAAAGTGCCAACGCTGAACCAAAAGCTCTATCCGCTATTGGGCAAGGTGAAGGCGGCACTGCAATACGCCGCGGGTCGCCGCGGGCCGCTCGGCATGTCGGTGAACCAGGCTGGTGCATTCGTGAAGAGCCGTCCGGGGCTCGAGCGTCCGAACATGCACGTGTACTTCAACCCTATGAGCTATACGCCGCAGAAGAGCGCCAAGCGCAAGCTGACGAACCCGGACCCTTGGCCCGGCTTCCTGATGTCATTCAATACCTGCCGGCCCACCAGCCGTGGCTGGCTGGCCATCCAATCCGCGGACCCGTTCGCGCCGCCGGAAATTCATCCGAATTCCATTGCCACGCCGGAAGACATCCAGGAAGTTTTCGAAGGAACGGCGCTCCTGCGGCGAATTTCCAGCCAAGGCCCTCTGGCGGAGATTCTGGCGAGCGAGCGCAACCCGGGACCGAACGTGACCACGCCCGAGGCCATTCTTGAAGATTTCCGTCAGCGCGCCTCGACGGTCTATCACGCGTCCTGCACTTGCATGATGGGCCCGGACCCGCGCAGCTCCGTGGTGGACGCGCGTTTGCGTGTGCATGGCACGCAGGGCTTGCGCGTGGCAGATGCTTCCGTGTTCCCTGCGGTCACTTCGGGCAACACCAACGCGCCCGCCATCATGGTGGGCGAGAAGGCTTCGGACCTGCTGCTGGCCGACGCCTAGCCCGTCATTCCGCGCTCTGTGGATTGTCAGAATGCGACGGCTGCGAGCAAGTGCGCAACGCCGTGTTCCATACGGCATGGGCCTAGCGAAAAAATGTTATTTGCCAGTCCTGAAGCGCTGCTTGCGCGGCACTGAAAAGCACCGCGAAAAGCGTGCATTGCGTGCTTTACAGGGGTGGGGAAATGTCGCATCGTAACAAGCCCATGTCGCCCGAGCGTCAGTGGGTACGGTGGAAACTACGTAAACTGCCATGGGTCCGAGAATGGGTTTGCCGAGTAGGCACCCTCTCGGGCTGCGCAAGCGCTAAATAAGGGCCTCCGGGCCCGCCTAGACGGGAGCAACGCTGATGAGCGACCAGGAAGACTTCAACCTCAACGACCTCAACAATGAGGACTTGGTGGCCCAGGTTCACGACGACCTGTACAACGGCCTCAAGGATGAAGTGGTTGAAGCCACCAACATCTTCCTGTCGCGCGGCTGGGCCGCCGACAAGGTGCTCAACGACGCGCTCGTCGAGGGCATGCGCATCGTCGGCGTCGACTTCCGCGACGGCATCCTGTTCGTCCCTGAAGTGCTGCTGGCCGCCAACGCCATGAAGGCTGGCATGGAATTGCTGCGGCCCCTGCTCGCCGAAACCGGCGTCGAGCCCATCGGCAAGGTGGTCATCGGTACCGTGAAGGGCGACATCCACGACATCGGCAAGAACCTGGTGTCCATGATGCTGGAGGGCGCAGGCTTCGAAGTCATCAACATCGGTATCAACAACCCGGTGGAAAACTACCTCGCCGCGCTCGAAGAGCACCAGCCGGACATCCTCGGCATGTCGGCGCTGCTCACCACCACCATGCCCTACATGAAGGTCGTCATCGACACCCTCAAGCAGAAGGGTCTGCGTGACAAGTACATCGTGCTAGTCGGCGGCGCGCCGCTGAACGAAGAGTTCGCGACGGCCGTGGGTGCCGACGCTTACTGCCGTGATGCGGCCGTGGCCGTGGAAACCGCGAAGTCGATGATTGCTGCGCGTCGTGCGGCGCGCGACGCCGCCGCTGCCGCCCACTAAAGCGGCAGGCAGCGCGATGGCAGCGGGGTCGCCCGTCCTCGTCATCGCCTGCGGTGCTCTGGCGCGCGAAATCGTCGCGCTGAAGCGCCTGAATGGTTGGGAGGCACTCACTATCGAGTGTCTCCCGCCTGAACTCCACAATCGCCCGGAGAAGATTCCAGGCGCGGTCCGCGAGGCCATCCAAGGTGCTCGCGGGCGTTTCAACCAACTGTTTGTCGCCTACGCCGATTGCGGCACGGGTGGCTTGTTGGACCGGGTACTCGAAGAAGAGGGCGTGGCTCGTTTGCCGGGCGCCCACTGCTACGACTTCTTCGCCACGCCGGCGGCCTTTGCCGCGCTGGCAGAGGAAGAACCGGGAACGTTTTACCTGACGGATTTTCTGGTGCGTCACTTCGAGCGGTTGGTCATTGAAGGTCTCGGCCTCGACCGCCACCCCGAACTGCGCGACGAGTATTTCCGCCACTACCGGCGCTTGGTGCACTTGGTGCAAGTGCCCTCACCGGAACTGCGCGAGGCCGCCGAGGCCGCCGCGCAGCGGCTGGGTTTGGCCTTCGAGGAGCGCTACACCGGCTACGGTGATTTGGCGACCACGTTAGCCCAGGTGGCTACGCAAGCGAATGAAGTGGTGGTGCCGTTGGCCGCCCTTGGCAACAGACTGGGCAACCGACACAGAGGAGTAGCCTGAAGTGGCCTCATTGATCATCATCTCTTGGCGGGACGTGCCGGCACAGGTCATCGTCAAGCGCGGACGCGAGACACACAAGGTGCAACTCTCGCACCGGTTCCAGGAAGCCGTGGACCGCGCTGCCATGCGCGCGGGCAAGGGCAGCTCCGATGCCTATCTCGCGGACTGGGTTCGCAGCGCGCCAACCCCTTGCGGTGACGACCTGCAGGCCGTCGCCGAAACCACGGCCGCGGAAATTGAAGCCCGTTATTCCGACGAAGACCTCGAGCGCATCATCCGCGCCAAGGGCAACGATGCCACGTTGCCGCCTAAAGAAAGCCCTACTGCGGCTGACGCCGCTCCGGAGGCCTGATGTATCGCGTCCGTCTTTGGTCCGTGCGTCATTCGCGCGGTCTGAATACCTTCTACAAGGGCTTCGAGCGCGTCATGATCGCCTTGGCCCCGCTGTGGCGTGCCATTGGCTACCAGCGCGCGGAAAAGCCAGTCGCGGCTTTCGAAAAGCGCGTGAAGGGTTTGCTGTTCGACTGCAAGATGTGCGGCCAGTGCGTGCTCAGCAGCACGGGCATGTCTTGCCCCATGAACTGCCCGAAGCAACTGCGCAATGGCCCTTGCGGTGGCGTCAGTCTTGATGGCTACTGCGAAGTGAAGCCCGAGATGCGCTGCGTTTGGGCAGAAGCTTGGCGCGGTGCCGGCCAGTTCGATGGCGGCCTCGCTGCCATTCAAGTGGTGCAGGCCCCGGTGGACCGCCGCATGGAAGGCTCGTCTTCCTGGTTGCGCGTGGTTCGCGAGAAGACCGGCGAGCCGGACCCGAATGCCAAGAAGCCGCCGGCGGCCCCCGCCAAGGCAGCGGCCGCCCCGAAGAAAGAGGGCACGCCATGAACTTCGCCGACGAGCCCGTAGCGGGCCAGCCGTTTCCGCTGCTTCCCGGCCATAGTTCGCCGGGCCGCCTCGAGCGTGTGTTGCGCGCCGGTGGCTTCGCCGTCACTTCCGAATTGGCACCGCCCGACAGTGCGGACGCCGAAGAAGTTTATCGCCGCGCGCGGCTGTTCGACGGCTATGTCGATGCCATCAACGCCACCGACGGCAGTGGTGCCAACGTCCATATGTCGAGCGTGGCGGTCAGCGCCCTGCTAACGCGTATCGGTTACGCGCCGGTGATGCAGATCTCCTGCCGCGACAAGAATCGCATTGCCATTCAAGGCGACATCTTGGGCGGTGCTGCCATGGGCGTGTGCAACATGCTGTGCCTCTCCGGCGACGGCGTGCAGGCGGGCGACCACCCGCAGGCCAAACCGGTGTTCGACCTCGACAGCACCAGCTTGCTGGGCATTGCGCGCACCATGCGCGACGAGATGCGCTTTCAGAGTGGCCGCAAGCTCACTTCTGCGCCGCAGGTGTTTTTGGGCGCCGCGGAAAACCCGAACGTGCCGCCGGTGGCGCATCGCGCTGCGCGTTTGGCCAAGAAAATCGCGAACGGCGCGCAGTTCGTGCAGACGCAGTACTGCTACGACTTGCCGTTGCTCCGCGATTTCCTCAAGTCGGCTGAAGATCTCGGCATCGCTGACAAGGCCTTCATGATTATCGGTGTCGGTCCGCTGCGCAATGCGAAGTCCGCGGATTGGATGCGTCGCAACGTGCCGGGCATCCATATTCCCGACAGCGTCATCAACCGGTTGGCGGGTGCGCAGGACCAGACGCAGGAAGGCATCAACCTTTGCGTCGACCTCATGCAGGAAATCCGTGAAATGAAGGGCGTGCATGGCCTGCATGTCATGGCCTTCAAGCAGGAAGACCGCGTGCCTGAAATTGTCGAGCGTTCTGGCGTACTGGCGGGCCGCGTGCCTTGGTACCCGGGACGCGATGCCAACGCTGCCTGAAGCACTAAACCTTTTTCTCTTAAACGAACGTTCCACCGCCCTACGGCAACAGGAAGATTCCCATGACCGATACCGTCATCAGCTCGGCCACGAAGGAAGTCATCATTGGCTTCAATCGTCCCTTCGTCATCATCGGCGAACGCATCAACCCGACCGGTCGCAAGATCCTCGCTGCCGAAATGGCCGCGGGTGACTTCAGCCGCGTCGAGGCCGATGCCATCGCGCAGATTGAAGCTGGCGCCCACATGCTCGACGTCAACGCGGGCATCCCGCTGGCCGACGAGCCGGCCATCCTCGCCCGTGCCATTCAGCTGGTGCAGTCCATCTCGGACGTGCCGCTGGCCATCGACTCCTCCATCGTGGCGGCGCTGGCTGCTGGCCTTGCGGTCTACCAGGGCAAGGCGCTCGTGAACTCGGTGACGGGTGAAGAAGACCGTCTCGAGACCGTGCTGCCGCTGGTGAAGAAGTACGGCGCGGCCGTCGTGGCTATCTCGAACGACGAAACGGGCATCTCCGAGGATCCGGATGTGCGTTTCGAAGTGGCGAAGAAGATTGTCCACCGCGCCATGGACCATGGCATTCCGGCTTGTGACGTTCTCGTCGACCCCCTCGTCATGCCCATCGGCGCCATCAACCTCGCCGGCCAGCAGGTCATGCGCCTGGTGCGTCGTCTGCGCGACGAATTGAAGGTGAACACCACCTGCGGTGCTTCGAACATCAGCTTCGGCCTGCCGGCGCGTGATGGCATCAACAGCGCGTTCCTGACCATGGCCATTGCCTCCGGCATGACTTCGGCCATCACGAACCCGCTGCACGGCGACATCGTGCGTGCCTGCATGGGCGCCGACGTCATGATGGGCCACGACCCCGACTGCGCCCGCTGGATCCGCAAGTTCCGCGAAGCCCCGCCGCCGCCGGCCGATGGCAGTGCCGCCCGTGGTCGTCGCGAAGGTGGCCTGCGCCGCCGTCCTTCGGGCACGTGAGATTGACTGAGGCGGGCTGGGTGACCAGTCCGCCTGGTTCACGTTGATTGCGTAAGTTCGTTTTTTCGTTGGAGCTGCCCGCTTGAGCACCCAGGATCCTCTCGTTGTCTTCACGCCTTCGGGCAAGCGTGGCCGCTTTGCTGTCGGCACGCCACTGCTGGCTGCCGCGCGCAGTCTCGGTGTCGACATCGACTCCGTGTGTGGTGGCCGGGCCATTTGCGGCCGTTGTCAGGTACTCGTAGCGGAAGGCGAATTCGCGAAGCACGGCGTCACGTCTTCGGCGGAAAGCCTTACGCCGTTCTCGGTGACCGAAGAGCGCTACGGCACCAAGCACGTGTTGGCTGAAGGCCGCCGTTTGTCTTGCCAAGCGAAGGTGCAGTCCGACGTGGTCGTCGACGTTCCCGAGTCCAGCCAAGTGCACCGCCAAGTGGTTCGCAAGGCTGCCGAGGCGCGCGACATCGAGCTGTACCCGTTGGTGAAGCTGCACTATGTCGAAGTGCAGGAACCGGACATGCACGACCCCTCCGGCGACTTGCAGCGCATGGAAAAAGCGCTGGAGCGTGAATGGGGCCTGAAGAACCTCGACTGCGACCTCGGCTTGCTGCAGGGCTTGCAGCCCACGTTGCGTGCCGGCCAGTGGAAGGTCACGGTTGCCGTGCACGACGAGAACCAGATCATTGCTGTGTGGCCTGGCTTCCATGAGAACGCTTGGGGCATGGCCGTGGACGTGGGTTCCACCACCATTGCTGCGCACTTGTGCAACCTCACCACCGGTGAAGTCGTGGCATCGTCGGGTGCGATGAACCCGCAGATTCGCTTCGGCGAAGACCTGATGAGCCGCGTGTCGTATTCCATGATGAACCCGGGCGGCGCCGAGCAGATGACGGCCGCCGTTCGTCAGGCGCTGAGTGAACTGGCCATGGATGTGGCCCGTGATGCGGGCATTGAGGCCAGCGACATCCTCGAGATGACCGTGGTGGGCAACCCCATCATGCACCACTTGCTGCTGGGCATTGACCCGGTGGAGCTCGGTGGTGCGCCGTTCGCGCTCGCCATCGACCGTGGGGTCACGGTGCGCGCGGCGGACCTTGGCCTGAAGCTGCATGCGGCGGCGCGCGTTTACGTGCTGCCCTGTATTGCGGGGCATGTGGGCGCGGACACCGCGGGTGTCATCCTCGCCGAACGTCCCGATCTGTTGGAAGAGATGACGCTGCTGGTGGACGTCGGCACGAACGCCGAGATTGTGCTGGGCAACAAGCACAAGCTGGTGGCTTGCTCGAGCCCCACCGGGCCGGCTTTCGAAGGCGCGCAGATCAGCTGCGGCCAGCGTGCTGCTCCGGGCGCCATCGAACGTGTACGCATCGACCGCGAAACCCTCGAGCCGCGCTTCCGCATCATCGGTTCGGAGCTGTGGTCCGACGACCCGGCGTTTGCCGCGGCCGCGAAGAAGACCGGTATTACCGGCGTTTGCGGCTCGGGCATCATCGAAATGGTGGCGGAACTGTATCTCGCCGGCATCATCACGCAAGATGGCGTCATCGACGGAACGCTTGCGGCACGTTCACCGCGTATCGTCGAGAACGGTCGCACCTTCGCCTATGTGCTGCATGAAGGCGCGCAGGTGCTGCGCATTACGCAGAACGATATTCGCGCTATCCAACTCGCCAAGGCTGCGCTCTACGCAGGCATCCGTTTGCTCATGGACCGCCTCGGCATCGAAACCGTCGACCGTATTCGTCTCGCTGGCGCCTTCGGCAGCCATATCGATGTGAAGTACGCCACCGTGCTCGGCATGATTCCCGACTGCAATCTCGACAACGTGGCTTCGGCGGGTAATGCCGCTGGAACGGGCGCGCGCATTGCCCTGCTGGATTCGCGTTCGCGCGCGACCATCGAAAGCCTGGTGAGCCGCGTCGAAAAAATTGAAACCGCCATCGAACCCGCGTTCCAGGCGCACTTCGTCGATGCGATGGCCATTCCGCACAAGACGGCGGCTTACCCGAACCTGACGAAGGTGTTGGAGTTGCCAGCACCGAAGGCAGTGCCTACGGCGGCGGAAGGCGGGCGCGGCGCCCGCGGACGCCGGCCAGTGCGTGCCTGAATGAAAAAGGCCACGACACCCTGCGGTGCCGTGGCCTGATTCGTTCCGCAGACGCCACGAGGTTCCGTGGCGTGCGCCAAACGTAGTTCGCCTTAGTAGTTGGCGTCCGGCATCGAGTCTTTCTTGCGCGCCACGAAGTCCAGCAGGGCTTCGTCGATAGCCGGGTCCAACTCGGGGGCCTGGTATTCCGCCAACTGCTTCTTCCACAGCGCGTTTGCCCGCTGCGTGGTGTCCAGCGCGCCTTCGGCTTCCCACTGCTCCACGCTGTTGTTGTCGGCGATGGGCGAGCGGTAGAACGCGGTTTCGAAGTTCGCCTGCGTGTGGCTGCAGCCGAGGAAGTGCTTGCCCGGGCCCACTTCACGGATGGCGTCCATGGCCTGGCCATTCTCCGAGAGGTCCACACCGGCCAGCAGCGTATGCATCATGCCGGCCTGGTCGGCGTCCATGATGAACTTCTCGTAGCCCATCGACAGGCCGCCTTCCAGCCAGCCAGCGGTGTGCAGCACGAAGTTCACGCCTGCCAAGCAGGTGGGCAGCAGGGTCTGCGCGGATTCAAAAGCCGCTTGTGCGTCCGAGATCTTCGAAGCGCAGAGGCTGCCGCCCGAACGGAATGGCACGCCGAGGCGACGCGCCAGCGCGGCCATGGTGTACAGCACCAGGGCAGGTTCCGGCGTACCGAAGGTGGGCGCACCGGACTGCATCGAGATGGACGAGGCGAAGCTGCCCAGCACCACCGGAGCGCCCGGGTTTACCAATTGCGCCAGCGTCATGCCGGCCAGCGATTCCGCCAGGGTTTGTGCCGCGGTGCCCGCTACCGTCACGGGCGACATGGCACCCGCGAGGATGAACGGCGTGACGATGGTGGCTTGGTTGGCGCGAGCGTAGACCTTCAGCGCACCGAGCATGGTGGCGTCGAACACCATGGGCGAGTTGGCGTTGATGAGGCTGATGAGCATGGTCTTCAGCTTGCCGTCTGCCTCATAGGCATCCGCGCCGAGCGCAATCTTCGCCATCTCCACGCTGTCTTCAGCACGTTCGGGCGCCGTCACGGAGCCCATCAGCGGCTTGTCGCTGTACTTCAGATGGCTATAAACCATGTCCAGGTGACGCTTGTTCACTGGCAGGTCGACGGGCTCCACGATGGTGCCGCCCGAGTGGTGCAGCGCCGGCGCCATATAAGCCAGCTTCACGAAATTCTGGAAGTCCTCGAGGCGCGCGTAGCGGCGGCCTTCGTCCAGGCTGCGAATGAACGGCGAACCGTAAGCCGGGGCGAACACGGTGTTGCCGCCGCCGATGCGCACGTTGCGGGCCGGGTTGCGGGCGTACTGGGTGAACTCGCGGGGGGCGCTGGCTTGCACGATGCTGCGGCACATGCCGCGGGGAAACTTCACTAGCTCGCCGATCACTTCCGCGCCAGCGGCGCGCAGGATGTCGAGCGCTTCCGGGTCTTCGCGGAACTCGATACCCACTTCGGCGAGGATGGTGTCGGCATTGCGCTCGATAATGGCTAGCCCTTCCTCGCTCAGCACCTCGTAGTAGGGCACAGCGCGGGTGATGTAGGGCACCGAGCTCCCCGCGCGGGCGGCACGCGCGGCGCGCTTGGCTTCACGTCCATTGGCGCGGGCGCGGCGCTCCGGGGCTGGCTGCTGGATGTCCATCGCAATCTCCTCGTAATTCAGGACGCCAGTATGGTCACCCCGGCGGGCCGGGGCTAATCAGTTTGCGCCATCCACTTGTTCCAGTGCGCCACCGAGAAAAGCCTCCGGAGCCCTTTCGGACAGGGTCAACCCGCATGGCGCGGCCATAACCACTTGGGGTAGGCTTGCGCGCATGCGACACCATAACGACCCCTCCGCCTACGACTACATCATCGTGGGCGCGGGTTCCGCTGGCTGCGTGCTGGCGGACCGACTCACCGAAGATGGCACCACCACTGTTCTGCTGCTCGAATACGGCGGTTCGGACCGTTCGGTGTTCATCCAGATGCCCTCGGCGCTGGCCATTCCCATGAACATGGAAAAGTACAACTGGTACTACCACGCCGAGCCGGAGCCGGGCTTGGGTGGACGCAGCCTCCACACCCCCCGGGGCAAGGTGCTGGGCGGGTCGTCGTCCATCAACGGCTTGGTTTACATCCGCGGCAATGCCCACGACTTCGAGCGCTGGCGCGACGAAAGCGGTGCCACGGGTTGGGGCTACGCCGATGTTCTGCCGTATTTCATCAAGGCCGAAAAGCGCACCGAAGGCCCCACGGACTACCGCGGCGGCGAAGGCAAGCTGGCCACCTCGTATGGTCCGACTACCAACCCCCTGCACGCGGCTTGGCTGGAAGCGGCTCAGCAGGCAGGCTACCCGGCTACGGATGACGTGAACGGGTACCAGCAGGAAGGCTTCGGCCGTATGGACATGACGGTGGGCGCCGGCGTGCGCTGCAGCACCGCGAATGCCTATCTGCGTCCCGCCATGCGTCGCCAAAATCTCGAGGTGCGAACGAAGGCCCGCGTTACCCGTGTGGTATGTGCTGGCCGCCGCGCTACTGGCGTGGTCTATCTCCGTGGCGACACGCAAGTGCAGGTGCAGGCTCGCCGCGAGGTCATCCTTTGCGGCGGTCCCATCAATTCGCCGCAGCTGCTGAAGTTGTCGGGCATCGGCCCCGCCGAAGAACTTCACGCGCTGGGGTTGCCGGTGGTACACGACCTGCCCGGTGTGGGCGAGAACCTGCAGGACCATTTGGAGTTCTATTTCCAGGTGGCATGCAAAGAGCCGGTGACACTCTATTCGGTGATGAACCCGTTCTCGAAGGCGCTCATCGGGGCGCGCTGGTTACTGCGGCGCGATGGTCTCGGTGCTACCAATCACTTCGAAACTTGCGGGTTCATTCGCAGTAAGGCTGGCATTGCCTACCCGGATATCCAGTATCACTTCTTGCCTATGGCCGTCAGCTACGACGGTTCCTCGCTAGCCACGGAACATGGCTTTCAAGCACACGTGGGCCCCATGCGTTCCAAGAGCCGCGGCTACGTGCGTTTGAAATCCGCAGACCCGCGCGACAAGCCGACCATTCGTTTCAACTACCTCTCGCATCCGGATGACCTCGAAGAAACGCGCGCCTGCGTGCGCTTGACTCGTGAAATCTTTGCGCAGCCCGCCTTCGACCGCTTCCGCGGCCGCGAACTGGCACCTGGTAACCAAGTGCAGACAGACGCCGAGATTGACGCCTTCGTGGCGCAAAAAGTCGAGAGTGCTTATCACCCTTCTTGCAGCTGCAAGATGGGGCCCGCTGCCGACCCAATGGCCGTCGTGGATATGGCAGGGCGTGTGCACGGGATGGAAGGCTTGCGTGTGGTGGACTCGAGCATCATGCCCACCATTACTAACGGCAACCTGAACGCCCCCACCATCATGATTGCCGAGAAGATGGCTGACCATATTCGCGGCCGTGAACCGTTGGCCCCGTCCTCTTTGCCTTTCTACCAAGCGCCGAATTGGCGCGACAGCCAGCGCTGAAACTGCGCGGAGAAACCCTTGCCACACTGGTCCGAGCAGATCGACACGAGCGGCTACGGCCAATCCACGCGGCGTTTCGCTGGCATGCAAATTCAGCCTTCGGTGTTCTTTCCGACCGCCATCATTGCCGTGCTGGTTATTGTCTACACGCTGCTGTGGCCAGCGTCTTCCGCAGCTTTGTTCAACGGATTGCGACTGGGCGTCACCCAACACTTTGACGGCTTCATGATGTTGGCGGGTGACTTGCTGCTGGTGTTTTGTCTCGCAGTTGCAGTGTCACCGTTAGGTCGCTTGCGTATCGGTGGCCGAGATGCGGTACCGGATTACACGATGAAGGCTTGGTTCTCCATGCTGTTTGGTGCCGGTATGGGTGTGGGCTTGGTGTTCTATGGTGTGGCCGAACCAATCACCCATTTCAACAACGCGCTCGGCGCACATGCGTCCATTGCGGCGCCATTGGGTGGTGCGCCTGGCGACGTTTCGCGTGCCCGCGACTTGGCGATGGCTGCCACTCTGTTTGACTGGTCTTTGCACCCTTGGGCCATGTACGCGGTGGTAGGCCTTGGGCTAGCCATCTTCTGCTATGACTTCAAAATGCCGCTGTCGATTCGTTCGGCGTTCTACCCACTGTTCGGTCGCGCTGTGTGGGGCCGGACAGGCGATGCCATCGATATTCTGGCCGTGTTTGCCACGCTTTTCGGCTTGGCGACGTCTCTTGGGCTGGGCGCGCAGCAGGCCATGGCCGGCATTACCTGGCTGTATGGAGTACCGAACACGCCGCTCTATGTGGTGGGGCTAATCGCCATCATGGCCATCGTTACGTACTTCTCGGTAGCCGGTGGCATTGAGCGCGGCATCAAGCTGCTGAGCGAAGTGAACATGTTCGTGGCGCTGGCGATGGTGGCTTTCGTGCTGTTTACCGGGCCCACCGTGCAGTTGCTAGGCCACTTGTTCGACAACACCGTCAACTACCTCAAGTGGCTGCCGGCGCTGTCCAGCCCATTTGGGCGCACGGACACGGGCTTCTACGACGACTGGTCGGTTTACTACTGGGCGTGGTGGATTAGTTGGGCACCTTTCGTCGGGCTCTTCCTCGCACGCATCTCCCGTGGGCGTACCGTCCGCGAGTTCATGCTGGGCGGTCTGCTGGCGCCTAGCTTCCTTGGTATCTTGTGGCTCACCGTGTTTGGTGATGCCGCTATCAGCCAGTCGCTGGCCGGCGCCGCCGCCAGCTTCGTCGCCGCACCTATCGACACGCAGTTGTTTGTGCTCCTCGGGCACTTGCCTTGGGCACACGTGACGTCGTTCGTGGCCGTCTGCCTGGTACTCATCTTCTTCATCACCGGCTGGGATTCCGGCACGCTCGTGATCGACACGCTGACGGCGGGTGGACGCACGGACACCTCGCTGCGCCAGAAGGTAGTGTGGCTGCTCAGCTTGGCGGGCATCGGCATCGCCTTGTTGCTCAGTGGTGGCTTGAATTCCTTGCAAGCCGGCAGTGTGGCGACGGGCTTGCCGCTGGCAGCGCTGCTGCTGCTCATGTGCTGGGGTACGCTGCAAGGCCTGCTGGTGCTCCACCGCCGCGCCTGAAGCGGTACGGGCTGGCCAAGCACCGGCTACGCGACCGAAGGTTTTCCGCCTCGTCGCGGCAGACGGCCTACATGAATGCCGCTTACCGGTCCGGGGGTGTCGCAACTGGGCTATCGGCACTGCGTTTATGCCTTTAAAGTGGCGACAGACCCGCTCGCAGGAAGCTCATTCAGCCATGAAAAAAATTCACGAAACAGCACGCGCCGTAGACGTCATTCTCGAAACGGAAGTGTTGGTCGTGGGCAGCGGTCCGGGCGGGTTGGCCGCGGCGTTGGCAGCAGCGCGCGCCGGCGCCAAGACCGCCCTGCTGGAGCGTAACGGCTGCTTTGGCGGCAACATTACCCAAGTGGGTGTGGAAGGGTTCGCCTGGTACCGCCACGAAAAGACCATCGACAGCGAAGGCATTGGCATCGAGTTCGAAGAACGCGCCAAAGCCATGGGCGCCGCCATGCCGGAGCCGCAGTCGCTGAGCCATGCGCTCGATGCGGAAATGTTTAAGTGGGTAGCGGACGTCATGGTGGAAGAAGCCGGCGTCATGCCGTTGCTGCACCGCCTGTGCGTGGCGCCCATCATCGAAAACGGCAACCTCATCGGCGTCATCACCGAAAGCAAGGCGGGCCGAGAAGCCATCCTCGCCAAGCGCATCATCGACGCTACCGGCGATGCCGACATTGCCACGCGCGCAGGTGCCCGCGTTCACAAGACGCCTCGCGAAGAGATGATGGCGGCCTCCGTGATGTTCTCCATGAGTGGCGTGAACAAGCAGCGCTTCATGGATGCCGTCAAGGCGGACCCGCAGACCTACCGCAGTTGGGTAGGCAATGGGGAATGGAGCATTGAAACCAGCGGCAAGGAAGACGAGATGTTCTCGCCGTTCTTGCGCAAGCCTTTCAAGCAGGCAGCAGCCAACGGCATC
>CALQLF020000017.1 GCA_943331345.2 Candidatus Planktophila lacus | reverse complement strand
GGCAGGCAAGTATCAGGCTCGCTGCTGGCGCATCTCGGCGCTGCCGTGACACCCGTATCCGGTGGCCAGGAAGCGCTGGACTGCTACATCAGCCACCCGGAAGAGTTCGACTTGGTACTGATGGACGTTCGCATGCCGGACATGGATGGACACGAGGCCACCCGACGATTGCGCCAATGGGAAGCCAGCGAGGGGCAAGGCAGGCATGTGCAGGTGGTGGCACTAACTGCGAACTCTGCTCCTAGCGACCAGTTGCAAGCGCGCGCTGCGGGTATGGACGGCTACCTCACCAAACCGGTCCGCCTCATTGACCTGCGCAACCTGCTGCGCGCTGCGCAAAACGCCGAAAGCTAAGCGCGGTAAGTCCGTACCGCTTGCTGCACTTCCTGCAGGTGCTTGGAGACCTGCAGACTGGCATCGAGGGCGCGCTCCACGCCTTGGCGCGCGGGCAAGGACAAATCCTGACGGATGCCAAGCAACTCGAGTTGCCCCACGACCACACCCAGCCAATTGCCGAGGTCGTGGATGACACCCCCCAAGCGCTCCATGTCTTCACGAAACTCGGGCGTACGGGGTTCTGGCGGCAATCCACTCATCACAACACTCCTGACTATGCGCGGTTAACGGCGCAAATTCTGAATACCCTAGCGTAACCGCAACACGCGTTGCGCCACCCTCTCGCCTGCCTCCATGGCCCCCTCCATGCCCGAGTGCACACGCGCCATGTGCTCGCCGGCGAAATGCAGGCGCCGACCCGCCACGTTCACCGCTGCCGCATGGCTCGACCCTTGCCCCGGCATCATGTGGTGGTAGATGCCGCGAGCCCATGGCACTTTGCACCAACTGAAGACACGCGCGACCGACAACTGGCCCTGCGCTGAAGGCCGCGCTGCCTCGAGACGCCGGATGGTCTCTGCACCCGCCTGCGCTTCCGGCAGACGGTCCAGATGATCGGCAAACGGACCATACAGCCAGGTCTTCAGCAGTGGCGGGTCCTGACTGGCCACGAACACTCGTCCAAGGAGAGGGTCGTCGCTCCATACGGTGTCGGGTAGCCCGTCGTGTTGCCAGAACGCTGTTTTCGCCTTCAGGAACACGAAGCTGACCCGGGTATAGCCTAGCGCCGCGATATCCGTGGCTAGCGCGGGACCGAAGGCACCCTCAACCGGCAACTGCCGCAAGGCGGCGAAAGGCAAGGTGCAAATGACCTGCGGCGCCTGCAGGGTGCGCCCCGAAGCCAACCGCACACGCACCAAGTCTGGCTCTTCGCTGATACCCGCCACGGCCTCGCCCAAGCGCACGGCACCGTGCAGGCGTGCCGCCATCGCTTCAGGGAGGCGCTGGTTGCCACCTGCCACGGAAGAAGTGGCGCCAGGACCGGAGCGGAGAATGATGGATGCCCGCGCCGCCTGCAGCGCCGAGAATGAGTGGATGCCGTTACCGTTGAGATTGGCGGAAATGAGACGACGTGCTTCGGCGCTTGCCCCGGCGTGCGTCAGCCCCTCGGCCAGAGAACCATCCAGCCGTTGAATGACAGCGGGGTCCATCCAGGCTTCGCGGTCCGCGAGGCGTTCCATCTTGCCGTCGTAGAAACTACCGAGCGCCGCCGGGCCCACGGCGCGCTCATCGCCTTGCGTCAGGTTGGCGCTGGCGCCGGCCCAATCTTGCTGGCGAACGGTTTGGCCATTGATGCGGTAGAGCGCGCCGCGGCGGTCGGACACTCCCGTGACAATGGGTTCATCAACCAACCCCACGCCCAACCGCGCGGCCATGGAACGCACGCGTCCGTAACTCGCACCAATGGTCTGCCCACCCGCCTCTGGGCGACCCGGCAATTCTTCGAGCGTCCAGAGGCGGCCACCAATGCGCTGCTGCGCTTCCAGCACCGTAACCTTGAGGCCCTCGCGCTCGAGAATGAGCGCCGCGTTCAAACCGGAAAGGCCGGCACCGATGACGATGACATCAGCTTCCGTCCGGGACCAGGCTAGCCGTGGCGCCGCGGCAGCGACCAGTGCTGCACTGGAACCTAGCAACCACTGACGGCGAGTGAGCATGAGACGGCTCCCGAATATCGACCTTGGGAACATCATAAACCCGTGGGGTAGGAAGGGTGCACGTCTTGGCAGGTTAAACTGCGGACGAGCACGATAGCCCACACACCCGGTGACCAGAACCCGATGACGACGCCAACTGGCCCCGATCTGAGCGGCCATACCCCGGTCATGCAGCAATACCTGCGCCTCAAGGCGCAGCACCCCAACGTGCTGCTGTTCTACCGCATGGGCGATTTCTACGAATTGTTCTTCGAGGATGCCCGCAAAGCCGCTCGCCTGCTCGACATCACTCTCACGGCGCGCGGGCAATCCGGAGGCTCCCCCATTCCCATGGCCGGCGTCCCGGTAGTAACGCTGGAAACTTACCTCGCGCGTCTCGTTCGCAAAGGCGAGAGCGTGGCCATCTGCGAACAGATGGGTGACGCGGCCAAAGCCAAGGGTCCGGTAGAACGCGCGGTGGTGCGCGTCGTGACGCCAGGTACAGTCACCGACGACGCCCTGCTCGAAGCGCACCGCGACACCCTGGTGGTGGCCTTGTGGATGCCGGGCAACGCGCGCGGCGGTGCTCGTAAGCCTGGCACGCCACTCGCTGGCCTCGCCTGCGTGGATCTGGCCGGTGGGCGCTTTACGGTCAGCGAAGTCGACAGCCCTGAAGCTTTAGCTGCGGAACTGGCGCGCCTGCAGCCGGTGGAACTGCTGGTCTCTGAGGGCGATGCCACCTTGACCGGTCTGCACGAGGGCGTGGCCGACGCCTTGGACGGTTGGAGCGGAAGGCGCGTGCCGCGCGCGCCATGGCACTTCGACCGCGAGGTAGCCGAGCGTCTGCTAACCGCTCAGTTCAGCACCCGGGACTTGGCCGGCTTCGGTGTCGCCGGCATGGAGTGTGCGATTACTGCCGCCGGCGCCTTGCTGCAGTACTTGCAGGAAACCCAGAAAACGGCACTGCCCCATCTGACCGGGCTCGCGGTGGAAAATCGCGACGAGGCAGTGCAGCTAGACCCCGCCACGCGGCGCAACCTGGAACTGTTGGAAAGCACTAGCGGTCGCGAGGGCGGCTCGCTGGCGGAGGTGCTGGATGCCACCGCCACGCCCATGGGCGCACGCGAATTGCGGCGCTGGTTGTCGCGTCCGCTACGTTCCACCGCCCCACTGGAGGAACGGCTCGACGGTATCGGCGAGTTGCTTGCCATGGGGATGACTGAACCACTCCTCAACGCCTTGCAGAGCGTCGGCGACGTCGAGCGCATTCTGACGCGCATCGCCTTGGGCACAGCACGACCCCGCGACCTGGCCGCCCTCCGCAGTGCACTGGAGGCCATTCCCGCGGTGGCAGCCTTACTCGGGCACTGCAGTACGCCGCTGCTGGAGCGTGCCGGGAGCACTCTCGGCGCCGGCGGGGCTGGGCGCCGCTTGGGGGAACTGCAAGAACTGTTGTTCCAAGCAATAGTGGACAACCCACCCGTGGTGCTGCGCGAAGGCGGTGTCATCGCCACCGGGTACGACCCCGACCTGGACGAGCTGCGCGCCATCAGCAGCAATACCGACCAGTACCTGCTCGACATGGAAACGCGCGAACGCGAACGCACGGGGCTCTCTTCGCTGCGTATCGCCTATAACCGTGTCTCCGGTTTTTACATCGAACTGAACCGTTCGCAAGCCGAGCAAGTACCCGCCGATTACGTGCGTCGACAGACCGTGAAGAATGCCGAGCGCTTCCTCACACCTGAACTCAAGTCATTTGAGGACAAGGTGCTCGGCGCACGCGAACGTTCGCTGGCTCGGGAGCGCTTGCTATACGAAGCGCTGCTGGGCACATTGCGCGAGGCGCTGCCCGCTCTGCAAAGTGCAGCACGCGAACTGGCCACCACCGACGTACTGGCGGGCTTGGCGCTGCAAGCCGGGCTGCATGACTACGCGCGACCGCAGTTCACCGACGAACCCATGCTTCAGATCAGCGCGGGGCGCCACCCCGTCGTCGAGCGCTTCATCGATGTGCCTTACGTTCCGAACGATCTGCAGCTGGATGCCAATCGGCGAATGCTGGTGATTACCGGACCGAATATGGGCGGCAAGAGCACCTACATGCGCCAAGCGGCGCTGACGGTAGTCATGGCGCGCATCGGCAGCTTCGTACCGGCCGCTGCGGCCACGCTTGGCCCCGTCGACCGCATCTTCACGCGTATCGGGGCCGGCGACGACGTCGCTGGCGGCCGCTCCACCTTCATGGTGGAGATGACCGAAACCGCGAACATTCTGCACAACGCCACCGCCGAAAGCTTGGTGCTGATGGATGAGGTAGGCCGCGGCACCAGCACTTACGATGGCTTGGCACTGGCCCACGCTTGTGCGCTGCATCTGGCGAAGCGTACGCGCTCGTTTACGTTGTTCGCTACGCACTATTTCGAACTGACCCGCTTGCCCCAAGAAGCTGAAGGCGTGCTGAACGTCCATCTCGATGCCACCGAACACGGCGAGAAACTGGTGTTCCTGCACGCCGTTCGCGAGGGCCCCGCTAGCCGCAGCTATGGCCTGCAAGTGGCCTTGCTAGCTGGCGTGCCCCGCGAAGTGGTGAGCATGGCCCGGCGACATCTCGACCGCCTCGAACGACAAGCCGAGGCGCAGGCTAGACTCGCCGCGGGGCCGCAAGGACAATTGAACTTCGACACGGCACCGGTCGCAGTAGAACTGGAACAGCCCGTAGGGCTACCCGCCGGCCCCGACTACACGCCACTGGTCGACGAACTGGCCACGGCGGACCCCGACCGGTTGAGTCCTCGCGAAGCACTGGACCTGCTCTACCGCCTCCGCAGCCTGTTGCCATCGCCTTAGGCCATCGCGCTAGACGAGGTGTTGGGCAAGGTACAGACCTGCTTCCCCAACGCGCCCACAGTGGCGGCTCCCAAGCCAGTGGCGGAGTCGTTGATGCTGCAGGACGCTCGCGACCTGACGGATGGTCAGTTACTGGAAGCAGATATCTGCATTGCCGGTGCCGGTGCCGCCGGCATCGCCATCGCATTGGAACTGCTCGATAGCGGTCTCGAGGTCATCCTGCTGGAATCGGGTGGCCTCAAGGAAGAACGCGCATCGCAAGCCCTGTACACCGGAACAGTGGCCGACGCCCAACTCCATAGCCCACCCGACCGGTATCGACAGCGTCGTCTTGGTGGCTCCACCACGCTCTGGGGTGGTCGGTGCGTTCCCTTCGACGACATCGACTTCGAGGAGCGACCTTACCTTCCCGGCAGTGGCTGGCCCTTCGCGCGCGCAGCACTGGAGCCGTACTATCGCCGTGCCAACGAACTCTGCGAGGCAGGCCAATTCGCCTACACTGCCGACGAGGCGTTTGCCTCGCCTTTGCCACCCGTCGTTCCCGGCTTCGCGAGCGCCGACTACAGCACCCATCAACTCGAGCGCTTCAGTTGCCCTACGAATTTCGGGCAGCGTTACCGTCGCCGACTCGCTAGCGCACGGAACCTGCGGGTACTGCTCCACGCCAATATCGTGCAACTTTCGCTGAACGAAGCAGGGACGCGCGTCACCGAAGTGGGGCTGCGGACGCTGGAAGGTAAGACTTGCCGTGTGCACGCACGACACCACGTCCTGGCGCTTGGCGGACTCGAAGTAGCGCGCATTTTGCTGGCCAATCGGGACACTCACCGCGAGGGTATTGGCAACGACCGCGACTTGGTCGGACGCAACTACATGTGCCATATCGCGGGGACCGTAGGCACGCTGGAACTCAGCGACCCTGCGGCAGTCATCAGCCACGGCTATGACCTGGCCGAGGGCGGCGTGTATTGTCGCCGCCGCTTCGCACTGAATGCCGCCACGCAGCGTCGCCTCGGCATCGGCAACTTCATCGCCCGCTTGCACCATCCGCGCATCACCGATCCTCAGCACGATACGGGGATACTTTCCCTGCTGTATCTGGCAAAGGACTTTATTCCCTACGAATACGCCAAACGCTTGCATGGCGGCGAGCCCGCGACTTGGCGGCAATGGCTGGGGCATGTGGGCAATGTTTGCGCGGACCCGGCCGATACCGCGGGGTTCCTGTGGAACTGGTACCGGCGCCGACATTTGGCCACGCGCAAACTGCCGTCCATCGTGGTGTGGCCGAGGGCGCGGCGCTTCAGCTTGGATTTCCACTCGGAACAACAACCGCAAGCGGCCAGTCGGGTCCGACTGAACGAACAACGGGACGCACTTGGCATGCCGCAATTGCATGTCGACTGGCGTTACACGCCTTGGGACATCCATACCGTCCGCTGCTCACTGGCGCTATTTGCCCGCGATATCCGCAATTCAGGCATCGGCACCTTCACCTATGATGCCGCCGAACTCGAAGCGGAAATACTGCGTGATGGCGCCTATGGTGGCCACCACATCGGTACCACCCGCATGGGTGATGATCCAAGGACCAGCGTCGTGAATGCCGATGGCAGAGTGCACGGCGTCGGCAATCTTTCTATCGCCGGCAGCGCTACGTTCCCGACCTCAAGTCAGGCCAACCCCACCTTGACCGTCGTCGCCTTGGCGGTGCGCTTGGCGGCCCACCTGAAGCAACAACTTCAGGCGAACTGTCCGGTAGTCAGGAACGTGCCCGCCTGATGCGACACCTCTTTTGACAGACCCATACCCGCGTGGGCGACTGGCAGCGTCACCATGGCCGTACGACCTTCCAGCAGCGTTTCCGCCACTTGCACCGTGCCGTCATTCGGACCCTCGAAGCCGCCGGCCACCAACCCGAGTCCCAGTGGTGTTGTCCCGGCGATGACGCCGAGGTCTCGCGACTGCCGCCAAATACGTCGGGGTGCTTCGACCAACTGACGGTGCGGCATGGCGCCCAGCAGCGTCCGCATGCCCGGCCATCCAGAGAGAGTTCGCGCCGCTTCAGCGCCATTCACCGGCGAACCCATCAGCACCACCCGTCCAGAGGGCAGCGAGGCGCCTTGCCGCTCGAACAAGTCGAGGATAAGTAACCCACCGAGGCTATGACCGAGAAAATGTACCGGCGCCGAAAGAGAATGAGCTAGCGCCGCAAGGCGCGCGGCGGTACCCGCCTCGTCACCGAACCAACTGGAGTAGTGGAACTGGTGCGTCTCCAGCCCGAAGTCTTGGCTTAACCGCTGCCGCAAGGGCAGCAGTTCCAGCCCCGTCATCCACAGACCGTGGACGACGATGCAGTGGCCGGCTTCAGGCCGGGCCGGCACCTTGCGCCCCCGCCACTAACTGCGGCGGCGTCCGCACGCGAATGTGCAATTCGCGCAATTGCTTCTCGCTGGCGGGCGTCGGTGCATCCGTGAGCGGGCAACCGGCGTTCTGGGTTTTCGGGAAGGCGATGACGTCGCGGATACTGTCGGCGCCCGACATGAGCATGACGAGACGGTCGAGACCAAAGGCAATGCCACCATGCGGCGGCGCACCGTATTGCAGCGCCTGCAGCAGGAAGCCGAACTTCTCTTCCGCTTCCTCGGCGCCAATGCCCAGCATGCGGAACACCGTGCTCTGCAAGTCCTGGCGATAGATACGCACCGAACCACCGCCAATCTCGGACCCGTTCAACACCATGTCATAGGCCATGGCCAGCGCTTCTCCCGGGTTCGCCTCGAGGGCAGCCGCATCCAAGTTCAGCGGCGAGGTGAAAGGATGGTGCATAGCGTTCCAACGCTGCTCGTCCTCGTCGAACTCGAACATGGGGAAGTCGACCACCCACAACGGGGCCCACTCGCCCTGAATCAGGCCGCGGTCCTGCCCGAGCTTCAAGCGCAGCGCGCCGAGGGCGTCGTTGACCACCTTGGTCTTGTCCGCGCCAAAGAAGATGAGATCGCCATCCTTCGCGCCAGTGCGCGAAAGGATGCCAGCGACGGCTTCATCCGAAAGGAACTTGAGGATGGGCGACTGCAGGCCTTCGCGGCCCTTCGCCACCTCGTTCACCTTCACATAGGCGAGGCCCTTGGCACCATAGCGACCCACAAAAGCCGTGTAGTCGTCGATTTCCTTGCGCGACAATTCGCCGCCCTTGGGCACGCAGAGCGCGGCCACACGACCCTTGGCATCGTTGGCGGGGCCAGCGAACACCTTGAAGTCGCAGCCGGCGACGAGATCGGCGACATCGACCAACTCGAGCGGAATACGCATGTCCGGCTTGTCCGAAGCGAAGCGACGAATGGCTTCGGAGTACGGCAGACGCGGGAACGGGTTTGGCAGGTCCACATTTTTCACGGACTTGAAGAGATGGCGGGCCAACCCCTCCATGATGTCCATGATCTGATCCTGCGAGAGGAAGGACGTCTCGATATCCACCTGCGTGAAGTCGGGCTGGCGGTCCGCACGGAGGTCTTCGTCGCGGAAGCAGCGAACGATCTGGTAGTAGCGGTCGAAGCCGCTGACCATGAGCAACTGCTTGAAGATCTGCGGCGACTGCGGCAACGCGAAGAAGCTGCCGGGATGCGTGCGGCTCGGCACGAGATAGTCGCGCGCACCCTCGGGCGTGGCCTTCGTGAGCATCGGCGTCTCGATGTCGATAAAGCCACTGTCGTCCAGATACTGGCGGATGGCACGAGTGGACTGATGGCGCAGCATGATGCGTTGCTGCATCACGTCGCGACGCAGGTCGAGGTAGCGGTACTTCAGGCGCACCTCTTCGCTCACGTGCTCGTCCAACTGGAACGGCAGCGGCTCGGAACGGTTCAGCACCACCAGTTCGTGGGCCAGCATTTCCACCTGTCCCGTGCCGAGGTTCGCATTCGCGGTGCCGGCCGGGCGCTGGCGCACTACGCCTTTCACCTGCAATACGAACTCGCCACGGACCCGCTCGGCCTCGCGGAAGATTTCGGCACGGTCCGGGTCGAACACCACCTGCACCAGACCTTCACGGTCGCGCAGGTCGATGAAGATGACACCGCCATGATCACGCCGGCGCGCCACCCAACCGGCGACGGAAACCGTCTGGCCGATGAGCGCTTCGTTGACCTGGCCGCAGTAATGGGTACGCATGGGAAAGCACCAAGGCACCGCCAGCCCCGCAGGGGCGACGGCAACTGAAAAGGGTTGGAAAACAGCCGTCTAGGGTAACGGGCGGGCCCCTTGCAGCGCAAGAAGCCGGCCCTTTCCGTCTACTTCGGCCGCCTACTTTGGGCGAGCGGCCTTGCGGGTAGCGGATTTCTTCTTAGCCGGCGCTTTTTTGCTGGCCAAGGGCTTGGCGGCCACTTTTTTCGTCGCTTTTTTCGCGACTTTCTTCTTGGCAGCCTTCTGGGCCGCGTTCTTGGCGACCTTGGGGGCCTGCTTGGCCGACTTCTTCCGCGTCTTCTTGACGGCCGCAGCAGCCTTGCGAGCGCCCGTCGCGAGTTTTGACGGCTTTACGCGCACCTTTTCTTCTTTGACGTCGTCCCCCTTGGCAGCGGGCTCAGCCGAATCGGCGAGGTTGCGCTTGGCATCCGCGGCGCCCTTGAAGTCGGTTTCGTACCAGCCGGCGCCCTTCAAACGGAACTGCGGGGCCGAGATGAGCCGCACCAAACGAGGCTTGCCGCAGGCGGGGCAAGCCTTCAGCGGCGCATCGGACATCTTCTGCATGGCCTCATGGTAGTGACCACAAGCAGCGCATTCGTACTCGTAAAAGGGCATGGTTCCTCCGGGAATCCCCCTATTTTACGCCTTGCGGACGCTGAATGAGAGCCCCGCGCGCCCCTCCGGGCCTACCGCGGCCACATCGATGTGGTCCCCGGGCAGGAATTCGCCCTTCAAGATACGCTGTGCCAAGGGGTTTTCCAGTTGTTGCTGGATGACTCGCTTCAGCGGCCGGGCACCGTAGACCGGGTCGAAACCGGCCTCGGCCAAACGGTCACAAGCGGCATCCGTCAGCGCCAAGGCCAAGTCACGGTCGGCGAGGCGGGCCCGCAAGGTCGCCAACTGGATATCCACGATGGCACGAATCTGCTCACGATCGAGCGGGTGGAATACCACCACCTCGTCAATACGGTTGAGGAATTCCGGCCGGAAGTGCGACTGCACTACCTCGAGCACCGCCTCCTTCATATCGTCGTAATCGCCTTCGGCGGCCTTTTCCTGAATAAGTTGGCTGCCAAGGTTCGAAGTCATGATGATGACCGTGTTGCGGAAATCCACGGTGCGGCCCTGACCATCCGTCAGACGGCCATCGTCCAACACCTGCAGCAGCACGTTAAAGACATCCGGATGCGCCTTTTCGATTTCATCGAGCAGCACCACCGAATAGGGTTTGCGCCGTACCAGTTCGGTGAGATAACCACCCTCTTCGTAGCCCACATAGCCCGGGGGCGCGCCAATAAGCCGCGCCACGGAGTGCTTTTCCATGAACTCCGACATATCGATACGCACCATCGCCTCGTCGGTATCGAACAGGAAATTCGCGAGCGCCTTGCAGAGCTCCGTTTTGCCCACACCCGTGGGACCCAGGAAGAGGAAGCTGCCATTCGGACGGTGCGGGTCCGCGAGACCCGCACGCGAACGACGGATAGCATCGGCGACCGCGCCCACAGCCTCCGCCTGCCCTACGACGCGCTGCCCAATCACCTGCTCCATGCGCAGCAGCTTTTCACGCTCGCCTTCGAGCATCTTCGAGACGGGGATACCGGTCCACTTGGAAACCACCTCGGCGATTTCCTCGTCGGTCACTTTGTTGCGCACCAAAGTGCGCTCTTTGCCTTCGGCTTCGTGTGCGGCCTGCAAGCGCTTCTCGAGTTCCGGAATACGCCCGTACTGGAGCTCGGAGAGCTTCGCCAAATCGTTTTGACGCCGCGCCGCCTCGTATTCGAAACGGGCCGCCTCGAGCTGCTCCTTGATGGCGGAAGCACCCTGCAAAATGGCCTTCTCGGCCTTCCACACTTCTTCGAGGTCGGCGTATTCCTTGCCAAGCTCGCTGATGGATTCCTCGAGTTGCTCCATGCGCTTGCGCGAAGCATCGTCCGTCTCTTTTTTGACGGCCTCACGCTCAATCTTCAACTGCACCAAGCGTCGCTCGAGACGGTCTAGCGATTCCGGCTTGGAATCAATTTCCATGCGGATGCGCGAAGCGGCCTCGTCGATGAGGTCGATGGCTTTGTCCGGCAACTGACGGTCGGCGATGTAGCGATGCGAAAGCGTTGCCGCCGCGACAATGGCCGGGTCCGTGATATCCACTTTGTGGTGGAGTTCATAGCGCTCTTTCAAGCCGCGCAAAATGGCGATGGTGTCTTCGACTGAAGGCTGGTCGACGAGCACTTTCTGGAAACGCCGCTCAAGCGCTGCGTCCTTCTCCACATACTTGCGATATTCATCGAGCGTGGTGGCGCCCACGCAATGCAGCTCGCCGCGCGCCAGCGCAGGCTTGAGCATATTGCCCGCATCCATGGCGCCCTCGGCCTTGCCGGCACCGACCATGGTGTGCAATTCGTCGATGAACAAGATGACCCGGCCTTCCTGCTTGGCCAGTTCGTTGAGCACGCCCTTCAGGCGCTCTTCGAACTCGCCGCGAAACTTCGCGCCGGCGATGAGCGAACCCATGTCAAGCGACAGCACCCGCTTGTCGCGCAGACTCTCAGGCACTTCCCCATTGATGATGCGTAGCGCGAGGCCTTCCACGATGGCGGTTTTGCCAACACCAGGCTCGCCGATGAGCACCGGATTGTTCTTGGTGCGGCGCTGCAGCACTTGAATGGTGCGGCGAATCTCGTCGTCGCGACCAATCACCGGATCCAACTTGCCCGCAGCCGCGCGCGCCGTCAGGTCGATGGTGTATTTGTCGAGCGCACCGCGTGCCTCTTCGGCGTTCGCGTCCTGCACCTTCTCGCCACCACGAACCTCGTCGATGGCGCGTTCTAGCACCGGCTTCAGCACCCCGGCATCCTTGAAGGCGCGCCCGAGTTCGCCGCGGTCTTCACAAGCAGCCACCAAGAACAACTCAGAGGAAATGAACTGGTCACCGCGTTGCTGCGCCAATTTGTCAGTCACGTTCAATAAACGATTGAGATCGTTCGACAGACTGATTTCGCCTGGCGTGCCCTCCACCTTCGGCAACCGGTCGAGCGTGGCGCCCAAGCGGGAACGCAAAGTGGGCAAGGCAACGCCCATCTTGTCGAGCAAGGGACGCGCGGTACCACCCTGCTGGTCCAGCAAGGCCAGCATCAGGTGGGCGGGCTCCAAAGTGGCGTGGTCCCGCCCTACGGCGAGGGATTGGGCGTCGGCGAGGCCCGCTTGAAAGCGGGCAGTGAATTTGTCCATGCGCATGCGCGTGGGCTCCGGCAAATGAGGATGATTGCCGAAGACAGTGGGAGCGGATATGGCGAATTCAACTGCGGGCAACCGCATTGGGTTGCCGGCGGGTCAGCTATGTGACGGCCCCAACATAAGCACTGTCGCCAACCCGGCGCCCATCAGCGCTATCTGCGTGAAGGCAGCCCGCGGATCAACCCGCTGGTGCAACCCCGGGATGAGGTCGGCCACAGCGACGTATAGCAGGCTCGCGGCAGCGATGGTCATGACATCCGGCAGCAGGTTGCTGGCGCCGCCGAGGAAGAAAACCCCGAGCAAACCGCCCGCCACCGCCGCCGCACTGCTCAGCGTATTCAGCCACAAGGCCCGCGCTCTGCTGAACCCGCCATGCAGCAGTACGGCGAGATCGCCGACTTCCTGCGGAATCTCGTGCGCGAAAACCGCTACTGCGGTGGCGATGCCAACGGCCGGGTCCGACAGCCACGCCACGGCGATGACCACGCCATCGAGGAAGTTGTGCAGGGTGTCGCCCGCCAGCGCCAGCATGGCCGCCGCGCGCGCACGGCCCGCCGAAAGGGGCGCTCCATCCGTTGCGCGACGTTGCGGAGTGGAGTGGTGAGCGTGGCCGCAGTCGGGCCCATGTTCATGGGCCTGGCCCAGCAAGACCCCACTCCCTGCCGGGGGCAGTGGGCTGAAAGCGATACCGTGGTCGTGCCCGGGGTCGTGGCTCGGGTCATGGCAATGCCGCCACAGCACCAATTTTTCCAGCGTGAAAAACAGCAGCACGCCACCCAGCAAGAGGAGCCCGACTCGGTGCGGCGCTGCCGCTCCGCGGACTGCCGTCATCGCCTCGATGGCCTCGGGCAGCAGCCCCGCCAAGGCCGCGCCCAACAAGGCCCCGGTGGCGTAACTCAGCAAGTGGGGAATGGCACGCTGCCGCACGGTTCCCGGCAAGGCCAGAAACAACCCGGCCGCCAGCGCACTCAGGACTCCACCGGCGGCGGTGAGCAAGGTGACAGCAGCCCAAGTAGGCAGGTTGGCGAACATCGCGCGGTTTCCGAAGAAAGGGGCCAGCGGTGGAAATGGCAGCCCAGAGCAGTGTTACAGGGTAACACGCTCCCGCCAAACCAAAGTCGCCAGCCGCCCGGTATCCGTTCCGGGGCGGGCATCGCGCCGGTACGAATACCAGCGCGTAGCATCGCTTGCCGTACAGACGCCGCCACCCAAGACGGTGGCCACTCCGGCCCGGGCCAACCGCTGACGCGCCAGCAGGAAGAGATCCGCCTGCCAACCGCCCCGCTCGTTGCGTGCAAACGCGGCGGAGGCTACCGAGTCGACGGCGACAAACGCGGCGCGAACTTCATCGCCCACCTCGAAAGCAGCGGGCCCGATGGCCGGACCCATCCAAGCCACGGTACCGGCAAGGTCGCCACCGGCCGCCTCGAGCCGCGCCAAAGTGGCCTCGAGCACGCCCCCCACCAGACCCCGCCACCCAGCATGGGCCGCGCCGAGCAAAGGCTGGGCGCCCGGCCTCGCCGCCCGCCGCGGCATGGCGAACACCACGGGCAAACAATCGGCCGTGAGAATCGCCAACACGCCATTGCCAAGCGTAGTGGCAGCATCGGCCACGGGCGGCATCACGCCGGGCTCATCGCCATTTGCCACCGCAATGCCGTGCACTTGCTGCAACCAACAGGGTTCCACGGGCAAGGCCAAAGCCTGACGCAAACGACGACGGTTCTCTTCTACCCATTCCGGTTCATCGCCGACATGGGAAGCGAGATTCAAACCTTCGCGCGAATCCACGCTGACACCGCCGGCGCGAGTAGTCACTGCCACCCTCACCCCTGGCATCAGCGGAGCCGCAGGCTCCAACCAGCACAAGCCGTCGCGTGTGACGAACCGACCCGCGCCAAGCGTCTCAGCGCCAGACATCCACCGGACCATCTTCAGGGTGACGCACCAAGTCGCCGTGCAGCAAGACCAGCAACTCCGCGAAATCAGTCGGCACAATCGCGTCGAAAGCGAGCGCTTCACCGCTCACCGGATGAACGAAGGCCAGATGGGCCGCGTGCAGCGCTTGCCGACGAAATGCTCGCAAGCCCTCCGCCACCAGCGTATCCGCGCCCCGCGGCACTACCAAACGCTTGCCATAGACGGGGTCCCCGACGAGCGGATAACCCGCATGCGTGAGGTGCACACGAATCTGATGCGTGCGCCCGGTGGCCAATTGCACGCGCACATGCGTATGGGCGCGGAAGCGTTGCACCACACGATAATGGGTAATCGCTTCGCGACCGTCACTCCGCACCGTCATGCGTAAGCGGTCGATTTCGTGGCGCCCTATGGGGGCATCCACCGTACCGCCCCCGATCATGACGCCGATGCAGATGGCCTCGTATTCGCGAGCGACCTGACGCGTGGACAACTGCTTCACCAGCCCTTCATAGGCGCGCGGGGTTCGCGCCACCACCATCAAGCCACTGGTGTCTTTGTCGAGCCGATGAACGATTCCTGCCCGCGGCAAATCCGCCAAGCGCGGGTCGTGGTAGAGCAGTGCGTTCATGAGGGTCCCGGTGGGGTTGCCCGCCCCCGGGTGCACTACCAACCCAGCCGGCTTGTGCAGCACCAACACGTCCGGGTCCTCGTGGCGTATTTCCAGCGGCAGGTTCTCTGGCAGCGCATCGACGCGGGGGGCCGCTTCAGGCACAACCACCACGGTCTCTCCACCGACGACGAGATCCTTGGCCCGCGGCACAGCGCCATTGACCGTGACACGCCCGGCGTCCAACCAACTCCGTAAACGGGAACGGGAGTAGTCCGGAAAGGCCTCGGCGAGCGCCTGATCGATACGCCGCCCGGACAGGGCGTGGTCGAAACGCAGTTGCAGGGAGGCCTCGCCGCCCTCGGCAAGATCGTCATCGGGCGGCAAAGAAGGCAGGGACATGGCAACACCAGGGAGCAGGAAAGGGAAAAACAGGCTAAGCCTCGGGCCAAAACCAGTGCCCGGCGAACGAAGCAACACGCCTGCGGAACCGGAACGGGCACGGGCGGTCGCAGGGAGTATACTTTGCCACCTTCTCCGCCCGCGCAGGTTCGCCGTGACGCCACAGGCCCGTTTTTCTCGCCGCCTCACCCGGACCGCTCTGCTGGTCATCGCGGTTTCGCTGCTCTCCGCTTGCTCCTTCTTCGGCAAGGACAAGAAAGCGCTCATCCTTTCGGACCCGGATCAGGGCTATGTGAAGGCTTACGACGAACTGATGGGCGGCAATATTGCCGGCGCCGTTCGCACCTACGAGGCCCTCGAAGCCAGCTTTCCGTTCACGGACGCCGCCCGCCAGGCCAGGCTCGACCTCATGTTCGCCTACTACCGTGCAGGCGCCACTGAACAGGCTATCGACGCCGCTGACACCTTCATCCGCGAAAATCCCACGCACCCGCGTCTGGACTACGCCTACTACATCAAGGGCTTGGTCTGGTTCGAGCGCACGCCGAACATCCTCGAGCGCTGGATGGACGTGGACCTCTCCTCACGCCCGCCGAAAGAAGCCCGACAGTCCTTCCAGGCCTTTGGCACGGTAGTCACCCAGTACCCGCGCAGCGACTACGCCCACGACGCCCGGCGGCGCATGGTCTACCTGCGCAACCGCTTGGCGGAATACGAGATGAACGTGGCGCGTTACTACTACGCGCGTGGCGCCGACGTGGCAGCCCTGAACCGTGCACGCTATGTCGTTGAGACCTACGACGGCTCTCCCGGAGTGCGCTCGGCATTGGTGCTCATGGCCGCCTGCTACGACCGCCTGAAGTTGCCGGAACAGGCGACGACTGCGCGGCAGGTGTACACCGCCAATTACAACGAGCCCACCCCGAACTGGGAAACGCTGTCCAACAAGCGCAGCTGGTACCAGTTCTGGAAGCAGCGCTGAAGTTCAGCGCGACTGGTATCCCGAAGTAATCGGGTAGCGCCAGTCGCGTCCGAAAGCACGTTGGCTAATACGCACGCCAGGCGGCGCCTGACGGCGCTTGTATTCATTGCGCTTGACCATCGCCAGCACCCGCCCCACCGTGGCGCGGTCGAAGCCACGCGCCACGATCTCGGCCACTGAAAGGTCTTCTTCGATGAAGGCCTCGAGAATGGCATCGAGCACGGCGTAGTCCGGCAGCGAATCCGAGTCTTTCTGGTCCGGACGCAATTCAGCGCTCGGCGGACGGTCGATGACCCGCTGCGGAATGACCGGCACCAAGGCACACCGCGAACTGGGCCAAGCATTGCCATTGCGCCAGGCAGCCACACGATAGACCCATTGCTTCGACAGGTCCTTGATGGGCGCAAAGCCGCCCGCCATATCGCCATAAAGCGTGGCGTAGCCCACCGCCATCTCGCTCTTGTTGCCCGTGGTCAGCAGCATCTTGCCGGTCTTGTTCGACAGACCCATGAGCAGGACCCCGCGACAACGCGACTGGATGTTCTCCTCCGCAGTGTCCACAGGGCGGCCGGCAAACTCACCACTCAACGTAGCCAAGGTGGCATCGAACATGGGTTCGATACTGAGCACACTGTAGTGCGCACCCATGGCGACCGCTTGCTCGGCCGCGTCGTCCAAGCTCATCTGGGAGGTATAACGCGAGGGCATCATCACGGCGTGTACGCGATCGGCACCGAGTGCATCAGCCGCAATAGCGAGCGTCAGTGCGGAGTCGATACCGCCCGATAGCCCCATGACCACACCCGGGAAGCGATGCTTCTCCACATAGTCGCGCACGCCGGTCACCAGCGCGCCGTAGATCATGGCCACGGTATCCACTTCGGGAGCGACCACACTTGGCACTACACGGACACCGGCCGCACTACTTTCCAATTCGAGCGTGTACAAGCCCTCTTCCCATGCGGGCGCACGGAAAGCCAACGTGCCATCGGCATTCATGGCAAAGCTCTGACCATCGAACACCAGTTCGTCCTGGCCCCCGACGAGGTTCACGTAGATGACTGGGATACCCGTGGCCGCAACGCGTTCGCGCACCACGGCCTCGCGTTGCGCTTGCTTACCCACTTCGAAGGGACTGGCATTCAGCGCCAGCACCAACTCGGCGCCAGCGGCCCGCGCCTGCAGGATAGGTTCCGGTTCCCAGAGGTCTTCGCATACCAGTAGGGCAGCGCGCAACCCGCCAATGTCTACTAGCGTCGGCGCCGCACCCGCACGAAAATAGCGCTTCTCGTCGAACACGCGATAGTTGGGTAGCAACTGCTTGCGGTGGTTCGCATAGCGGCGCCCGCCGCGGAACAGCGCCGCGGAGTTGTAGAGATCATCGCCGGCGTATTCCGGATAGCCTGCCACGAGGTCCAGTGCCGGCGCTTCCGCAGCCAAACGCTGCAGCGCCGCTTCCACCTGACGACGGAACCCGAGATGGAACAACAGGTCTTCTGGCGGATAACCCGCCAGCGCGAGTTCGGGCGTCAGCAGGACCGCCGCGCCGGCAGCATGCGCCTCGCGCGCTGCGGCAAGGAGGCGGACGGTGTTGCCGTCCACGTCCCCGACGAGCAGGTCCAGCTGCGCCAAGGCGATGCGCAGCTTCATGGCAGTACTACTTCTTCTTGCGGGCGGGTGAAGGCTTGGCCTTCGCCTTCGCTTTCACCACGACCTTGGTCTTTGCTTTGGTCTTCGACTTGGCGACGACCTTGGCCTTCGCTTTCGTCTTGGCTTTGGTCTTTACGGCGACCTTCACCTTGGCCTTGGGCGCTGGCTTCGATTTCACGGCAGCCTTCGGCTTAGCGACCACTTTCGCCTTCGTCTTCAACGCGGCCTTCGTCTTCACCGCAGCCTGCGGCTTCGCCGCCTTGGCGTCGCGCTTGGCCAATGCCTTCGCCATGGCCTTGCCAAGATCGGCAGGGGAACGCACGGTGATTACGCGCGCCTTTTCCAGCGCCGCGAATTTATCCGCGGCCGTGCCCTTGCCACCGGAGATGACCGCGCCGGCATGGCCCATGCGCTTACCCGGAGGTGCGGTAACGCCTGCAATGTAGGCCACGACGGGCTTGGTGACGTTCTTGCGGATAAACTCGGCCGCAGCCTCTTCGTCCGTGCCGCCAATCTCGCCAACCATGATGATGCCTTCGGTCTGCGGGTCCTGTTCGAACAGGGCCAACACGTCGACGAAGTTCATGCCACGGACCGGGTCGCCACCGATACCGACGCAAGTGCTCTGGCCGAGGCCGAGCTGCGTCGTTTGGTGCACGGCTTCGTAAGTGAGCGTGCCCGAACGCGAAACGATACCGACGCGACCGCGACGGTGGATATGGCCAGGCATAATGCCGACCTTCGCTTCACCCGGGGTGATGACACCGGGGCAGTTGGGGCCAACAAGGCGAGTGTCGTAAGACTTCAGCGTCTCCTTCACGCGCACCATATCGTTCACCGGAATGCCTTCGGTGATGCAGACGATAAGCTTGATGCCCGCGTCCGCCGCCTCGAGGATGGCATCGGCAGCACCACCGGCTGGTACGTAGATCATGGAGACATCGGCGCCCGTGGCCTTCACGGCGTCGTGGGCGGTGTCGAACACCGGCAGCCCGAGGTGGGTTTGACCACCGCGGCCTGGCGTAACACCACCGACCAACTGCGTGCCGTAATCGAGGCAGCCTTGGCTATGGAACGTGCCTTGGTTGCCCGTAAAGCCTTGGCAGATCACCCGGCTCTTCTTGTTCAGCAAAATGCTCATGGAAGCTTTGTCCTTGCAGGGTTCAGGCGGCCGAAGCCGTGGCGGCGTGCTGCGCGGCGAGGCGCACAGCCTCCTGCGCGGCTTCGGTCAAGTCGTTACGGGCCACGATGGCGAGGCCAGATTCGGCCAGCAGCTGCGCGGCCTGTTCGCGGTTCGTGCCCTGCAGGCGCACCACCACCGGCACTTGCACGCCCACCGTCTTCACCGCTTCGATGATGCCCTCGGCGATGAGGTTGCACTTCACAATGCCGCCGAAGATATTCACAAAGATGGCGTTGACGTTCGGGTTCGACAAGATGAGCTTGAACGCTGCCGTAACGCGCGCTGCGGTGGCACCGCCACCCACATCGAGGAAGTTGGCCGGCTTGCCGCCGTGCAACTGGATGAGGTCCATGGTGGCCATGGCGAGGCCCGCACCGTTCACCATGCAAGCGATGTCGCCACCGAGCGAAACGTAGTTCAGGTCGTGCTTGCTGGCCTCCACTTCGGCCGAATCTTCCTGCGACACATCGCGATACTGCGCGATGACGGGCTGACGATAGACAGCATTCGCGTCCACGTTCAGCTTGCCGTCCAGCGCGAGCAACTTGCCTTCCTCGGTGACGATCAGCGGATTGATTTCGACGAGCGCGAGGTCCGCATCGAGGTAGAGTTGGTAAAGACCACGAGCAATCTTTTCGAACTGCTTCACTTGGTCGCCGCTGAGGCCCAGACCGAAGGCCAACTGGCGGCACTGGTAGCCCATCAGGCCCGCGGCCGGATGAATTTCTACCTTCATGATTTTCTCGGGGGTGTGCTCTGCCACCTCTTCGATGTCCATGCCACCCGCCTGCGAAGCAATGAAGCTGAGGCGGCTACGGGCGCGGTCGAGGAGCAGGGACAAATAAAGCTCGCGCTTGATGGCGCTGCCGCTCTCGACATACACCTTGTTCACCGGCAAGCCTTCTGGGCCGGTCTGATGGGTAGCGAGGTGCGTACCGAGCATGGCCTTCGTGGCAGCAGCCACGGCCTTGTGGTCCTTGCACACCTTGACGCCGCCGGCCTTGCCGCGCCCACCCGCGTGCACTTGGGCCTTTACCACCCACAGTGAACCGCCGAGCGCCTTGGCCGCTTCGATCGCCTCTTCGGGAGATGCGGCTACCTTGCCCGACGGGGCAGGGATACCGTACTTGGCGAACAGTTCCTTCGATTGGTACTCGTGGAGATTCATGGGTCTTCCTGCACTGCGGTAAGACCCTATTGTGGGGTAGGACCCGCCCCCTGGGAAGAGCCACCTCGGGGTTTACCTGACCTGGAGGGCGATGGAACCTGCCCGGAGGGCCACAGGCTGCATGGTAGAGTCGTCTCGCCATGGTTCGCACCGCGCCGTCCGTCCCTCCACCTGCAGCGGCCACCCTGCCGCCAACGTCGGCAGCGCGCGCCGATGACTTCACCGCGCGCCTCCCGCGCCTCCTCACCCTCTTTCGCTGGCTGGCACCCCTGTTGCTTTGTTCCCTCTGGGCGATTGGTGGTTCCTACCACCTGGTGGGCAGCCTCTTCCCCCGCCTGTTTATAGGAGTCAGCGCCATTTGGTTGGTGTTCGGCCTGCTGCTCCCTTGGCTTGCCAACCGCCAACACACCGACCCACGCCATGCGGCGCTCCTTGCCGTGGCCGTGGATGGCACGGCGCTCACCCTGCTCACCGCCGCCAGTGGCGGTGTCGAGAGTGGGCTTCCCCTGCTGGCCTTGGTGCCACTGGGCGGCACTGCGTTATTACTGGAATGGCGCAGCGCACTGCTGACAGCCGCCGTCGGTTCGTTGCTGCTACTAGTGCAGCAAGCCGCCTTGACCGCCACTAGTCTGGCCGAGGGCATGGGCGCTCTGGCGCAAACGGGCTATTTCGGTGGCACCTACTTTCTGGTCGCCGCCAGTGGTGCCTTTCTGGCGAGACAACTGCGGGAAACGCAGGCTCTGGTGCAGCAGCGCGAACTGGATCTGGCGAATCTCGCCGAGCTTTCCGAGTACATCGTGCAACACCTGCGGGAGGCATTGCTGGTAGTGGATGCGGACGACAACCTGCGGCTGGTTAACCCGGCTGCTACCCACTTGCTAGGCAAGCATGCCATCGCCGGACGTAGCCTCGCGGAAGCAGCACCGCAACTGCAGCCCGCCTTGGCCCAATGGCGGCAGCAACCAACCGGCGTAGCACCCACCAAGGCCGTCCAGTTTCCCTCGGCGGACGCGACCCACGAAGTGGAACCCCATTTCGCTTCACTAGGCCGGCAACGCCCAGGCCCCGTGCTGGTTTTCCTAGAGGACCTCTCCCGCGTGGCGGCGACCGTCCAGCAAACCAAACTCGCTGCGCTAGGTCGCCTCTCTGCCAGTATCGCCCACGAAATTCGCAACCCCGTAGGTGCCATGAGCCACGCTGCACAATTGCTGGCGGAGTCCCCAGGCCTCAGTCCGGAAGACCGTCGACTCACGGAAATCATGCACACCCATGGCCAACGGGTCAGCCAAATCGTCACTTCGGTACAACAACTCTCGAGACGCGAGTCTGCCAACCCGGAACGCCTGCAGTTGGACGTCTGGTTACCGGCGTTCCTCGACGAATTGGCGGAAACTCTGGAATGGCCGCGCAGCAGCATGGTGTTGACGGGGACTACGGGCTTGGAGGTCAGAGTCGACCCGGTCCATTTGCGGCAAGTCCTATGGAACCTGGGCGAAAATGCCGTTCAGGCTTTGCGCAACACCGACCGCCCCACCACCGTGGAGTGGAATTACGGTCGCCATGTCGGCGGCAGACCCTATCTGGAAGTAGCAGACCATGGCCCCGGCATACCGTCTGGCATTGCCGATCATCTGTTTGAACCCTTCTTCAGCGGGCGTGTCGGGGGTACTGGCCTCGGGCTGTTCATCGCACGCGAACTTGCCGCCTGTAGCGGCGCTACCTTACGGCATGAACCCCGGCCGGGCGGCGGCTCGCTGTTCCGTATCGTCTTTGCTGACCCACAGCGTTGGGAGGCCTGAGTGAGCAACGTCACGGGCAGTCATCGCCTGCCGCAACCGGTTCTCATCGTCGACGACGAACCAGACTTGTGTGAACTGCTGGGTATCACCCTGCAGCGCATGCAAGTGCCTTCGCAGGCGGTGCATTCGCTCGCCGCGGCCAAAGAAGCAATGGCGACGACGCCCTTCGCGCTATGCCTCGCCGATCTGCGACTGCCCGACGGCGACGGTCTGGACTTGGTCGCGTGGCTGCAGGAACGCCACCCGGGGCTGCCAGTCGCGGTCATCACCGCGCACGGTAATGTAGAAAGCGCCGTCCGCGCTTTGAAACTCGGCGCATTCGATTTCCTCTCCAAACCCCTCGACGTGCCCAATCTGCGGCGAGTGGTCTCCCAAGCCCTGCGCGGCGGACCACGAACCACTAGCAGCCGCTCCTTGCTCGGCACTTCCGCGCCGATGCAAACGCTGCGTTCGCTGGTAGCGCGGGTCGCGCGAAGCCAAGCGCCTGTCCATATCGCCGGAGAAAGCGGCAGTGGCAAGGAACTGGTGGCACGTCTCATTCATGACAGCGGCCCACGGCGCGACGGACCCTTCGTGGCCGTGAACTGCGGCGCCATCCCAGCCGAACTGCTCGAAAGCGAATTGTTCGGGCACAAGCGGGGGGCGTTCACTGGCGCCGTGGCGGACCACAAAGGCTTGGTGCAGGCAGCGGAGGGTGGCACGCTGTTTCTCGACGAAGTAGCCGATCTGCCACTGCATATGCAGGTGAAGTTACTGCGGGTGATCCAAGAACGCACGCTGCGCCCCGTGGGGGAAACCAGCGAGACTCCGGTCGATGTACGCTGGTTGTCCGCCACCCACCGCGATCTGGCGCAAGCGGTGGCGAACAGCCAATTCCGGGAAGACCTTTACTACCGCATCAACGTCATCGAGATTCGCGTGCCGGCACTCCGGGAGCGCCCAGAGGACCTGCCGGAACTGGTGGAGCATGTGCTCGCCCGTCTCGCCGGCGAACAAGGACGCCCTGTCCCCAGCTTGAGCCGCGAAGCTCAGGCCCGTCTGGCGTCCTACCCGTTTCCGGGAAATGTCCGGGAACTGGAGAACATTCTGGAGCGCGCGCTCGCCTTCAGCGAAGGCCCCACGGTGACTGCTGACGAACTGCAACTGCGGGCGACTGCCAACGCTTTGCCAGTGGCTGCGCCAGCCGCCGGCTTACCGCCCGATGCCACGCCAACCGGGGCGTCTGCGGGGACGATGACCAACCAACTGGCCGACTTGGAGCGCACGACGATCCTGCAGGCCTTGGAAAAATCGCGGTGGAACCGTACTGCCGCCGCCCAACTGCTCGGCCTTACCTTTCGCCAGTTGCGGTACCGGATAGCAAAACTCGGGCTGGAGGACAAGGAACCCCCGGCCCCCTGACGCCTTATTGCTAGTGACAATTTTTGTCAGAAACTGACAAAAATGGTTGGCACTTTAGGGCAGCCGGATGGATTTGAGTGCTGCAAACCAGCGAACACGAATACCCACCAATTTCAACCGCTTGTATTGACGGATTTTTTACATTAAGTGGCACGATTGAGACCTGCCCCACAAAACTGGCACGGGAATTGCTCTACAACTTAAGTCCGGCACGGTCACGACAGCAGTCGCTGTCCCCATGCCCCCTCTAAGTAGTTTCCAGGAGCTCCCCATGCGTCACACCCTCCAGAAAGGCTTCACGCTCATCGAATTGATGATCGTGGTGGCCATCATCGGCATCCTCGCCGCCATTGCCATTCCTGCTTATCAGGACTACACCACCCGCGCCCAGGTGACCGAAGGCCTGAACATGGCCGGCACCGCCAAGGCCGCCGTCACCGAGGCTTACACCGCCAACGGCGACTGGCCGGCGGATAACGCTACCGCCGGTATCGGCGTGGCAACGGATATCAAGGGCAAATACGTCGATTCCGTCACCGTGGCTGCCAACGTCATTACCATCACTTTTCGCGCCACGGCACCGGTAAATGCCGCCCTCCGTGGCCAGACCTTGCTGATGACGGCGGGCACCAGCGCCAATGGCGACGTCGCCTGGCAGTGCGGCAGCAAGACCATGGCCACCGGCATCACGGCTGGCACCACGGCATTTTCGGGCACGGGCGCCGGCGGCACCTCGGCCCAGAAGTTCCGCCCCGCGGAATGCCGTGGCTAACCAAAGGTAACCACTTTAAAAACTGTGAACTAGGGCCCTGCGGGGCTCTTTTTTTGGCAGTAAATTGCCTCCCGTCGAGTTTTCTTACACCGCCAAGGCCTGAACCAGTAGCAGGCCAACAAGCGCTGAAGACCGGCCCATCGAGAAAGCGACCTGCGTCGCGGAATTCGGGGGGGCAAACCCCCATACGGGGTTGTACGTAGGGAGTTGGTACGGAAATTGCTTAACACCCTGCAGGAGACGCCAAAACCGTCTCCAGTAGTCGATTTTTTTGTTTGATTGAAGATGAAAATCCAAGGGAGATAAAGACCAATGCGCCAGTCCATTCAAAAGGGCTTCACGCTCATCGAATTGATGATCGTCGTCGCCATCATCGGCATCCTTGCCGCCATTGCCATTCCTGCCTACCAGGACTACACCACCCGCGCTCAGGTGACTGAAGGCCTGAACATGGCCGGCACCGCCAAGGCCGCTGTCACGGAAGCCTTCACCGCCAACGGTGACTGGCCGGCAGACAACGCCACGGCCGGCATCGGCGTCGCGACGGACATCAAGGGCAAGTACGTTGACTCCGTCACCGTAGCTGCCAACTTGATCACCATCACCTTCCGCGCCGGCGCCCCGGTGAATCTGAATCTGCGTAGCAAGACCCTGACCATGACGGCCGGCACCAGCACCAACGGCGATGTGGCCTGGCAGTGCGGCAGCAAGCCCATGCCTGCAGGCATCACTGCTGGCACCACGGCCTTCGCGGCCACGGGTGCCGGTGGCACTTCGGCCCAGAAGTTCCGCCCGGCAGAATGCCGCGGCTAATGAACTGACGGCGGGCATCTTGCCCTCCGTTCCAGCGAGGGCTCCTTCGGGAGCCCTTTCTTTTTGTGAACCGTGCAACGGTTTGCCGCGTGGACTGCGTTACGCTATCGGGTAGACTTTTTGTCAAATTCGACCCCGCGCCGCAAACGCGAGTTTTCCTCTTTCTTGCTTCACGTGTCAGGTAGCTAAAGCCCCCATGAACGATCCCGCCTTCCTCGCCACCGGAACCATGTCCGTCCTGCGGACCGGCGCGAGCGTTGGCCTGCCCGACAAACTCGTTCAGGATGGCTTCATCGCCGAAGCCGCACTAGCGGACGCCATCAAGGCCTCCCGCGAGGCGAAGCAGGGCTTGGTTTCCTGGCTGGTAGCCAAGAATCTGGTGTCCGCCCGCGACATCGCCATCACCGCCTCGTCCATGTTCGGCGCGCCCCTCATGGACCTCGATGCGCTCACCGTCGACGCCGACGTCGTCCGCCTGGTAAACGACAAACTCCTGCAAAAGCACCACGTGCTGCCTTTGGCAAAACGTGGGCGTCGCCTCTTTGTCGCCATCTCCGACCCGACCAACCTGCACGCGGTCGACGAAATCCGCTTCCAGACGACACTCAACGTCGAACTGGTCGTAGTGGAAGAAGACAAACTGCAGAAGATGCTGTCACGGGCCATAGACCAGGCCGACACCAGCATGTCCTCGATGACGGACGACGACTTCGATCTGGAAACACTCGATGTCGGTGCCGGCGACGACGCTTCCGAAGCCGAAGGCCGCGACGATATCGAAGATGCGCCCATCGTCCGCTTCGTCAACAAGATCATGGTCGACGCCATCAAGAAGGGTGCCTCGGACATTCACTTCGAGCCCTACGAGAAGGCCTACCGCGTACGCCTGCGCGTCGATGGTGTGCTCAAGGAAACCGCCGCACCGCCTGTGCAACTAGCCGGCAAGCTGGCCGCGCGCGTGAAGGTCATGGCGCGTCTCGACATCGCGGAACGTCGCATCCCACAGGACGGCCGCATCAAACTGAAGCTGACGAAGACCCGCTCCGTGGACTTCCGTATCAGCACCTGCCCCACGCTCTTCGGCGAGAAGATCGTGATGCGTATCCTCGACCCATCGAGCGCTACGCTCGGAATCGACGCACTAGGCTATGAACCGGCACAGCGCGAGCTCTACCTCAAATATCTAGCCAAGCCGCAGGGCATGATCCTCGTCACCGGCCCCACGGGCTCCGGCAAGACGGTGTCGCTGTACACCGGCCTCAACATTCTGAACACCGAAGACACCAATATTTCCACCGCGGAAGACCCGGCGGAAATCATCCTGCAGGGCGTGAACCAGGTAAACGTCAACCCCAAAGTGGGCCTCACCTTTGCCAGCGCCCTGCGCGCCTTCCTCCGCCAAGACCCGGACGTCATCATGGTCGGCGAAATTCGCGACCTCGAAACCGCAGAAATCGCCATCAAAGCCGCGCAAACCGGCCACTTGGTGCTCTCCACCCTGCACACCAATGACGCCCCGCAAACTCTCACGCGTCTGGTGGATATGGGCGTGAAGCCCTACGCCATCGCCACTTCGGTCAGTCTCATCATTGCGCAGCGTCTCGCCAGGCGCCTTTGCAACCAGTGCAAGGCACCGGTGGACGTGCCGCGGGATGCCCTCATCAAAGAAGGCTTCGCACCGGCAGAAGTGCAGTCGGGCCTACGTATCTACGCGGCCAAGGGCTGCCCCAGCTGCACGGACGGCTACAAAGGCCGCGTAGGCATCTACCAGATCATGCCCGTCACCGAGACCATCGGCCGCGTCATCATGGAAGGCGGCAACGCCATCAGCATCTCGGACCAAGCCCGTCGTGAAGGCGTCTGGGATCTGCGCACCGCTGGCCTGAACAAGGTCAAGGAAGGCATGACCAGCCTCGAAGAAATCAACCGCGTGACAGTGGACTAGGAAATAGCACATGGCCACTGCCACCAAGAAAGAATTCGCCTTTACCTGGGAAGGCAAAGATCGCAAGGGCAACCGAGTCACCGGTCGTTCCCTGGCAACGCACGAACTCACCCTGCGCGCAGAACTTCGCCGTCAGGGCATCATCCCGCTCAAAGTGCGCAAGCAAGGCGGCACTGGCCGTAAGGGCAAGCCCAAGCCGGAAGACATTGCCATCTTCGCGCGCCAGTTGGCCACCATGCTCCAGTCGGGCATCCCACTGGTTCAAGCCTTCGAGATTATCGGCGCCGGTCACGACAAGCCCGCCATGCAGCGCTTGGTTCTCGACATCAAGGCTACCGTCGAAGGCGGCAGCACGCTGTATGAGGCGCTAGCCAAACACCCGCTCTATTTCGACGACTTGTTCGTCAATCTCGTCGAAGCGGGCGAACAAGCCGGTGCGCTCGAAACCCTGCTCGACAAGATCGCCACCTACAAGGAAAAGACGGAATCCTTGAAGAAAAAGATCAAGAAAGCGCTGTTTTACCCGGCCGCCGTCATGATCGTCGCCGTGGTTGTCACCGTCATCCTGCTCATCTTTGTCATCCCGCAGTTCGAAAGCCTGTTCGCCGGCTTCGGTGCAGACCTGCCCGCTTTCACCCGCTTCGTCATCGACCTCTCGAAGGGACTACAAGCGAATGGTGCCTATTTCGCGGCCATCATTGGCGGCGGTGTGTACTTCTTCCTGTACACCTTCAAGCGCTCGCGCCCCTTGCGCGAGTCGGTAGACCGTTTCATGTTGAAGATGCCAGTGCTGGGCCCCATTCTGGTCAAGGCGGCCATCGCACGCTATGCGCGCACGCTGGCCACCATGTTCGCCGCGGGTGTGCCCTTGGTAGAAGCGCTCACCTCCGTGGCTGGTGCCACGGGCAACATCGTGTACGAAAATGCCGTGCTGAAAATGCGCGACGAAGTGGCTACGGGCAACCGCTTGCAGCGCACCATGGAAGCCACCGGACTGTTCCCCAATATGGTCAACCAGATGATCGCCGTCGGCGAAGAATCTGGCTCACTCGACCAGATGGCCGGCAAGGTAGCGGACTTCTACGAACAGGAAGTCGACAACGCCGTGGATAGCATGTCGAGCCTGCTCGAACCTCTCATCATGGCCATCCTTGGCGTGCTCGTCGGTGGCCTCGTCATCGCCATGTACCTGCCCATCTTCAAGCTCGGCTCGGTCGTCTAGTCCGTCATGGCAGTGGAAGGCATCGCCATGCTGCTGTCAGCACTCGGCCCGGCTGGCCCTGCGTGGGTAGCGGGCTTGTTCGGTCTGCTGGTTGGCAGTTTCCTGAATGTGGTCATCCACCGCTTGCCGCGCATGATGCAAACGGAAGCGGAAAGCGAGGCCCGCGAGATTCTGAACGTGGATGCCTCTGCCGAGCCGCCTACGCTGGTGGCCGGGCCACGTTTCAACCTCATCACTCCGCGGTCACGTTGCCCCGCGTGCGGCGCGCCCATTCAGGCCTGGCAGAACATCCCTCTGGTGTCATGGCTGTTGCTGCGCGGCCGCTGCGCCGGTTGCAAAACACCCATCAGCGTCCGCTACCCCTTGGTGGAATTGTTCACCGGTTTGTTGTTCGCTACCGTTGGTTGGCACTTTGGCGCAACCATAGAAACGCTTTACGGCTGCATCATCGTCGCTTTGCTGGTGGCCATGTCCGGCATCGACTTCGACACCCAGTACCTTCCCGACAGCCTCACCTTGCCACTGCTCTGGCTGGGATTGCTCGCCGCCGTGGTCACGGGCCGTGGCGCAGCGCCTTTCCCGGTCGGACCAACGGAAGCCATCGTGGGCGCAGCCGTGGGCTATCTCTGCCTGTGGAGTGTCTATTGGCTGTTCCGTCTCATTACCGGCCGTGAAGGCATGGGCCGCGGCGACTTCAAGCTGTTGGCCGCACTTGGGGCTTGGCTAGGCTGGACCGCCATTCCGCTCATCGTGCTGCTCTCGGCCTTGGTGGGCGCGCTGCTAGGTGGCGCACTTATCCTGTTCCGTGGCCGCGACCACCAGTTACCCATGCCCTATGGGCCGTTTTTGGCCGCAGCTGGCTTCGTGGCAATGCTGTGGGGCCCCGCACTGGTGGCTTGGTACCGCGGTCTAAGCGGTCTCTAGGAACGGTCTGCATGGTCCAGCGCCCGTTCGTGGTCGCCCTCACCGGGGGTATCGCCAGCGGCAAGTCCGCCGTCTCGGCGGCTTTCGCCCTTCATGGGGTACCCATCCTCGACGCTGATGTCATCTCCCGGCAGGTTGTCGAACCCGGACAACCCGCCCTCGCCGCCGTGGTTGGCGCGTTCGGCCACGAGGTGCTCGGGCCCGATGGCCACCTCGACCGCACGGCCCTGCGTGCGCTGGTATTTGCCAACCCCGAAGCCCGTCGCCAACTCGAAGGCATCCTGCACCCTGCCATCCGGCAGGCTTTTACTGCCGCTAGCGCTATTGCAGGCGGGCCCTACCAAATCCACGCCATTCCGTTGCTGGCCGAATCGGGCCGCGCCGGGGAATACGACCGGGTGCTGGTGGTGGACTGCCCGCGCGAAACCCAGCTACAGCGGTTACTGGCGCGGGACCAAGAAACACCCGAGCGCGCGGCGGCCATTCTGGCCGCCCAAGCTACCCGGGAACAACGGTTGGCGGTGGCCACCGACGTCATCGTGAATACAGGAACGCTGGACGACTTGACGACGAAAGTCGCCGAGCTTCACGCACAGTATCTGGAGGCTGCCGCCAGCCAACCTTGACGCCCGTGCTTTTTTTTGATGCAGCCCTGTTCCACGCCGCGCCCGCATCAGACACAATACGAAAATGACCCCTAGTGCACCGGTAGCGGACGAAGTGGACGAGGCAAACGCGCCTTCAGTCACGCCGTGCCCGGCACTGGAGATTGCGCGGCCAGCCAGCGCCCAGCGCGGCCCGGTGGTCTACGAGCAGCCGCTGAACGAACGCATGCGCAACTTCTTGCGCTTGGAGTTCCTCTATCGGCAGGCCTGCCATCACAACGACGACAGCCTTGACCTACCGGATGCTTGGGCGACTCGGGCGGCCGTCACCGCGCTGCTCGACCTCATGGCCATCACGGCGCGCGGCGACACCCGCACGGACGTGCTGAAAGAACTCGATCGGCAGATCGCTCTGCTACGCGACTACCAATCCCGTCCGGGCGTGGACGCTGGGCGCCTGCGGGCCGTCGTGGCGACACTCGGCGAGCGCCGCGAAGCTTTGCATACCGCCGGCGCGAATTTCCTGCAGCGCCTGCGGGACAACGAATTTCTGGCGGCCGTTAAGCACCGTAGCACCATCCCCGGTGGCACCTGCGAATTCGATCTGCCCGCCTACACTCACTGGCTGGGTTTACCAGCGAACCGTCGACAGCAGGAATTCGAATCGTGGCTGGCACCGTTCCGCCCCCTTTGCGATAGCGTCGCGGACCTGCTGTGGGTCACCCGCGAGAACGCGCGGCCACGTCGCGAGAAAGCTGCCGGCGGGCAGTTTCACATCACCTTCGAGCGCGACCAACCCCTGCAGTTGCTGCGCATCAGCCTGCCCGCTGAAAGCGAACTCTATCCGGAGGTTTCGGGTAACCAGATGCGCTGCAGCATGCGCTTCCTGCGCTGGGGCGAAGCCGGGCAGCGCCCTGCCCAAGCCACCAGCGACGTCGACTTCGTCCTCACCTGTTGCAACTGATGTCGACGCCGGAAGTCGCCTGCCCTACTTGCGGCGCTATGGCCCCGTGGTCAAGTAGCAACCCCTACCGCCCCTTCTGCAGCGAACGCTGCAAACTCATCGATCTAGGTGGCTGGTTCGAGGAACGCTTTCGCATCCCCGGGCAGCCCGCGCCGGACGCGGAGAGTGACCCCCTCAGCACGCCGACAAACCCAGACGCCGACCATGGAACCCTGCAATGAAACTCTATAGCAACGCGTTTGCGCCCAGTCCGCGCCGCGTGCGCATGTTCGCCGCGGAAAAGGGGCTGACGCTGGAAATCGTCAACCTCGATTTTGCGAACAATGAACATCACGCACCCGCCTTCCTGTCCATCAACCCGGTGGGCGATGTTCCGGCACTGGTGTTGGACGAAGGGACCGTACTCACTGAGTCGCTGGCCATCTGCCGGTACCTTGAAGAACTGCATCCGCAGCCCTCGCTGTTCGGCAGCAGCGCACTCGAGCGCGCCCGCATCGCGGAATGCGTCGATCATCTGATGTTCCGCCTGTATGTTCCGGCAACGCAAGCTTTCAAGCATACGCACGCTTACTGGGCTACTCGGCTCACGCAGGTTTTGCCTTACGGCGATGTGGCGCGCGCATTGCTCCGCGAGGAGTTCGCCCGCATCGAAGGCTGGCTGGCGGACGGCCGCGCCTTTATGGTGGACGATAGGTTTTCTATGGCGGATATCGTCGCTTACACGAGCGTTGAATTCGCTAAGGTCGGCGGCGTTCGTGTCGGTGAAGAACACCCCTACTTGAAAGCCTATATGGCGCGCATTGGCGTCAGGCCTTCAGCGAAGGCCTGAAAGCAGGCCAACCTCTAAGGCGCAATCGCCGCCGGCCGGGTACCCGGGTCGGGCCGCAAATAACGCTCCAGGAACCGCGCGATGGTGTGATACCCGTGCGGGCCCACACTCGCCTGCCGCAACAAACCATGCTTGTGACCGGGGTATACCATTACCTCGAAGGGCTTGCTGGCCTCCTGCAGCACCTTGAATAACCGCGTGCTGTGTTCGAACAACACGTTGTCGTCTGCCATGCCGTGCAGCACCAATAGCGGGTCCTGCAACTGCGTGGCTACCCCCAATACGCTGGAACCCGCATAGCCCGCGGCATTGGCCTGCGGTGTGCCCATGTAGCGCTCGGTGTAAGCCGTGTCGTACAACGACCAATCCGTTACCGGCGCGCCGCTCACGGTTGCTGCAAACACGCCGGGTGCACGCATGACGAGATTCAGCGCCATGTAGCCACCATAGCTCCAGCCGAATACGCCAACGTGCTGGCCATCAACGAAAGGCTGCGCCTTGAGCCACTCGACGCCAAGCAACTGGTCCTGCACTTCCACCGAAGCCATGTGATGAAACAGCGCGCCGTCCATGCGCGTACCTTGCAAAGCACTGCCGCGGTTATCAAGCGAGAACACCAGAAAGCCGCGGCGCGCCAAATAGTGAGCAAAGCCATCGTCCCAGGCATTCATCACTTGCTGGCCATGCGGCCCACCATAAACCTGCACCACCACCGGGTAGCGTTTCGCCGGGTCAAAGTCATGCGGTTGCACCAACTGGTAGTGCAACGTTTGGCCGTCGGCAGCCGCGAGCGTCCCGAACACGTACCGTGGGTGCGTGGGCAGGTAAGGCGCATACGGATGGTTAGCGTCGAGCGTGTTCGGCACCAGCGCGGCCAACTCTTTACCCGCCGCATCACGCAGCACCGTCCGCGCGGGCACGTCCACCGACGAATAGGTATCGAGCACGAACTTGGCATCGCGCGACATCTGCACCGCGTGCCAACCCGCCTCCTGGGTCAGGCGACGCGGCTGATCGGCTTCGTGACCATCGAGCGCAGCGCTATAAAGCTGCCGCTGCGGGTGTCCTGCGCGTGAGGCCACAAACCACACTCGCCCCGCCTTCTCGTCCAAGGCACCCAATTGCGTCACCGTCCAATCGCCACGAGTGACGGTGGCTACCAGTTCGCCACTGGCCGCATAACGATAAAGGTGCTGGTGGCCACTGCGCTGCGAGGCCCACAAGAACCCACCATCCTTCAAGGGGCGCAGCAAGTCGTGCAGTTCCACCCATGTGTCGCTGCGCTCACTTAGCAGCAAATGCGTGGTGCCATCCGCAGCCTGCGCGCGCAGCAAGTCCAACTGCGTCTGCAGGCGGTTCAAGCGCTGCACCAGCACCCCCCGCGAATCTCGCTCCCAATCGACCCGTGCCAGATAGATGTCCGTATCCGTGCCGAGGTCCACCGTCTTGGGCTTACCACCTGCGGTGGGCACTATCTGCAACGACACCAACGCATTCGGTTGGCCCGCAGCGGGATAACGTTGTTTCACGGTGCGTGTGCCGTTACCCAGAATTTCTACGCGCTCCACTTCCGGCACTGGAGTCTCGTCGACCGTCGCATAAGCGAGATAGGCCTCGTCAGGTGACCACCAGTAACCCGTGTCGCGACCCAATTCTTCCTGAGCGATGAACTCCGCCACGCCATGGCTGATGACCCCACCACCACCGCTGGTGATAGCGCGTTCTACGCCACTGGCAAGTTCGATGACCCAAAGGTCCTGAGCGCGGACGAAACTGACGAAGCTCCCTTTGGGCGAGAAGCGGGCGTCCGTCTCCCAAGCTTCGCTGCGCGTCAAACGACGCATGGCACTGGCCGCCGGCAAGGTAAGGTCGTACAGGTAAAGATCGCCTCCCAGTGGAAACAGCAGCCGTTTGCCATCAGCGGAGAAGGAATACTCGACAATGCCGCGAAGGGCAGCCGTTCGTGCCCGCTCGCGACGAGCCTCTTCTTCAGCGGAGAGCGCCGCTTCCTGCGGCAGCAGGGCCCGGGAATCCACCAACCGCGCCTTCTCACGGGTCTTGAGGTCGTAGGCCCAGAGATCGAGCCGGTCCTTGTCCTCGGCCGACCCCTGTAACCAGGTCACGCGAGTACCGTCCGGGGAGAAACGCAGGCCACGGAGACCAGCACCAGCCAATTCAGGCGCCGCGAACAAACGCTCCAGGGTCAGCGCCGTAGCATCGCCAGTGCCAGGCCCCGCCATCGGGGCAGGCGCACTACCGGGGGTGCCGGCGGCCCCGGCGGGCAAGGCAGCCCCCAGCAAGGCCAAAGGCATGGCACGCGCAAGCGCCGCGCGCAGACTGCGCAGGAAATTCGCCGGGAAAGCAGCAGGCATGGGGACTCCGGTAGACTTCGCCAATCCGTCATTCCGGAGTCTAACCCGTGTTCCAGCCAACTCTGCGGCCCCTGTTCGTGGCCATCGCCCTCCTCGCCCTCACCGGTTGCTCCCAACTGAATTCGACCCGTACGCCAAACGCCACCCCGACCGGCGTCACCGTCGCCAAGCCAGACGCCAAGGCAAATGCCTCCGCCAATCACGAGGTCGCCGCGAGTGCAGCCGCGAAGACCCGCCGCCCGGGATTGGCTTACCCCGCGTTTGCTCGCGGCGACCATATCGATACCTACTTCGGCGAGACGGTCGCCGACCCTTATCGGGCGATGGAAAACGTCGATGACCCGGCAGTTCGTACCTGGGTAGCCGGGCAGAACCAACTCGCCGAGCCCTACCTTGCCGGCATTCCCGCCCGCGCCAGCCTCAAAGACCGGCTAACCAAACTGTGGACCTTCGAACGCTTCGGTCTGCCCGCGAGGTATGGCCAGCGCTACTTCTTCCAGCGCAATGATGGCCGCCAGAACCAGTCTGTGCTTTATGTGGCGGATGCGCTCGATGCCGCGCCGCGTGTCCTCATAGACCCGAATACTTTCTCGAAAGACGCTACCGTCTCGCTCGCCTCTTACGACATCGCGCCGCAAGGGGAACTCATCGCCTATGCCGTCTCCGACGGTGGCACGGACTGGAGGACCTGGCGCATTCGTCGTGTCGCGGACGGTCAGGATCTGACGGATGAGCTGCACCTGACGAAGTTCACCAGCATCGCCTGGATGCCCGACGGCAAGAGTTTCTTCTATTCACGCTACCCGCAGCGCGCCGGCGATACCACGGGCCTAGTGGGCGATGACCGCCAACAAGTGTCCGTGTACTACCACGTGGTTGGGCAACCGCAGACCGCCGACGTGCAGGTCTATGCGGTCACGGACCACAAGACCCGCAACCCTTACGCCAATGTCTCGGATGACGGCCGCTGGCTCCTGATTGGCATCAGCGACGGCTTCGACCGCAACGCTATCCATGTCGCCGATCTCACCGGCTGGCAACCCGGCAAGCCCCTGGCGTTGCAGCGCACACTGGACCAATGGGACGGGGTCTATGGCTTCCTCGGCAACGAAGGCAGCACGCTGTATTTCCAGACCACTGCCAATGCACCGCGTGGACGCATCATTGGTATCGACATGGCACATCCAGCGGCCGCCGATTGGCGCACGCTGGTACCAGAGTCCGCTGAAACCATCAGTGCCGCTTCTTATGTCGGCAGCAAATTCGTAGTGAACGTATTGCAGGACGCACGCTCGCGTGTTCGTTTGTATAGCCGTAGCGGCGCAGCGCTCGGCGAAGTGCCGCTGCCAGGCCTCGGCAGCGCCGCTGGCTTCGGCGGTCGTGGCGACGACGCCGAAACGTTCTTCAGCTATACCGACTACCTGACGCCAGCGGCTATCTACCGCTATGACATGGCTACCGGCAGCACCACCCTATTCCGTTCGCCGAGCGTGGACTTCCGGGGCACCGACTACGTGACGGAGCAAGTGTTTTATCAGTCCAAGGATGGAACGCGCGTACCGATGTTCCTGACCTATCGGCGCGACCTCCCGAGAGATGGCCGCCGACCCACTCTGCTCTATGGCTACGGCGGCTTCGACGTCTCGCTCACTCCTGGGTTCAGCGTCCCCATCGCCGTCTGGCTGGAACAAGGTGGCGTATACGCCGTGGCCAACTTGCGCGGTGGCGGCGAGTACGGCGCCGCGTGGCACGAGGCTGGTACCAAGCAGCACAAGCAGAACGTGTTCGACGACTTCATCGCCGCCGGCGAATGGCTGGTGAAATCAGGTTGGACTGCACCGGACCGCCTCGCCATCCATGGTCGCAGTAACGGTGGTCTGCTCATCGGCGCCACGCTGCTGCAACGCCCGGACCTGTTCGCTGCAGCACTGCCCGGCGTTGGCGTGCTGGACATGCTGCGTTACCACACGGCCAGCGCAAATGCGCGCGGCTGGTCCAGCGACTATGGCCTCTCCGAAGTGGAAAGCGATTACCGCGCCCTGAAGCAATACTCGCCAGTTCACAACGTGCAGGAAGGTCGCTGCTATCCGGCTACACTTATCACCACTGCCGACCATGACGACCGCGTAGTGCCGTGGAACAGCTTCAAATTCGGCGCAGCGTTACAACATGCGCAGGCTTGTCCCAACCCGGTGCTCCTGCGCGTTGAAACACGCGCCGGACATGGTGCCGGCAAGCCGACGTGGATGCAGGTGGAAGACTGGGCCGACCAATTCGCCTTCTTGTTCCGTCACCTGCAAATGCCAGGGGGCGCACCGAACAACACCACTACCAGTAACACCGCGCAGGACTGAGCAGCAACCATCTCATGAAGAACCAGCGGCCAACCTTCCTCGAAGCGGGCAAGCGCAAATTTCTGTCCGAGGGCAAACGCGGCCTGCTGCGCAGCGCGGATCTCCCAAAGCCGCTAGCGGACGTCTCGCCGCCGCCACTCGCCAGCCGCCACGAAGACTTCGATCTCGGGCGTTGGCGGGTGCGACCGGCTATGGCCACACTGGAGCGTGATGGCAAGAGCATAAAACTGCCGACGACCACGCTCGCAGTGTTATTGGTCCTTCGCGAAGGCTTTACCGACCAACACGGGCCCGTGGTGGAAGTGAGCCACTGTGCCGCACGTATCTTCGGGCAGGTGAAGCAAGCTAACGGCGTACGTCTGGCCGTAGGCGAGCTGCGCCGTCTGCTGGATGGCGAGGACGCGCGTATCGACTCCCCACTAGCCGGCCACTACCAACTGGTGGTCGGCCACGGCCCGGGCAACCTCGAACTCGACGACGATGTGCCCGGTGCGAACGCAGTGCGCAATTTCCTGACGGGGCGCCGCAAGCGCCGTCTCATCTTCGGCGCAGCCGCCGGCGCCATAACGCTGTTGATTGGCGGCAGCGTCGTCGGCTGGATTGGGGATGGCATCGTGGTGCGCGGTGTTCCGTCCAAGCCCACCGCGCTTACCCAATGGCCAGGGCGCGAAGAATCGCCGAGCCTTGCGCCGGATGGGCGCCGTGTCGTCTTCAGTTGGACACCGCCGGGCGGCACGGGTGACCTGTTCGTACTCGCTTTTGGGCAGCCCCAACCGCAGCGTTTGCTGCCCCCCGCGGGTCCCGGTGTCGAACGGCGCTTCCCAGTGTGGTCGCCGACGGCGAAGTACATCGCCTACTACCAACTCGAAGGGCAAGACTGCCAGTTGCGTGCGGTGTCACCAGTGGGTGAAGGCGACCGCGCTTTGACGGTCTGCAATGCGGCCGACATGGGGCCACTCGCGTGGTCACCCGATGGAGCCTCGGTGGTCTTCGCCGAGCGCACCTCCGCCGACATGCCAGTGCGTATCGTCTCTTTCGACCTCGATGACAAGTTTGGCCAAGGTAGACGACAAGCACTGACCACGCCTTCCGTAGGGCAACCCGGCGATACCCTGCCGGCGTTCTCTGCCGACCAGCAATCGCTGTACTTCGTCCGCGAACGTGCCTTGGGCAATATGGACATCGCTGGCATCGACTTCGGCCGCGCCAAGATACGCCGGCTCACTCGCGATGCGGCGACTTGGACCGGCTTGTTGGTCGAGCCCGGTGGACGCAACTTGCTCGGTAGCAGCGACCGCGGCGGCGCTTCGGCCTTGTGGCGAGTCCCCATCACCGCCGACACGCCGGAGTTGGTGCTGGAGGATGCGGCGGACCTGCGTCAACCCACGCTGTCTCAGGACGGCACCCGGCTGGTATTTGAGCGCGCTCGAGAGATCACTCGAGTATTGGCCCTGCCATTGGCCGTTGGCGGCAATTCGGCAACGCCCAGCGACGCTGCCGCGCCCGTGGAATGGCTAGCGCCCAATGCCCATGTGTCGGGCGTGCAGTTTTCTCCGAACGGCACGCAGGTCGCTTATGTCAGCGACGACGGCGGTCAAGCGCAAGTCTGGGTGGCCCGAACCGACGGCAGCGGCGCACGTGCGCTGGACAGTTTGCGGGCCACGCGTATGGATGCCCCGCGCTGGTCCCCTGACGGACGCTCGTTGGCGGTATCAGCGGCCATTGACGGGTACTACCACCTCTACGTGCTGGACGTGGCGCGGAACAAAGCAGATGAACTGACCACGGACGAGGCCGACGAGCGCGTTCCAGCTTGGTCACGCGATGGGCGCTGGATCTACTACGGCTCTACGCGAGGGGCAGTCGTCATCGAGGTGGCCGGCGGCCCGCCCGTGCGCGGCGCCCGCTGGCAACTGTGGCGACGTCCGGCGCCAGGACAGCGTGACGCGGACCCCGAGCAAATCACGACCGATGGCGGCTTTGCGGCGCAGGAAAGCATGGATGGCGGCACGCTCTTCTTCACGCGGCCAGACCGGCCGGGGCTGTTCGCTCGGCCCACGCACGGCGCAGGGGATGACTTGCTGGTAGCACGCGAGCCCGCCGTGCCGGATTTTGCCCAATGGACCGTTGCCAAAGATGCGCTTTACATCGTCGCTCGCGAGGACCTCGTCGAAGGGCACCGCGGCGCTGGCATAACGCGCTTGGTGCGAGTCGGCTGGCCGGACCGGGTACGCACGGAGTTGCGTCCATTGGCCCGCCTGGCAGGCGGGGGCTCGCTTGGGCTTTCCCCCGATGGCAGCCAACTGCTCTATACCCAGACAGCGCGTTGGGAAACCGACCTGATGACGTCAGTGATGCACTAAAGCGGTTACCAGGGCCGCGACAGACCGAGGCCGCCGGTAACCGCGCATCGTTCGTCTATCGCCACCACAGTTTGGTGGTAGCGGCCTCATGGCCTCCCTCGCGGGGCGAGGTAGCGTCTACCACCAATGGCAATCCGACCGTCCCGAGCACTGCCAAGGCCTGCGCGTCCAGAGCCGGGTCGCGTACACACAAAAAGCGCATGCCGGCCTTCACTGCGGCATGTGCTTCGAGCAGCGTATTGGCCTCTTGGCCAGCAAGCAGTCCCGCGGGCAGGGCCTGCGGTTCCTCGCCTGCGGACCACACCACGCCGTCGAGATATTCACCGGCGGCAGCGCACCACTGTGCACCACCCGCGAGCAACACATCACCACGGCCACGCACTTCAGCCAAGACTTCGTGCGTATGCGAATCATTGAAATCCCAAGCACCATCGAGCCACCAGCCGAGGCGCTCCCGCGAACGCGGCGCACGCGCCGCGCGCGCACGCAAAGAAACCGCATCGGTCGCGCGCGCCAGCACTGCGGGCAACCGCAACGCAGTGACCAACGGTGCATCGGCCTCAAGCAAGTCGATATTTTCAAGCGCTTCCGGCGTCACCCACTGCAGCCGTTGCCCATCCAGACCCGCCGGCAATCCACGCCAACCGGTGACGACCCACGCGTCGATGAGTACGCGTCGCGGCAATTCACCGGCAACGCCTGCCGCATACTCGTGGCGCACTTTCAGCAAAGGACGAGCTTCGGTGACCTCGATACCCAACTCTTCAACCAGTTCACGGTAGAGGCCTTGCTGCGGCACTTCTGCCGGATGCTTCTTGCCCCCGGGGAACTCCCACTTACCAGCATGCGCCTTCCCTTCCGGGCGCTGCGCAATCAGCACGCGTCCGTCCTTGCCAACCAGTGCGCCGGCCATGACGTGCAGTTCTGGAACTGCAACTGCAGCCATACTTCCCGGCGGCAAGGGTGAGGTGCCCATCTCAGCGGACTTCAGTAATGAACTTCTCGCGCGGCCAACGGACCTTCTTCAGGTTCACGAGCCAGTCGCCTTCTGCTTGACGGTAGCCCAGTGGCAATAGCACTACGCTACGCAAGCCACGGGCACGCAAACCGAGAATCTCATCAACTGCTGGGCCATCGAAGCCTTCCATCGGCGTACAGTCCACTTCCTCGTTGGCCGCCGCGATTATCGCCGCGCCAAGGCCGATATACGCTTGCCGCGCTGCATGCTGGAAGTTCAGTTCCGGCTCGCGGTGCGGATACATCTTGAGCAGCATCTGACGATAGTTCTCGTAGCCCTCACTATGGAACGCACGCACCTCGTTCGTGTAATCGAACATGGCGTTGATGCGCTCGGCGGTATAGTGGTCCCAGGCCGCGAACACCAGCAGATGTGAGCCTTCAGTGACCTGCGCCTGCTTCCACGCCACCGGCTGGATACGGGCGCGGATTTCCGGGTTGGTGACCACCAGCACTTCATACGGTTGCAGGCCGCTCGAGGTAGGCGCTAGACGCGTGGCCTCCAGAATGCGTTCAACCTTCTCCTCAGCCACGGCACGGGAGGGGTCCATTTTCTTGGTCGCATAGCGCCACTGCAGCGCCTTGATCAGGTCCATCGTAAATCTCCAGCTTGAATTTCCAGGCCCGGCGATAGCCCGGGTAACACCGGGGCAACACCGGGTTGCGAGTATTCCACGTTTTTACTACCGATTCGGCGCCGCCAGCGGAAGAGCCGAGTGCGGCAAGACAGGAACCGGCTAGCGCACCACCCCAATCATCGGACCAAAGCCGGAGGTTGCTTCGATTGGGGCACCGTTGGCACTCATGGCGCCAGAGATATTCCCATCGAGGTACAACGCATCCGTGCAGTGCAGGACACGGACAAAAAAATCCGCGAATTCGTGGAATGTCACGCCGCTGTTGGTAATAACGAAGAAAACCGCACTGCCGCGCACGCCGACTCCGTTCCGCACCAGCGACATGCCAATGGGCAACTGCTCATTCCGCTTCCCGTCGATGACGAGCAACGGGCCGGACTGCGTGGCCTGCTTGACCCACTTCATATCGGCAGAAAGATAGTCTTCGGTCCTGACGATTCGGGCCCCGCTCTCTCCCAGCAGGAACAAGCCATTAGGCTGCAGGTAGAAGTTCGACTTGGGACCCACCCGCCGATTGATGGGATGCACTTGTTTGCCGTCGATCACCAGCAGACCCATCGGCGTGTGCGCAGGACCGCTTTGGAACATGCCCGCGTTCATGGCAAACAGGAGTTGGCCTCCCGTCGCGGCAAGGTCTTGGTTCCAGCGAGCAAAGGAGCCAAGCGACTCACCAGTGGCATTTTTCCAAGACAACCGCAAAGTGTCCGTGCGGGTGTCAACCTCGAATACTCGAAAGGGTGAAGGCGCTGGCAATTCCTTCACAGCCCAGGCAGAACCACCCCAAACCAGCAGCCAGACCCCTAGAAAACTGCTGAATAGCGCCGGCAACGATGACCGGCGCAACATCAGATCATGCCGTGGCAGTGCTTGAACTTGCGACCACTACCGCACGGGCAGGGCTCGTTGCGACCGATCTTCGGCAGTTCACGCTGCGCGCTCGCCGATGACGGCTGCGCAGCAGGCTGCGGTGGCGCCGAAGCCAGCGCAGCAGCATCTTCGGGGCTACCTGAAACCGGTGGTGGTTCCGCGTGCTGGAACTGCAGTTGGCTCGAGAGACGCGCGGCGCGCTCGCGCTCCTCGCGCTCCACTTCTTCCTCGCTGCGTACCTGCAGGCGCTGCAGGAGAGTAACCGTATCGAAACGGATGCGGTCGAGCATGGCCGTGAACAGTTCGAAGGCTTCGCGCTTGTATTCCTGCTTCGGGTTTTTCTGCGCGTAGCTGCGCAGCGAAATACCCTGGCGCATGTAATCCATGGCCGCCAGATGCTCACGCCAATGCGTGTCGAGCATCTGCATCATCACGCTCTTCTCGATATGGCGTAGCGTTTCCACACCCACTTGCTGTTCCTTGGCGGCGTAATCCGCGCCCAGCAAGGCCACCACGTGCTCTACCAAGTCGACGCCCTTGCGGGCAGCGTCCTCGGCCATGAACGCCTTCACGTCCATGTCCACGCCAAAATCGTTGCGCAAGGCATTGCCCGCGCCGGCCAAATCCCACTGGGCTTCGATGGACTCCGCAGGGATATGTGCCGTGATAGCGTTGGTCACTACTTCGCGGCGCAGGTCCGAGATGACCTCGGCAATCTCGGTGGACTGCTGCAACTCGAAGCGCTGGGTGTAAACCACCTTGCGCTGGTCATTGGCCACGTCGTCGTACTCGAGCAGGTTCTTGCGGAGGTCGAAGTTGTAGGCCTCCACCTTGCGCTGGGCACGCTCGATCTGACGTGTCAGCAAGGCGCTTTCAATCGCCTCGCCCGGCCGCATGCCCACGCGCGAGAGCAGCGCCTTCATACGCTCCGGGTCCCCGAAAATACGCATGAGATTGTCTTCGAGCGACAAATAGAACCGGCTGGAACCCGGGTCGCCCTGACGGCCCGAGCGACCGCGCAACTGGTTGTCGATACGGCGGCTTTCGTGCCGTTCAGTACCGACGATATGCAAGCCACCGGCAGCAAGCACTTGGTCGTGGCGCAATTGCCAGTCGGCGCGAAGCTTCGCTACCGCGGCCTCGTCGAGTTCGCCGGCCTGCGTCTTTTCCACTTCGAAGTTGCCGCCGAGCACGATGTCCGTACCGCGGCCGGCCATGTTGGTAGCGATGGTGACCGCTCCCGGGCGCCCTGCCAGCGCCACGATGAGCGCTTCACGCTCATGCTGCTTGGCGTTCAGCACTTCATGGGCGATGCCTTCCTTGCGCAGCAAAGCCGCCAGTTCTTCGGAGGCCTCGATGGATGCCGTACCGACCAGTACCGGCTGCTTGCGCTCGAGACAGTCGCGGATGTCTTCGACGATGGCCGCAAACTTGTCCTGCTGGCTGAGGTAAACGAGATCGGAGTGGTCCTTACGGACCGCAGGGCGGTGCGTCGGAATGACCACCACTTCCAGCCCGTAGATTTGCTGGAACTCGAAGGCTTCGGTATCGGCCGTGCCGGTCATGCCGGCTAACTTGCCGTACATGCGGAAGTAGTTTTGGAAGGTGATGGAGGCAACCGTCTGGTTTTCCTCGCGGATGCGCACGCCTTCCTTCGCTTCCACCGCCTGGTGCAGACCATCCGACCAGCGGCGACCAGGCATGGTACGACCGGTGAACTCGTCAACGATGATGACTTCGCTATCACGCACGATGTACTCGACATCGCGACGATACAGCGAATGCGCACGCAGGGCGGCACCCAGATGGTGCATCAGGCGAATGTTCGCTGCGTCGTACAGGCTCTCACCCTCGCGCAGCAGACCTTCGGCCAGAAACAGACCTTCCACCGTCTCGTGTCCGGCCTCGGTCAGGTGAGCCTGCCGCTGTTTCTCGTCCACCCAGTAATCACCATCAACCGCATCACCGTCGGCTTCTTCCGCCTTGGCGGCACGACGCAGCTTCGGCACGATGACGTTGACGCGTTGGTAAAGTTCGGTGCTTTCTTCGGCGGGGCCGGAGATGATGAGAGGTGTACGCGCCTCGTCAATGAGGATGCTGTCTACTTCGTCGACGATGGCGAACGCGAGGCCACGCTGCACGCGGTCTTCCAGACGGAAAGTGAGGTTATCGCGCAGGTAGTCGAAACCGTATTCGTTGTTGGTGCCGTAGGTGATGTCGCAACCATAGGCAGCGCGCTTTTCTTCGGAAGTCTGACCCGAGCGAATGACGCCGACGGAAAGCCCGAGGAACCGGTAAACGGGCCCCATCCACTCGGCGTCACGGGTGGCCAAGTAGTCGTTCACCGTCACGACGTGCACGCCCTTGGCCGGCAAGGCGTTCAAGTAGGTGGGCAGGGTGGCAACCAGCGTCTTGCCTTCGCCGGTGCGCATCTCGGAAATCTTGCCCTGGTGAAGCGTGATACCGCCGATGAACTGGACGTCGAAATGACGCAGACCCAGCGCGCGCTTAGCCGCCTCGCGGACGGCGGCAAAGGCCTCCGGCAACAAGTCGTCGGCGGTCTCGCCGGCGGCGAGGCGTTCACGGAAGGCCGCCGTCAGCGCGGGGAAGTCCTCGTCCTTAATCAACTGCATCTTCGGTTCGAACGCATTGGCAGCGTCAACCAAGCGCTGGTACAGGCGCAGCAGCCGCTGGTTGCGGCTACCAAAGAAGCGGGTGAGGAACTTGAGCACGACGAGGAGTCCTTCAGGCAAGGCATGGAGGCGACATGAAGCCTCCCGAGCCGGGATTCAAGCCGCATAGTTTACCAAGACCTGCTCCGGCCCGCCCGAGTTCCCCCGCGCGGCTCCAGCGGGAGCAATCGGGACTTCGGCAGCCGGCCGGCGGATGCGGGACAATGCCCCCATGAGCAACCCCTCTCCCCCCCGCCGTCCACGTCGCCCCGCAGGGCCCAGAGCCGGCGGGGTTCGGGACATCGAGCAACTGCTAGGAGCCAGTGGCGGTGCCATGCAAGCCCTTCGGGCAGGCGCCGCTACGGTACGAAAGACGCTGGAGGCGGCCCGGGAGGTGCTCCCGGCGGAACTCGCTCCCCACCTATGGGCGGCGAATTTCGTGGACGGGGAGGTTTCCCTGCTATTTGAGTCCGCGGCCTGGGCGACCCGGGCTCGCTATGCGGCCGAAGAGTGGCGAGAGCCTCTGGCCCGGGCCCTGGGTGAGACCGTGGGTAGCGTCAAGGTGAAAGTACGACCGCGAAGCTGAGGGCCGACTTCAGGCGGTGGCAGCTGCCCCGGCATAGTTGATGGGCGCCGCTGCCCGGTCACTGAACGTGACTTCTTCCCAAGCCGATTGGTCAGCCATCAGGGTGCGCAGTAATCTGTTGTTCAGTGCGTGCCCGGACTTGAACCCGCTGAACTCACCGATGAGGCTGGAGCCGAGCAAGTACAGGTCGCCGATGGCATCGAGAATTTTGTGCTTCACGAACTCGTCCTCGTAACGGAGGCCCTCCTCGTTCAGCACACGGAATTCGTCGAGCACGATGGCGTTATCCATGGTGCCACCCAGCGCCAGATTCCGCGCCCGCAGCATTTCCAGGTCGCGCGTGAACCCGAAGGTACGGGCGCGACTGACCTCACGCAGGAACGAAGTAGACGAGAAATCCATGGAGGCGGTTTGCGTGCGCCGATGAAAAATAGGGTGGTCGAACTCGATCTCGAAGTTCACCTTGAACCCGTCGTACGGGTCGAAGCGCGCCCACTTGTCGCCTTCGCGTACCTCAACCGGCTTGCGGATACGCACCAAGCGTTTGAGGGCGTTCTGCTCCTCGATTCCGGCCGACTGGACGAGGAAAACGAACGGACCGGCGCTGCCGTCCATGATGGGCACTTCGGGGGCACTGAGCTCCACGAAGCAGTTGTCGATGCCAAGGCCAGCCAACGCGGAGAGCAAATGCTCCACGGTACAAACCTTCACGTCGCCCTGAATAAGCGTGGTGCCGAGCATGGTTTCGCCAACCAGATGGGCCTGCGCAGGGATATCCACCGGCGTAGCCAGGTCCATACGGCGAAACACGATGCCGGTATTGGTCGGCGCCGGGCGCAGGGTCATGAGGACCTTCTGGCCAGTGTGCAAACCCACGCCGGTGGCGCGAATGGCGTTCTTCAAAGTGCGCTGGTTGAGCATGACTTTTTAAGGGTATCACGCAGGGAT
>CALQLF020000016.1 GCA_943331345.2 Candidatus Planktophila lacus | reverse complement strand
TGCAACGGGGGCGGCGCTGCTGCCGCGTGACAAGCCTGCCATGTCGTTCTGGCAGATCTGGAACATGTGCTTCGGTTTTCTGGGCATCCAGTTCGGGTTTGCTCTACAGAACGCGAATGTCAGCCGCATCTTCCAGACGCTAGGCGCCAGCGTCGACGATATCCCCGCGCTCTGGATTGCCGCGCCGCTCACCGGCTTGCTGGTGCAGCCGGTGATTGGCCACTTCTCGGACCGTACGTGGAATGGCCTCGGTCGTCGTCGGCCGTATTTTCTAGCTGGCGCCGTGTTGTCTTCTTTGGCGCTCATTGCGTTCCCCACGGTGCCCGCACTGTGGATGGCGGCGGGGCTGCTCTGGATTCTGGATGCTTCCATCAATGTGTCGATGGAGCCGTTCCGCGCTTTCGTTGGCGACCAGTTGCCCACGCAGCAGCGTGCTCGCGGCTATTCGATGCAAGGGTTCTTTATCGGCATCGGCGCGGTGGTGGGCAGTGCCTTGCCGTGGCTCATGGAAATGCAGGGCGTGGCGAATGAAGCGGCCCAAGGCCAAGTGCCGGATACCGTCCGCTATTCGTTCTACTTCGGCGCGGCGGCGTTTTTGGGCGCGGTGCTGTGGACCGTGCTGAGCACGCGCGAGTATTCGCCGGCAGAGCTCGCCGGGTTCAAGGGTGCCGAGGGCGAACTGGCCCCCGCCATTTCAGCATCGACCAACGCTTCTGGCACGGGCCTTGCGTGGGCCGCCGGTGGTGTGGCGCTGCTGGCTGGCGTTTATGCACTCGACCTCGACCGCCAACTGTTCTTGCTGGGTGCGGGATGTTTGGTGTGGGGTTTGGCGCGCATCGCTTACCAACGCGGTGCCGCCGGGGAAGGCTTGTTCTTCAGCATCTTGCGGGACCTCGACACCATGCCTGCGGCTATGCGTCAGCTGGCGCCGGTGCAGTTCTTCTCGTGGGTGGCGTTGTTCGCCATGTGGATCTACACCACGCCGGCGGTCACGGAAGTTCACTTCCACGCGACGGACACGTTCGGCAAGGCCTACAACGCTGGTGCGAACTGGGTGGGTGTGCTGTTTGGTGCCTACAACGGCTTTGCCGCCATCGCGGCGTTGCTCATCCCACCCATGGTGAAGGCGATGGGTCTGCGCAAGGCCCACATGATCAACCTCTTCCTCGGTGCGGCCGGGTTCCTGTCGTTCTTGGTCATCCGCGACCCGCAGTGGTTGCTGCTATCAATGGTGGGTGTTGGCTTCGCCTGGGCCTCCATCCTGTCACTGCCCTATGCGCTGCTCTCGGACAGCGTGCCGGCCGCGAAGATGGGCGTCTATATGGGCCTGTTCAACTTCTTCATCGTCATTCCGCAGTTGGTGGCCGCTACCGTGCTGGGCACCGTGTTGAAGGTCGCCTTCGGCGGCCAGCCTATCTATGCTTTGGTTATCGGCGGCGCGTGCTTCTTCATTGCCGGCCTGCTGGCACTGCGGGTGAAGGTGCGCTGAGGCGAACGGGCTCAGCTCGAGCAGTCAGCCACTGAGTCGCTTCCTGCGGAACTCAACTCCCGCAGGAAGCGCGCACCACCAGCCGTGTGGGTAGCACCGTGCCGATGGCGGCCTCGCCGCCGACCAACCGCAACAGCGTGTCCACCAACACCTCGCCAGCACGGCGCGTGTCTTGCACTACGGTGGTGAGCGGCGGACTGGCCATGCTCGCGGCCGGTATGTCGTCGAAGCCCACGAAAGCCACTTGTTGCGGCACTTGCCAGCCGTGCTCTTGCAGATAGCGCATGGCGCCGATGGCGAGCAGGTCGCTGGCTGCCACCACCGCGTCGAATGGCAACTGCCGTTTCAGCAGCAGCTCGGCGGCCGCGCGGCCATCGGCTTCGCTGCTCAGGCCATTCACTTGCAGTGCGGGGTTCGCTTGCAGCCCGGCTTCCTGTAGTGCTGCGGCATAGCCGCGGTAGCGTTCCTGGAACTCTGGGTAGTTGTTACCAGCATTGCCGAGAAAGGCAATGTTCTTGCGGCCAAGCTTTAGCAGGTGTTGTGCGGCATCGTGGCCACCGCGGAAGTTGTCACAGCCCACGGAAAGGCCTGGCTGGCCTTCCAGCACGGCGCCCCAACGCACGAAGTGCGTGCCCTGCGACACGAGCTGTTCCAGCCGGCTCTGGTATTCCAGATAGTCGCCGTAGCCCAGCAAGATGATGCCATCTGCCTTGCGGCTGTCTTCGTAGTCCATATGCCAGTTCGAGCTCAGCTCCTGGAAGGAGATGAGCAGGTCGTAACCGCGTTGGGTGCAGGCCCGGGTGATGGTGCCGAGCATGGCGAGGAAGAAGGGGTTGATGAACTGGTCATCGCCGGTGGGGTCTTCGAAGAACAACAGGGCCAGCGTGTTGGAGTGCTGGAAGCGCAGGTTCGAAGCGTTCTTGTCGACGGTGTAGTTCAGTTGGCGGGCAATGGCCTCGACCTTGCGGCGTGTGGCTTCGCTGACGCTGGCACTGCCGCGCAAGGCGCGGGACACCGTGGGCTGGGAAACCCCGGCGAGATAGGCAATGTCGAACGACGTCGGTCTGCCCGGCGTACGTCCACGGCTTTTGGCATCGGGCACGCGGCGCTCCCCTGTGAACTGATGATGCCACAGGGGAGCCGTTTTGCGGGGTTCCGCAGCGGTCAGTTGCGGGGTTTTTCCAGCAGGAATTGCAGGGGTTCGGCCAGTCTGGCCCGCCAAGCCACTTCGTTGTGCTCTGCGCCCGGGAAAGCGCGGCTTTGCCACTGCAGGCCCGCGGCAGGCGCGCGCCCCTGCAGCCAGTGGTCGATGGCGTCCTGAAACGGTGGGTAAAGCACATCGAGCGTGGCGTCGCCGCGGTCGAGGTACAAGCGATGGCCCCGTAGTTGCGGCCAATGCGGCTCCAACCAAGCCGCAAAGGCGGCCGCCATCCCTTGGACTTCCGCGGCGGGGCGCGGCTCCAAGGACGCAGGCACCCCAGCCGGCCAGTGGGTCGAAAGGCAGGCGGCGCCGCCGAACACTTCGGGGTATTCGCCCAGCGCATAGAACGAGATGAGTCCGCCCATGCTGGAACCCATGACGTGGGTGTGGTCCGGGCCGGGTAGCGTGCGGAAGGTGGCGTCCACCCAGGGCTTCAGTTCCCGCACGATGAACTTCAAGTAGCCGTCGGAAAGCGGTTCCCCGCCATGGCCCTTGGTGATGAAGGCGCGTTGCTCGGCGGGCAGACGCGCCCACACGCCGTTCGGCATGTATTCGCGAAAGCGCAGCGGGGTATTACCGATGCCCACCACGAGCGTAGGCGGTAACTTGCCCGCTAACTGCGTCAGCGCTTCGTCGACACCCCATTCCTTGCCGCCGAAAGCGCCACCGGGCTCGAAGAGGTTGGCGCCATCGTGCATGTAGAGCACATCGTGCGGTGGGCCTTCAGGGGTGTAGCTGTCCGGCAGCCAAACCCACACGTCGCGTGGGGCGGCGAAGGTGGAGCGCACCGCCGAAAAATGCAACAGCCTGCCGGCGCTGACGGGCCGGACATCGGCACTGGCGATAGTGCGGTCGACCACTTGGGGAGGGTCTACATTTTTCGTGGCGACACTGCGCGTGGCCTTGGTAGTGTCAGCGCGCCCTGTCCACGCTGCCAATGCGCTTATCGCCAGCGCCAAACCACCCTGCAGTGCCTCGCGCCGCTTCAAGTGTGCAGCCGGGCGTAGTAGACCCCATGCGGCGGCAAAACCAGCCGTGTTCCCTCGAGCACGCCCTCCGGCAAACCATGACCGGTGACCGCGGTGGCGCGTTGCAGGGCGGGGGCATCAATAGCGGCTGGTGCAGCCGAAAGATTGAACGCTACCCACCAGCGCACGCCATCCAGTGCGCGCGTGAAGGCCAGGATGGACGCGTCGTCGTGTTCGAAATGCAATTCACCCCAACGCAAAATGGGGTGCTGGTTGCGCCAGTGCATGAACTTGCGGAACGCGTTCAGCGGCGACTGTGGACTGGCTTCCTGGAAGGCCACCGACTGCGCCAAGTGCTGCGCAGCCACGGGCAACCAAGGCTTCGCCTGCGTAAAGCCGCCATGCGCTGTCTCGTTCCACGGCATGGGGGTGCGGCAACCATCGCGACCCTTGAAGGCCGGCCAGAAGGTAATGCCGTAAGGGTCTTGCAGCAGTTCGAACGGAACCTCCGCTTCGCCCAAGCCAAGCTCTTCGCCTTGGTAAAGGCAGATAGACCCGCGCAGAGAAGCGATGAGCGCCGAAAGCTGCGTGGCCAAGTGCGCCGGTGCCCCGGCGTAGCCCCAACGCGTGGCGACGCGTTCCACATCGTGGTTCGAGATGGCCCAACAAGGCCAGCCGGCGTCCAGTGCCCGACACATCTGCTCCACATGCGCGCGGATATGGCCAGGGGAGCTGTCCTTGCCGAGCAAGGCGAAGCTGTAGGCCATGTGCAGGCGGCCCGGTGCGGTGTATTCGGCTGTCGCTGCGATGGTGTCCTCGGCCGTCAGTTCGCCGAGGGTGACAGTTCCCGGGTATTCATCGAGCAACGCGCGCAAGCGGTGCAAGAAGGGTAGGCACTCTGGCTGCGTGTTGTCGTACTGGTGGACTTGATACGCGTAGGGGTTGTCCGCGGTGTAGCCGCCACCGCCTCGCTGTGCGGCAGGCTTGGGTGGGTTGTCGCGCAGTTGCTGGTCGTGGAAGCAGAAATTGATGGCATCGAGGCGCACGCCATCAACGCCGCGCTCGAGCCAGAACCGCAAGTTGTCCAGTACGGCTTGCTGCACTTCCGGATGGTGGAAGTTCAGATCTGGCTGTTCCACCAAAAAGTTGTGCAGGTAGTACTGCCCGCGTCGCGGTTCCCATTGCCAAGCCACACCACCAAAGATGGACAGCCAGTTGTTCGGCGGGCCACCGTCGGGTTTTGGGTCCGCCCAGACGTACCAATCCGCCTTGGCGTTAGTACGGTTCTGGCGGCTTTCGCGGAACCATTCGTGTTCGATGGAGGTGTGGCTCAACACCTGGTCAATCATGACGCGCAGGCCTGCAGCGTGCGCCTTCGCTATAAGTTGGTCGAAGTCCGCGAGTTCACCAAACATGGGGTCGACGGCGCGGTAGTCCGCGATGTCGTAGCCGAAGTCGCGCATGGGCGAACGAAAGAACGGCGACACCCAAAGCGCGTCCACGCCGAGGCTGGCCAAGTAGTCCATGCGCTCGACGATGCCGGGCAAGTCGCCGATGCCGTCGCCGTTGCTGTCTTGAAAGCTGCGCGGGTAGATTTGGTAAATGACGGCGCCACGCCACCAAGCCGGCGCCTCGGCCAGCTGGGCGACAGGAAACTTGTTGTTCAGCGGTTGCGCCGGGACCATGTTGTAAATACCCCCCTTAATTTGCAGCTTGCCGACTGTCCTGCCATTACGCCAAGCGACCGCATACGTATTCATGTTTCCCTTGAAGCGGCACGGGTCTAAGGTTCTTCCTGCTTTATTCCGGCAGCCGCGACCATTGAAGTCGTGGCGTTGGAGCAACAGCGAGGGGGTTGAAGTTGGCGCACCGCCGCAAGGCCGTAGTGCGCGTGTGGCTCCCCTCGTGTTGGTTGTCGGTTTCCACCAGATTCGCCAGCAACGTACACAAGAGAAGGGGCATCCAAGTGAAGACGTCCAAGAAGTTGAATAAGGCCGCCGCCGAAACCGGCATGGCCCGTACCGCCACGGCCGGTTGGGCCGTCTTCCTGATGGCCACTGCCGGCGTTGCGCACGCCGCCCCGGCCGCGGAAGCCGCCTCCGATGACGTCGAAACCGTCGTCGTCACCGGCGTTCGCGCCGCCATCGAAAGCGCCATCGCGCTGAAGAAAGACGCGGAGACCATCGTCGAAGCCGTGTCGGCCGAAGACATCGGCAAGCTGCCGGACAACTCCATCGCAGAGTCCATCGCGCGCCTCCCGGGCCTCACCGCGCAGCGCCTCGATGGTCGCGCACAGAACATCTCCATCCGCGGTATGGCTGGCGACTTCTCGACCACTCTGCTCAACGGTCGCCAGCAGGTGTCCTCGGGCGACAACCGCAGCGTCGAGTTCGACCAGTACCCGTCCGAGCTGCTCAGCGGCGTGGTGGTCTACAAGACGCCGGACGCCTCCATGGTCGGTTCGGGCCTGTCGGGCACCGTGGACCTGCGCACCGTGCGCCCCCTGGAATACGGCCGCCGCGCTGTCGTCGTGAACGTCCGCGGTGAAAAGAACGACCAGGGCAAGCTGAACGCCGGTTCCAAGGACATCGGCTACCGCGCCAGTGCTTCGTACATCAACCAGTTCGCTGACGACACCCTGGGCGTGGCCCTCGGCATCGCCACCATCTCTTCGCCTGGTCAGGCCAACCAGTGGGAAGCCTGGGGTTACCCGGACGGCCCTGCGGGCAACAAGGTCATCGGCGGCGCCAAGCCGTTCGTGGCTTCGAACGAACTGAAGCGCACGGGCATCATCGGTACCGTTGAGTACAAGCCGACCGACAACTACACCAGCACGCTCGACCTGTACTACTCGAAGTTCGACAACGACCAGATCAAGCGCGGCATTGAAATGCCGTTGTGGTGGTCGGCCGCTTCACTGCAGCCGGGCTACACCGCCAGCGACAGCCTCGTGCAGACGGGCACCTTCAATGGCGTGAAGGGCGTCATCAACAACCACAAGTACATCCGCAACAGCAAGGTCACTGCGCTGGGCTGGAAGAACGAATGGGTAGCAGATTCCTGGACCACCACCGCCGACCTCAGCTACTCCAAGGTGGACCGCAAGGACTCGCTCATTGAGAGCAACGCCGGCACCAGCCGTGGTGGCGGTACTGGGCCGTTCGACAACCTTGGCTTCACCATGTCGGGCACGCAGGGTGCCACGTTCAGCAGCACGCTGGACTACGCCAACCCGGCCTCCATCTTCCTCACCAGCCCGCAGGGCTGGGGTTCGCCTCCGGGCGGCCAAGACGGCTACGCCAACTACCCGGACGCCAAGGACGAACTGATGCAGTTCCGTCTGTCCACCAAGAAGGTGCTGGAAGGCGCCATCAACTCGGTGGAAGTGGGCGTGGACTACACCGACCGCTCCAAGAACCTCGACGTGAACGAGTTCTTCCTGAGCGTGAAGCGCGGTTCCGTGGGTGCTAGCGTGGCCGTGCCGTCGCAGTACCTGCTGCGTCCGACGCGTCTCGACTTCATCGGTATCGGCGCCATGATCAGCTACGACCCGGAGAAGCTGATCAAGGGCGGCGTCTACGACCTGCTGCGCAACACCAACGGCGATGTCACCACCAAGAGCTGGGAAGTGAACGAGAAGGTCACCACCGGCTTCGTTCGCGCCACCATCGACAGCCAGGTCGGCGCGGCTGCCCTGAGCGGCAACTTCGGCGTCCAGCTGGTGAAGACCAAGCAGGACTCCTCCGCTCTCGCCGCTGGCGTGGCGGTGGTGCCGGTGACGGGTAGCGACAGCTACAGCAACGTGCTGCCCAGCCTGAACCTGTCGTTCAAGTTCGACGGCGGCCACGTGGTGCGCTTCGGCGCGGCCCGCGAAATGGCCCGTGCCCGCATGGACGAAATGAAGGCGGCCATCAACTACGGCTACAACAGCACGTTTGCGGCCAGCACCAACATCAACAACTCGCCCTGGAGCGGTGGCGGCGGTAACCCGAAGCTGCGTCCTTGGGTGGCCGATGCGCTGGACCTCTCTTACGAGAAGTACTTCGACAACAAGGCCTACGTGTCGGTGGCGCTGTTCCACAAGAAGTTGAAGAGCTACATCTACAACCAGCCGGCCGTCTATGACTTCACCGGCTTCACGTACACGGGCCCTGCCCCGGCTCTGTCTCAGGGCTTGGTGTCCATTCCGCAGAACGGCAAGGGTGGCAACATCCAAGGTGCGGAACTCGCCTTCTCGCTGCCCGGCTCGCTCTTCACCGAGGCCCTCGCGGACTTCGGCCTGACGGCGAACGCGTCGTTCACGGACAGCTCCATCAAGCCGAACCCGTCGGACCCGGCGACTCCGCTCCCGGGCCTGTCGGAGAAGGTGTGGAACCTCACGGCGTACTACGAGAAGAACGGCTACTCGGCCCGTGCCAGCCAGCGTAACCGCTCGAAGTTCCTCGGTGAGGTCGCCGGCTTCGGCAACGGCCGCACCCTGCGCTACGTGAAGGGCGAGTCCATTGTCGACCTGCAGTTCGGTTACGAGTTCCAGGAAGGCAAGGCCGCGGGCCTCAGCCTGCTGCTGCAGTTCAACAACGTGACGAACGAGCCGTTCTCGACCTACAACAACGGCCAGTTGCAGCAAGTGGTGAACTACCAGGACTACGGTCGGACCGTGCTGGTGGGCGCCAGCTACAAGCTGTAAGCGTTCAGTGTTGAAATACCCCCGTCGGCCATCGTGCCGGCGGGGGTTTTTCTTGCGCGGAGAGAACGCAGATGGATGACCGGGCAGTCCGTCGGGTAGTAGTCGTTGGCGGTGGTACCGCCGGCTGGATGGCTGCCGCCGCCATCAACAAGATTTTTGGCGAACGCGTCAACGTCACGCTGGTGGAGTCCGACGACATCGGCATCGTCGGGGTGGGCGAGGCCACCATTCCGCCTATTCGCGCCTACAACGCCATGGTGGGCCTCGACGAAGACGCTTTTCTTCGCGCCACGCAAGGGACCATCAAGCTGGGTATTCAGTTCGTAGGCTGGAAGCGTGCGGGCGAAGCCTACATGCACGCCTTCGGTTCCGTTGGCAAAGACCTCGGGCTGGCGTCTTTTTGGCAGTACTGGTTGCGGGCGCGCAAGCTCGGTCAGGCTGGCCCTATCGATGATTACTCTATTTCCGGTGTAGCAGCACTCGCTGGCAAGTTCCTGCGCGGTGAACCGCCGCCGGGCAGCCACCTGCAAGCGCTGACGCATGCGTTCCATTTCGACGCCGGGCTCTATGCGCGTTATTTGCGCGGGCTGTGCGAACAGCGCGGTGTGAAGCGTATCGAAGGCAAGATTGTCGATACGCAGCTGCGCGCTACGGACGGCTTCATCGAGTCCGTGCGCCTCGAAAGTGGCGAACTGGTCGGTGGCGACCTGTTCATCGACTGCTCCGGCTTCCGTTCCTTGCTGCTGGGGCAAGCCCTCGGCGTGCCCTATGTGGACTGGTCGCATTGGTTGCCCGCGAACCGTGCTTGGGCCGTGCCGTGCGAACTGCCGCACCCCGCCGAGCCTTATACGCGCTCCACGGCGCACGAAGCGGGCTGGCAGTGGCGCATTCCCTTGCAGCACCGCATTGGTAATGGCGTCGTGTTCAGCAGCGAGTTCATGAACGAAGATGAAGCGGCTGCGGGCTTGATGGCACGGCTGGACGGTCGCGCCCTCGCGCCGCCGCGGATCATTCGCTTCACCACGGGCCACCGCCGGCAGTTCTGGCACCGCAACTGTATTGCCTTGGGCTTGGCGAGTGGCTTTCTGGAGCCGCTCGAGTCCACCAGTATTCACTTGGTGCACTCGAACATCGCGCGGCTCATCAATTTTTTCCCGGACCTCGACTTCGCTCAGGCCAACATCGACGAATACAACGCCCAGACGCTATTCGAGTTCGAGCGCATCCGCGATTTCATCGTGCTGCACTACCACGCAAACGAACGCCAAGGCGCCCTGTGGGACTACATGCGCCACTTGGTGCTGCCGCCTGAACTGCAGCAGAAGATGGCCGTGTTCCGTGCCAACGGCCGCATCATGCGCGTGAACAACGAACTGTTCGCCGAAGACAGCTGGCTGCAAGTGTTCCTGGGCCAGGGTGTAGTGCCGCAAGGCCATAACCCGCTAGCCAATGCTCTGAGCGACGCTGAAGCCGTCGAGTTCGTGGACACCGTCGGCAAGCTCACGCGGCAGCGTGTCAAAGAACTGCCGACCCATACCGATTGGATTGCGCGCTTCGCGAAAGCCGCCCCTCTCAACTAGCCCGGGATATCTGCCATGCATCGCCTCCGCGCCCTGTTACTGGTTTCCGCCTGCGCCATGCTGACGCCCGCCGCGTTTGCTGTTGGCGCATCGACAGCACCCGCTGCATCGTCTGCCTCGGCTGCAACGCCTGCCCCGGCCGCCTTTCTCTCGCGTTCGCCGGGAGAAGAGTTCATCTATTTCCTGCTGCCGGACCGCTTCGAAAACGGCGATACCGCCAATGACCTTGGCGGTCTTCAGGGTGACCGTCTCACTACCGGCTTTGACCCCACCAGCAAAGGCTTCTTTCACGGCGGGGACTTGAAAGGCCTGGTTTCGCGGCTCGACTACATTCAAGGACTAGGCGCTACCGCTATCTGGTTGGGGCCCATCTACCAGAACAAGCCGGTGCAAGGGCCGGTGGGCGATGAAAGCGCGGCCTACCACGGCTACTGGATTACCGACTTCACGAAGGTGGATGCCCACTACGGCACGAACCAAGAGATGAAGGCTTTCGTCGATGCCGCCCATGCGCGCGGTATCAAGGTCTACCTCGACATCATTGCCAACCACACGGCCGATGTCATTACCTACCGCGAATGCCCGCGCATTGGTTGCCCTTACCGCTCGAAGGCGGACTACCCGGAACAGGCCTATACCGCCTACGTGCCCGCGGGCGAAGAAAACGTGAAGGTGCCTGCGTGGCTGAATGACGTGCGCTGGTACCACAACCGTGGCAACACCACGTTCGAAGGGGAAAACTCGCAACTGGGCGACTTCTTCGGTCTGGATGACCTCGACACTGACAACCCGCGGGTGGTGCAGGGCTTCATTGATATCTATGGCGATTGGATTACGAAGTTCCGCGTCGATGGCTTTCGTATCGACACGGCCAAGCACGTGAACCCGGAGTTCTGGCAGGAATTCGCGCCCGCCATGGAACAGCGTGCTCGTTTGGCCGGCATTCCGAACTTCCACATCTTCGGGGAAGTGGCCACGGGTGAAATGGACCCGGCGCTGACGGCGCGTTGGACGCGCATTGCCGGCCTGCCGGGCGTCATCGATTTCGGCTTTGCCGCGGCTGTACGCCGCACCTTGGCGGGCAACGATGGCACCGATTTGCTGGCGCGCTTGTTCGAGGCGGATGTGCTTTATGCGGGTGGTGAGGCGCAGGCGCTCACGCTGCCCACATTCATCAGCAATCATGACGATGGGCGCTTGGCGTATTTCATTCAGCGCGCACGCCCGAAGGCCGCGAACGAAGAAGTGCTGGCGCGAATGAAGCTAGGCCATGCCTTGCTGCTGCTGCTGCGCGGCGTGCCTACCGTTTACTACGGCGATGAACAGGGGTTCGCGGGGTATGGCAACGACCAGGCGGCTCGTCAGGACATGTTCCCGAGCCTGACGGCCAGCTACAACGAGCAGCCTCTGCTCGGCACTACCGCCACAACGGCCATGAGCAACTTCGATACTGCCCATCCTTTGTACCGCTTGATTCAACAGCTGGCTGCTGCGCGTGCGGGCAGTGATGCGCTTCAGCGCGGGCGCCAAGTGCCGCGTCATTCCGAGCCGAAGCCGGGGCTGTTTGCAGTGTCGCGCTTTTCGCCGACCACTGGCAAGGAAGTGCTGCTGACGTTCAACACCAGTGCCGAGCCGGTGGAAGCAAACGTGGTGGTCGAGCGCAGTTCCGTGCAGTTCCATTCGTTGGTCGGGGCTTGTGCCGCTACCGCGCGTGAGCCGGGGAGCTATCGCGTGAAATTGCCGGCTTTCGGGTTTGTGGCCTGTGCAGCGGAGTAATGCCATGAAGACTGGCTTCGATCAACTGGGTTTTGCTGGTCCTTTGTCGGCGCAGGCAGCATTCAAAAGGTTGTATTTCGTCGGCACGCTCTGTGCCGTCGCATTCGCCTTGTTCGCCAGCATGCCACTCGCGCATGCAGGCGATGTCGTTGCCACGGCGGCTTCTCCGGGCAACGTACTGACGGTGGAGGTGACCACCAACGGCGAGGGCCGCCCGGATTACCGCTTGCTGCGCCGTGGGCAACCGGTACTGGAAAGCTCTCGACTGGGTTTCCTGCTCACCAACGCCCCGAAGCTGGAGCGAAACTTCGCCATCATCGGTAGCAGTACGCGCGACCAGGACGGCACTTGGGAACAGCCTTGGGGTGAAAGCCGTTATGTGCGTGACCACTACCGCGAACTGCGCGTGCAGTTTCAGGAAACCAGCTCGCTGGCGCGGCGCTTTGATGTGGTGTTTCGTTTGTTCGACGATGGCTTCGGCTTCCGCTACGAATTTCCCGTACAGCCGAACCTCAAGGAAGCGCGTATCGCTGAAGAACTGACCGAGTTCGCAGTGGCCGGCGATGGTGAGGCCTGGTGGATTCCAGCCGGCGACTGGAACCGCTACGAATATCTCTATCAACGCACCCCGCTGCGTGAAGTAGCGCAAGCACACACGCCCATCACCATTCGTCGCAATGACGGTCTGCATCTGGCCTTCCATGAAGCGGCGCTAGTCGACTATTCCGCCATGTGGCTGCGTCGTGTGGAAGGCACGCGTTTCCGTGCCAATCTATCGCCCTCATCGAGTGGCGCAAAAGTCGTGCGTGCGGTGCCATTCAACACGCCGTGGCGCACTGTCCAGATAGCGGACGATGCAGCCGGTCTCTATGCTGCCGCCAAAATCATCCTGAACCTGAACGAGCCCAATAAACTCGGCGACGTGTCGTGGTTCAAGCCGCACAAGTACGTGGGGGTGTGGTGGGGCATGCATCTGGACGAACAAAGCTGGGCTTCGGGTGCGAAGCATGGCGCCACCACCGCCTACACCAAGAAGATGATCGACTTTGCAGCCGCCAACGGGTTTCGCGGCGTGCTGGTTGAAGGGTGGAACGAAGGGTGGGATGGCGATTGGTTCGCCAACGGTTGGACCTTCAGTTTCACGAAACCCTACCCGGATTTCGACATCGAAGCACTCTCGGCCTATGGCTTGAAGAAGGGCGTCCACCTCATCGGCCACCACGAGACGTCCGCGAACATTGCGAACTACGAACCGCAGCTGCCGGCGGCTTTAGACCTCTACCAGCGGCTGGGCATAGATGCGGTGAAGACCGGCTACGTGGCGGACGCTGGTGGCGTGCAGGACCGCGCCGCCGATGGCAGTATTGTTTTTGAATGGCACGATGGTCAGCGCATGAGCCGCCACCATTTGTACGTGGTGCAAGAAGCGGCGAAGCGGCACATTGCCGTGAACCCACATGAGCCCATCAAGGACACGGGCCTACGCCGTACTTACCCGAACTGGGTAGCGCGCGAAGGGGCCCGCGGCATGGAGTACAACGCTTGGGGTGCACCCGGGAACCCGCCGGAGCACGAGATCAACTTGGTGTTCACGCGCATGCTGGGTGGACCCATGGATTACACGCCGGGCGTGTTGAGCCTGAAGGGTCGCGGTGGGCGAGATATTGAATCGACGGTGGCGCGCCAGCTGGCGCTCTATGTGCTGCTCTATAGCCCCATCCAGATGGCCGCCGACCTGCCCGAGCACTATCTGGCCGAGCCGAAGGCGTTCCAGTTCATCAAGGACGTGCCGGCGGACTGGGCGGAGACGCGTGTGCTGAACGGTGCCGTGGGGGACTACGTGACCATGGCGCGCCAAGACCGCAACAGTGCGGACTGGTACTTGGGCGCAGCCACCGACGAAAGCGCGCGGACGCTGGAAGTGGCGCTCGATTTCCTGGCACCGGGCAAGCGCTACCAAGCGCAAATCTATCGCGATGGTGACGCCACGGACTTCCGCAACGACCACCGTCACGAGTACGTGGTGGAGCAGCGCGTGGTGACGGCCGCTGACCGCCTGACGCTGCGCCTCGCGCCCGGTGGTGGCCAGGCGGTGCGCTTCAAGGCGCTGTAAAACGTTGCGTTGAGTTGAGGGTTGCGCTCATCGCGAGCGCAATCCCTCGAAGATTCAGTGATGTTGCGTAGCCAGCCAGTCGCGCTTGAGCTTCTTCGCCAACGACCACTTGTGCACTTCGGTGGGGCCGTCGTAGATACGGAAGGCCCGCACTTCGCGGAACACTTGCTCCACGATGGTGTCGCCACTGGTGCCACTGGCACCCATCACTTGCACGCAACGGTCGGCAATGCGGAACAGCGCTTCGGACACCGCCACTTTGGCCATGGAGCTTTCCGTGCCGCCGGGCGCACCGGTATCCAAAACGCCCGCGCACCAGTCAATCATCAGCTCTGCCTGCTTCAAGTCCATGAGGTTGTCGGCCAACTGAAAGCCAACACCCTCGTGGTCGATGAGCGGCTTGCCGAAAGCCTGCCGACGACAGGCGTACGCCGTAGCAATTTCATGGGCACGCGTAACGGCGCCCAACCAACGCATGCAATGCGTCAAGCGCGCTGGCGCCAGCCGCACTTGCGCCAACCGGAAACCATCGCCCGGGTTGCCCAGCACTTGGGCCGCAGGAACGCGCAGGCCGTCCAAAGCGACGACGGCGTGGCCGCCGGGCATGGAGTTGTCGAGGGTGTCGAGCACGCGCTCGATACGCACCTGCGGGTGGGGCAGGTCCACCAGAAACAGCGTGGCGCCTTCTGGTGCGCGCGCCATGACAATACCCACGGCTGCGCCTTCCGCGCCCGTGATGAAGGTCTTGCGGCCGTGAATGATCCAGCCGTCGCCATCGGGTGTGGCGGTGGTCTGCAGCATGGAAGGGTCGGAGCCGGCGCCGTTGTCGCTGGCCGGTTCGGTCATGAAGAAAGAGGAGCGTGCCTCACCCAGCAACAAGGGCCGCAGGAAATGCGCTTGCTGTGCTGGCGTGGCCACCTTGCCCAGCAGGAACATGTTGCCTTCATCGGGCGCGGCCACATTCACCGCCACGGGGCCCAATGGCGACAAACCCGCTGCGCGCAACACCAGTGCTACCTCGCGATGCGTCAGGTGGTGGCCGTCGATGATATGCGGCGTCATCAGGCCGGCTGCACGCGCCAAGCCACGTAGTTCCGCGACCAGTTCGGCTGAAGGGCCATGAGCTCCGCAACGCGGGTCGCGCTCGTAGGGCGCGACCACTTGCCGGACGAAGGCTTCGACGCGTGCGGCGATGGTAGCGCCACGCTCTATGGGTTCATTCACGGTTGCTGCCCCGCAATCCATTCGTCGACCAGTTGTTCAAGCACGGTGAGTGGTACCGCGCCGCTGCCTAACACCACCCGGTGGAATTCCTTCAGGTTGAACTTCGCACCCAGCGCTTTCTTCGCCTTCTCGCGGAGTTCCAGAATCTTCAGTTGCCCCACTTTGTACGCGCAGGCTTGGCCCGGCAAACCCATGTAGCGCTCAATCTCGGTGGTGACGGCACCTTCATCCATGCCGGTATTGGCCACCATGTATTGAATGGCTTCTTCGCGCGTCCAGCTCTTGGCGTGCATGCCGGTGTCGACCACCAGCCGTACCGCGCGGAACATCTCGCCCTGCAGACGCCCGAGGTCGCCGAGCGGGTCGTCTTTATACATGCCGATTTCCGCAGCAAGCCGTTCGGCATACAAGGCCCAGCCCTCGGCATAGGCCGAGTAAAGCGTCTGCTGGCGGATGAAGGGCAGGCCGGGGATGGACTGCGCCTGCGCCACCTGGAAGTGATGTCCGGGGATGCCTTCGTGGTACGCGAGCGTCTTCATACCCCAAGTGGGCGATTCGGCGACGTTGCGCAGGTTGGCGAAGAATTTTCCGGGACGGGAGCCATCCAACGCCGGAGCCTCGTAGTAGGCGCCCGCCGAGCCTTTCTCGGCGGTTATCGGTACGCGCTCTACCACCAGCTTCTGCTTCGGCAGCACCGCGAAAAACTCCGGCATGCGGGCGTTCACTTCCTCGAGAATCTTGCCGTAGCGCGCCAGCATCTCGGCGCGGCCGGCGTCGGTATTCGGCAGGAGGTAGCGCGGGTCCTGGCGGAGTTGCTGGACGCGTTCTGCCACGGTGCCCTGCGTCAGCCCCTGGGCCTGCAACAAGGCGTCCATTTCGCCACCGATGCGCGCCACTTCGGCGAGGCCCAGCTGGTGAACCTGCTCCGGTGTGTAGTCGGTGCTGGTCATCTGTTTCAGCATCAGCGCGTAGTACTCGGCGCCTTCCGGCAGCCGGCCAATGCCCGAGGCCTGCTGCAGGGCCTGCGGGCGGATGGCCTGCAGGGCCGCTGTCATGCGCTGATAAGCCGGCAGCACGCCGTCTTTCACCTGTGTGATGGCCGCGGTGCGCAGTTCCGCTTGCAGCGCCGGGGGCAGGTCCTTCACGGCCTTCATGCGGTCCACGAACGAAGTCACCAGCGGGTTGGCGTCCACGGTTCCTGCCGTGGTGTCGGCAATCATGGCGACCGAACGGTCCAGCAAGCTGACGGGCAGGATGAGCCCGAGCTTGGCCTGACGCTCCATTTCAGCGGTGACAGCGTCCAGCTTCGGACCCATCGCTTTCAGACGTTCGACGTAGTTCCGGGCGGTTTTCTCGTTTTTAACGACATGATTCACCTGCATGAAGGTGGCGAGGCCCACCTGCGTGCCCCACATCGGCGCGATGGGGTAGAGCCCTTCAGAGGACAACCAAGCGAAGCGACGCCCGGCCAGACCGTTGCTGTACTGGTCCACGAGGATGTCGTAGGTAATGCGGTCCTGCGTGGACAGCTCGGCGCGGTCGAATTCCTGAACCTCGGCCAGCGACTTCTCGAGGAAGGCGTAGTCCTTCTCCCGGGCGGCGGGGCCCACTTCGGCCAGCTTGCCGGAATGGCGGTCCAGCCAAGTGCCTTCGATAAGCCCCAGTTGGGTTAGCGTTTCGGGGCTGCGCAGCAAAAAATGCAGCGCTTGGCGGTTGGCCAACTGGTTGATGGTGAAGGGGTGGCCAAAGCCGATTTTGTAGCCCGCGAAAAGGGCTACCGCCAAGGCCAGCAACAGGGCCCGAACCACGATCTTTTTCCAGCTTTTCACGGTGTTGGAAGCTCCGAGTTAAGTCTTTGTGTCATAATGGAAAAATCCAATTTTCCACACGGTCGGGCCGGGGTTTTCCGGCCCCCCTCCGGGGATGCCATGAGCACTGACGGTACGAGTTCATCCACGGGCCCATCAACCGGCCCAGAAACCACTCCCGAAACGGCCGCTCCGGCCGCCGCGCCGTTGTCCGAGCCCTCCGACTACAACGCCAGCAGCATCACGGTGCTGGAAGGGCTGGACGCGGTGCGCAAGCGCCCCGGCATGTACATCGGCGACACGGACGACGGCTCCGGCCTGCATCACATGGTGTTCGAGGTGGTGGACAACTCCATCGACGAGGCGCTGGCCGGCCACTGCGACCGCATCTCCGTCACCATACACGCCGACGAATCCGTGACGGTGCAGGACAACGGACGCGGCATCCCCACGGACATCCACCCCGGTCAGGGGCGTAGTGCCGCTGAAGTCATCATGACGGTGCTGCATGCCGGCGGCAAGTTCGACCAGAACTCCTACAAGGTCTCTGGCGGCCTCCATGGCGTGGGTGTGTCGGTGGTGAATGCGCTTTCCGAAGTGCTGCATCTCAGCATTGGCCGCAATGGCCGCCTGCACCGCCAGGAATACCGCAACGGCAACCCGCAGGCGCCGTTGGCGGAAGTCGGCCCGGCGGACTGGCGCGGCACCAGCGTGCGCTTCAAGCCGAGCTCGGTCATCTTCAAGAAGACGGTGTTCGACTTCGAATACCTCGCCCGTCGCTTGCGTGAACTGTCGTTCCTGAACAGCGGCGTGGGCATCGAACTGCGCGACGAACGCGATGAGCGCCTCGAGGTGTTCAAGCACGACGGCGGCGTCAAAGCTTACGTGCAGTACCAGAACCGTGCGCGCCAGCCGCTGCACGACAACGTCTTCTACTTTTCCGCCTCCGAAGAAATCCCCGGCGGCCGCGTCACTGTGGAAGTGGCGGCCCAGTGGACTAACGCCATTGCGGAAAGCATGTTCGCCTATACGAACAACATTCCCCAGCGCGATGGTGGCACCCACGTCGGCGGCTTCCGCATGGCGCTGACGCGCGTCATGAAGTCGTACATGGAAGGCGAGGGCATCACCAAGAAAGAAAAGGTGGAGCTCGACGGCGACGACTTCCGCGAAGGCCTCACCTGCATCCTCTCCGTGAAGATGCCGGACCCGAAGTTCAGCAGCCAGACCAAGGACAAGCTCATCTCCTCGGATATCCAAGGCGTGGTGAACAGCCTGGTGGGCGAACGTCTGCATTCCTTCCTCATGGAAAACCCCAAGGAAGCGAAGAAGGTCGTGGAAAAAATCGTGCAGGCTGCCAAGGCCCGCATGGCCGCCAAGGCAGCGCGGGAACGTGTGCGCAAGGGTGTGCTCGACATCGGCGGCTTGCCCGGCAAGCTCGCGGACTGCCAGGAAAAAGACCCTTCGCTCTGCGAGATGTTCCTAGTGGAGGGAGACTCCGCAGGTGGCTCGGCCAAGCAGGGCCGCGACCGCCGCACGCAAGCCGTGTTGCCGCTGAAGGGCAAGATTCTCAACGTCGAACGCGCCCGCTTCGACAAGATGATTGCCTCGCAGGAAGTGGGTACGCTCATCACCGCGCTCGGCACGGGTATCGGCAAGGACGACTTCAAGGTCGACAAGCTGCGTTACCACCGCATCATTATCATGAGCGTCGATGGCGACGACCACGTATTCGTCCGTGAAGCGGCCGGCATGACGCGCATGGTCCGCATCGGGGAATACATCGACGCGACGCTGGGCGCACACGCCGCAGCGGTAGAAAGCGACGGGCACTCAGAAAAAATCCGCGCCGAAGTCAGCGGCCTGGCTCTCGGGGAAGTGCTGTGTTTCGGCGTGGACAACCGGCAGTTGCGGTTCAAGCCCATCCAGGCCGTCATCCGCCATCCCTTGGAAGAAAAGCTCTACAAGGCAAAAACGGCGTATGGGCGCACGGTACGTGTTACCTCAAGTCATAGCGTGTTCGTGCATGAAGACGGTGCCATTCGGCTAAAGCGTGGCGATGAACTGCGTGCTGGCACGCGGTTGGTCGCACCGAAGCGGCTGCGCTTGCCGGAGACGGCGCCAGCCCAACTTTCGGTGGTGCGTGCGCTGCGGGTTAACGACGCTACAGCCCGCCAGGTGTGGCTGCGTGGCCCGGCGGTAGAAGCTTGGTGTCAGCGGCGGGTCGAGCAGCGCCATGCCGCCAATGCGGCGTTGACCGCGCCGCGCGTAGCTATTCCGGCGGCAGTCGGCGCCGAACTCGCGCAGCGTCGTCGTGCCTCCGGCGTTCCCAACCGCGAGCTTTGCGCGCGCGTCGGCATTGCTCAGCCAGTCACCTTCTATGGTTGGGAGCAAGGCAAGTTGCGTCCTTCTGCCAGCCATTTCCAAGCCTATCTTGATGCCATCGGGGCCGACTCTGTCGCCGTGATGGGCAAGGTCGCGGTCGGCGAAAGCCGGCTGCAGCGCCAGTGGTCGACGCAGTATCGCGGTTCAGGTCGCAACGAGGTGCGTGCCCGTGTCCGCTTGGCGGACCTTGGTGAAACCGATCTCGCCTGGTTTGAGGCGCGTGAAGACTACTCGCTCTCGCCGGAACACTACGCGGACCGCGAAGTGGCTCCGCAGTTGGCAGTGAACGAAGACTTGCTGACGGTTCTCGGTTTCTTCCTCGCCGAAGGTTCCGTGTCGGACCGTGCCGGCATCCGTCTGACCATTGGCAAGGGGAATCGGCGCTTTGCCAGTGAAATGCGCGACCGCTTCACCCGGGTGTTCGGGCAGACCGCGCTGGAATATCGCGACGGTGAATCGGGCGCGGAGATTCGTCTGGTCAACCGGGTGGCAGCGCTCGCGTGGCAGCAGTTATTCGGCTTCTCCAACGCCACCTCGCTCACCAAGCGCATCCCCGACTTGGTCTTCAATGTCGCCCCGGAGTTGCGCATGGCGTTTCTGCGCGGCTATTTGCTGGGGGACGGCACCGTGGCGGCCGAACGCGTAGCGTTCAGCACGTCTTCTTACGACATCGCCAGCGGCGTCATGTATTTGTTGTCTTCCTTCGGTGTCGTCGCTTCGCTTTCCGAGTATCAGCCGGATGGTGTCGTTCGCCAGATTCGGGGGCAGAACTGCGTCACTCGTCACCCTCACTGGATCATTAGCGTCACCGCCAGCGAAGATCTGGCAGCGTTGCAGCCGGCGTGGTGTGACCACGCAGGCGCGGCCACGGTGGAGGCAAAGCTGGCGCGCCTTGGGCCCTCGCGCAACCGGCGCTTCGAACTGCTGGATGGCGATTTGCTGTCCCTGCCCATCGTCTCACTGGAAGAAGTGGCTCCCGGCAATGGGTTCGTCTACGACTTCTCGGTCGCCGATGACGAGAATTTCATCGCTGGCATGGGCGGCATTTGCTGCCACAACACAGACGCCGACGTCGACGGCAGCCATATCCGCACGCTGCTGCTCACCTTCTTCTTCCGGCAAATGCCGGAGCTCATCGAGCGTGGGCACATCTACATCGCCCAGCCGCCGCTCTACAAGGTAAAGCGCGGCAAGAGCGAAACCTATGTGAAGGACGACACCGAGCTCGATAGCTTGTTGCTGAAGGCAGCGCTGGATGGCGCGGCAGTGCACCGCAGCGGCGGGGCGTTTGCCGAAGGCGCAGCCGGCCAGCCGCCGCTGGAAGGCGAAGTGCTGGAAACACTGGCCCGCCACTATGTGGAAGTGCAGGCCATCGTGGCCCGCTGGGCGCGTCGCTACGATGCCCGCGTGCTGCAGGCCCTGCTGGACCTGCCGCTGTTCTCCGCGGCGCAGTTCGCCGAGGAAGGCGCAGCGGAAGCTTGGGGCCAAGCCCTGCAGCTCCGCTTGAACGAAGACGTGCGTGCCGGCGGCAGCACCTGGCAGGTGCTCGCCGAGCCGGCGGGCGCTGGGCATGGCGCGCGGCTGCGCGTGCTGCGCAACGAGCACGGCGTTACGGTGGAAAAGCATCTCCAGCAAGAGTTCTTCGATACTGGCGAATACCGCCGCATTGGCGCTCTCGCGGCCGCACTTGGCGGCCTGTTTGGCCCGGGCGCCCATGTTACCCGTGGTGATGGTGAAAGCGCCGCGAAGCGCCGCGACGTTCGTCGTTTCGGCGAGGCGGTGGACTGGTTGCTGGAGCAGGCACGCAAGGGCCAGGCCATCCAGCGCTATAAGGGCTTGGGCGAAATGAACCCCTCGCAGCTTTGGGAAACCACCATCAACCCCGCTTCCCGTCGCCTCATCCAAGTGAAGATCTCCGACGCCGTGGCGGCGGCGGGGCTCTTCACCATGCTCATGGGCGAGGAAGTGGAACCGCGTCGCGACTTCATCGAACGCAACGCGTTGGCGGCTTCCAACCTGGACATCTAAGTGCCCGCGGCCACGCAGCTGCTCGTCGTCAAACCGCAGAACGATTTCTGCGATGTGCATTGCGCTGCGCTGCCGGTGCCCGGTGCCAATGCGGACTTGCAGCGGTTGGCGGCATTCGTGGACCGCTGCGGGGACCGCATCGGCCGAATCCAGGTCATGCTGGAGTTTCGCCATCCGCTGAATATTTCGCACGCTAGCTGGTGGCAGGATGCTGCCGGTCAGTCGCCAGTACCCTTCACCGTCATTTCCCGTGACGACGTGTTGCACAAGCGCTGGTACGCCCGAGACCCGGCGCTGCAGGCCCTCGCGCTGGCTTACGTCTGTGCGCTGGAGCAGCGGGGACGTTCCCCGTTGATCGTCCGGCCGGAACACTGCCTCATCGGCAGTTGGGGGGCCGGTGTCCAGCTGGACCTGCATGGTGCCCTGAACCGCTGGTGCCGCCGTACCTTGCGCTCTGTGACGTATGCCCCGCTGGGCTTGAATTCGAACACCGAACACTACTCGGCACTGCAGGCCGAAGTGCCGGACCTGACTGATGCCCGTACCATGGCCAGTGATGCCCTGCTGACATCGCTAGCCGAGACGGAACATTTGATTATCGCTGGCCAGTCCCTGTCGCATGGTTTGGCGGCGACGGTGTACGACATTGCGGCGCTGCTCGGGCCTTCGGCGGTGCGCAAGATGACGCTCCTGGTGGATTGCACCAGCTCCATGGCGGGCTTTGAGGAACTGGGGAAGCGCTTCCTCGCCGACCTCGTCGGTCGTGGAATGCGGGTGGCCAAAAGCACGGAGCTGCAGCTGGCATGACTGCCCTGACTGGCCAACCAAGCCCGTGCCGTGGCGCCGTTGGCCTGAGGCGTTCGCGTCGTGGGTCGTGTAGGCTATTGCCGGAAACGAGGAGACTGGCTCTTGGACGGTAGTACTCCCGCGCGGCACTTGTCGCGCCGCGACATCGCCTTCCTGCTGCACGAGTGGCTGGATGTGGCCTCCCTGACCGCGCGCCCGCGTTACGCCGAGCACAGCCGCGACACCTTCGATGCTGCGCTCGACACCTACGAAACGGTGGCCGTCGATTGCTTTGCGCCGCATTACCGCGCACTGGATATCGACGAGCCACGGTTGGTGGACGGGCAGGTGCGGGTACACCCCGCCATCGGCCCCGCCTTGCGCGCCTTCAGCGCGGCCGGCCTCATGGCTGCTACCCAAGACGCAGAGCGCGGCGGTATGCAGTTGCCGTTCGTGGTCGAGCGCGCTGGCATGGCTTGGCTGTTCGCCGCCAATGTGTCCACCGCCGGCTACCCCATGCTCACCATCGCGAATGCCAACCTGTTGTTGGCCTACGCGGACCCCGTGCTGGTGGAACGCTACGTGCCGGATATGCTGGCGGGCCGGGTATTCGGCACCATGTGCCTGTCCGAACCGCAGGCGGGTTCCTCGCTGGCCGACGTCACCACGCGCGCGCTGCCGCAAGCGGATGGCACCTACCGCCTGCATGGCAACAAGATGTGGATTTCCGGCGGCGACCACGACCTCACCGGCAACATCGTTCACTTGGTGCTCGCCAAGGTGCCTGCCCCTGAAGGCGGTCTGCCTGCCGGTACCGCTGGCTTGTCTTTGTTTCTGGTTCCTAAGTGGTTGCCGGCGCCGGCGGGCGTCGCTCCGGAACGCAACGACATCACGGTGGCGGGCCTGAACCACAAGCTGGGCTATCGTGGCACCAGCAACTGCGTGCTGAACTTCGGTGACGGTGAACACCGTCCGAATGGCGCGGCGGGTGCGGTGGGCTGGCGCGTTGGCGCCGAAGGCCACGGCCTGGCTTGCATGTTCCACATGATGAATGAGGCACGGATTGGGGTGGGTACTGGTGCGATGGCCTTGGGCTACGCTGGGTACTTGCAGTCGCTGAACTATGCCCGCGAGCGCCGCCAAGGCCGCCCCTTGGGTGACCGCCGCTTGCGTGAGGCCCCGGTGCCCATCGTGGAGCATGCCGACGTGCGGCGCATGCTCCTGACACAGAAGGCCTGGGTGGAAGGCGGTCTGGCGCTGGTGCTGTATTGCGCACGTCTGGTGGACGATATTGCCAGCGGCCCCGAAGACGAGCGCGACCGTTCGCGTCACCTGCTCGACCTACTGACGCCGGTCGCGAAGAGTTGGCCGTCGCAGTGGTGCTTGGCGGCAAACGACCTCGCCATTCAGGTGCACGGCGGCTACGGCTATACCCGCGATTTCCCCGTGGAACAGTACTGGCGCGACAACCGTCTGAACGCTATTCACGAAGGCACGCATGGTATTCAGGCGCTCGACTTGCTGGGACGCAAGGTGGTGCAGCAGGGTGGCTTTGGGTTCGAACTGCTGCGGGCGCAAGTGGGCGCCACGCTCGACGAAATGGAACGCCGCGACGGCTGGAAGGCCGATGCCATGCGTCTTCGCAAAGCCTGGGACCAGTTGGCGGACACTACCCAGCAGTTGCTGATGGTGGACAGCGCGCCGGCAAGGTTGGCCAATGCCACGCCCTACCTCGAGGCCTTTGGGCACGTGGTGGTGGGTTGGCTGTGGCTAGAGCAAGCCCGCGTGGCTTCCGGTGCCTTGGCTGCTGGTGGCGTTTCGCCAGCGGATGCGTCTTTCTATGCCGGCAAGCTACAAGCGGCAAGGTTCTTTTTGCGATGGGAATTGCCGCGGGTACCCGCATGGCTGGCGGTGCTCTCACCGCCGGACCCCACGGTACTCGAAATGCAGGATGGTTGGTTTTAGTGAGCAAGAGGCGCATTGAATGTACGTGTTGAGCACAGACCGCTTGGCGATGCGGCATGCCTCGCCCGAAGACGGCGAGTTTCTGCTGGCGCTCCTCACGGACCCGGATTTCATTCGCTACATCGGTGACCGCGGTGTACGCACTTTGGAAGACACGCCGGCTTATGTGGCCAATGGCCCGCAGGCCAGCTATCGCGAACATGGCTATGGCCTCTATATCGTGGAATTGCGCGAAAGCGGCACACCCGTAGGCCTTTGCGGCCTCGTGAAGCGTCCGTACTTGAAGCATGCGGACCTTGGCTTCGCTTTCTTGAAAGCCTTCCGCGGGCAGGGTTACGCCTTGGAAGCTGCACGTGCCACGCTATCGCATGCGCGCGACGACTTTGGCATGTCGCGTCTCGCCGCCATCACTTCTCTGGATAACGAAGCGTCCATGTCCCTGCTGCGCAAACTGTCCTTCGACCTCACCGGACAGATTACTTCTCCGACTGACGGCGCCGTGCTGAACCTGTTCGAAGTGGATCTGTGAACGCGCCTGCGCACGGGCTGCAACGTCTCATTGCCACCTGCCCCGAAGAAACCAAGCCGGCGCTCATCGCGGAGCTCGAGGCCCTCGGGGCTATGGATTTGAAGCCGGTATTTCGCGCCGTAGAATTCAGCGCAGGTCCTGGGCTCGCTTACGAAGTTCATCTGAAGCTCGCTACTGCGAGCCGGGTACTGCGAGTGCTGCGCGAGGTGCCGGCCAAGACGCCGCCCATGTTGCGTTCGCAGGCGCGGCGTATTCATTGGCCCGAGTTGTTCGACGCCACACGTGGCTTCATGGTGGAGGCGCTAGGCGCTGAAGGCCGCAACTCCCCGATGCCGCCGCTGCAGGTCATCACGCAGGTACGTGAAGCCATTCGCGAAAGCTTTGCCGCGGCCGGCGACGCTGTGCCGCCCGTGAACCGCGACGACCCGAAAGTGGTGGTGGTGGCTCACCTCGACAACGGGCGTTGCACGCTCAGCCTCGACACTTCCGGCAAGTCGCTGCACAAGCGCGGCTATCGCGAATCGGGGCATCCTGCGCCGCTGAAAGAAACGCTCGCGGCGGCCATCCTGCGACTGGCCGGCTACGACGGCACGCAAACATTCCTGGACCCCATGTGTGGCAGCGGCACGCTGGCTATCGAAGCGGCGATGATGGCGGTACGCAAGGCGCCGCAAATTCATCGCGCCAAGGGTGGCTTTCACTTCGAGTGGTTGAAGGATTTCGACCGCCAGTTGTGGCGCGAGACCCAAGACCAAGTGCGAGCCGAAAAACTCGAAGCACCGCCCGCGCTGGTGGTCGCCTCTGATATGGAAGCCAAGTTTGTCGAGATGGCCCGCAAGAGCGCACTGGCTGCGCGGGTGGAGCGCTACATCACGTTCAACACCTGCCGCTTTCAGGACGTGGAACCACCGGCACCCAGTGGCTTGCTGGTGACGAACCTGCCATACGGCGAACGTATCGGCGGTGCCATGGCGGACCTGGAGCCGTTATATAGCGAGATAGGCGATACGCTGAAGCAGCGTTTTGCTGGCTGGCGTGCGGCCTTGCTGGCGGCAGATGCTTCGCCTTACAAAGCCATTGGTCTTCGGCCCACGCGCACCTATCGCCTGATGAACGGCAGCATTCCCTGCCGGTTGTTGGTGTTCGAACTTTACGCCGGCACGCGCCGCAAGCCGACGGCGGAACCATCTACCGAAGCCCCTGCGGACTTGCCCGCGGAACCGGCGACGGATTGAACCGCGGCTAGCCCGAAATTTCTGCGGTCTTGGCGTCTACCCAAGCGCGCAATTGCGTGTTCAAGTCACGCGGGTCCATGCCAGTAGCGTCGATGGGCGGCCCGATGACGATACGGATGGTGCCGCGGCGCTTCAAGAGACCGCGACGACCCCACAGCTCACCGGCGTTATGGGCCACGGGAACGGCCTTGCAGCCAGCGCGTGTGGCAAGGAGCGCACCTGAGAGCCCCCACTTGCGTTCTTCGCCACGGCTAGTGCGCGTGCCTTCGGGGAAGATGAGCACCCACATGCCTTCCTTGAGGCGCGCGCAGCCTTGTTCCACCACTTGCATCACGGCACGGCTGCCTGCCTTGCGGTTGATGGCGATGGGCTTCATGAGCATGGCGGCTTGGCCCACAAAAGGAATCCAGAGAATTTCGCGCTTCAACACCCAGGCCTGCGGTGGGAACACCAGGGTTTGCGCCACGGTTTCCCAGCTACTGCTGTGCTTCCAGAAGGTGACATGCGCGCCTTCGGTGGGAATGTTCTCGCGACCTTCGACGACCCAGTCCAGTCCGCACAGCCATTTGCCAAGATGCAGCACCGTCCAGCCCCAGGCGCGTGCGATGTCGTAACGAGTGCGCCACGGCAGCCAGCCGAAGAGGATGATGATGATGGCCGTCAACAGGGTGGCGACGAAGAACAGCAGCGTGAACACGATGGACAGAAGGTATTGCACGCTGGTTCTCCAGTTAAAACGCGAGACGGGAAAGATCCGCTACGCGCAGGAACAATGCCCGCAGTCCGGCTAGCAGCGCCAGACGGTTGGCACGGATGCGTGGGTTTTCATCGTTCACCATCACGCCGTCGAAGAAGGCATCCACTGGCGCGCGCAATTGCGAGAGCAGTGACAGCGCGGCGGTATATTCGCCAGCCGCCAAGCCCGTTTCCACGGCAGGACGCAGCGCTTCTATAGCCGCGTGCAGTGCTTGCTCCGCCGGTAGCACCAGCGCTGTGGGGTCTACCGTGCCAGTGGCTTCTTCGCTTTTCTTCAGCAGATTGGCGGCGCGCTTGTTGGCTGCCGCCAGCGCTGCAGCTGCCGGCAACTGCAAGAACGCCACCAAGGCCAGCAAGCGTGCTTCGAAGTCCAGCGGTGCCGTCGGCTGGTTCGCGGCTACTGCCTCGAACATTTCACCCGTGGCACCCGCTACGCGGCCACCGTCCACCAGCAAACCGCGCAAGCGATCGTTGAGGAACTCTTGCAACTGTGCGGCCACTTCTACCGCCGGTGCTGGCGTCTTGCCAGTGACCCGTAGCGAATCGGTGCGTGCTGCTTCCACCGCGGCGAGCAGCAATGGCGCGAGATCCAGCGCAAGGCGGCCCTCCAACACGATACGCAGCAGCCCCAGTGCCGAACGCCGCAGACCGAACGGATCTTTCGTGCCGCTCGGGCGCTGGCCCAGCGCGAAGATGCCGGCCAGCGTGTCCAGCTTGTCCGCCAGCGCCAGCACGGTGCCGGTGCGGGTGGTGGGCAATACGTCGCCAGCGAAGCGCGGCAAGTAGTGTTCGAAGACCGCTTCGGCTACTTCGGCCGGTTCGCCGTCATGGCGCGCATAGTCACGGCCCATCTCGCCTTGCAGTTCGGGGAACTCGCCCACCATGTTGGTGAGCAGGTCGCACTTGGCGAGCCTCGCGGCGCGTTCCACCAGCGCTGTGTCGGCACCGAGCAGCTTGGCAATCTGCATGCCCAAGGCACCAACGCGTGCCGCCTTGTCCGCATAGCTGCCCAGTTGAGCTTGATACGTTACCTTGGCAAGCCCGGCTTCGCGGGCAGCGAGAGGTTGCTTGCGGTCGGTGTCGTGGAAGAACGCAGCGTCTGTGAGGCGCGGGCGCACCACGCGTTCGTTGCCGGCACGCACCTGTGCGGGGTCGCGGCTGACAATATTGCTGACGGTGATGAACCAGGGTGTCAGCTTGCCGTCCGCACCACGCACCGGGAAGTAGCGCTGGTGTTCCATGAGCGTCGAGATGAGCACTTGCTCCGGCAACGCGAGGAAGCGCTCTTCGAACTGGCCTGCCACGGGCACTGGCCATTCCACGAGCGCCGTGACTTCGTTCAATAGCTCTGCATCGAGCACGGGTTCGCCACCACAAGCACTGGCCGCAGCGAGCACGCCGGCGCGGATACGTTCACGACGGTCAGCGAAATCCGGGACGACATGGCCCTGCTCCAGCAACAACGCGGCGTAGTCGGCCGGCGCCGTGATGGCAATGGCTTGCGGCGCGTGGAAGCGGTGACCATGGGTTTCGCGGCCGGCGGGCAGTTCGAACAGCGTGGCGGGCAGTACTTCGCTGCCCCACAGCATCACCACCCAGTGAACCGGCCGTACGAACGTCGCTTCACCGGCGCCCCAGCGCATGCGCTTGGCAATCGGCAGCTTGTCGAGCGAGGCCTGCACAAGGCCCGGCAGCAACTCCGCCACCACGGCACCGGGCTTCACGCCGGACCAGAACAAAAATTCGCCCTTCGCTTCCTGAATGCGCTGCAGTTCGCTTACCGGCGTGCCAGTAGAGTCGGCGAAGGCCTGTGCCGCGCGCGTGGGGTTGCCTTCCTTGTCGTAGGCCGCGCTAACCGGCGGGCCCTTGCGCTGTACGGTCTGGTCCGCCTGTCGTTCCGGCATGGCGTGGATGAGGATGGCCAAGCGGCGTGGCGTGGCGTAGCTGCGCACGGCGCCATGCTGAATGCCTTGTGCTGCCAGGCCCGTCACTACACCTTCAGTGAAGGCGCTGGAGAGTTCCGGCAGCGATAGCGGCGGCAGTTCTTCGGTGCCGATCTCGACTAAGAAGTCGCGGGTAGTGCTCATGGCGCTACTCCACGCAGCATGGGGAACCCGAGTTTTTCGCGGCTCTGGTAATAAGCTTCGGCCACGCCGCGGGCCAGCGTGCGCACGCGCAGGATGTAGCGCTGGCGCTCTGTTACCGAAATGGCGCGGCGTGCATCGAGCAGGTTAAAGGTGTGGCTGGTCTTCAGCATGCGTTCGTAGGCGGGCAGCGCGAGAGGCACTTCCAGCAAGCGCTGGCATTCTTTTTCGTGTTCTTCGAACTGGCGGAAGAGCATGTCCACGTCTGCGTATTCGAAGTTGTAGGTGCTCTGCTCTACTTCGTTCTGGTGGTACACATCGCCATAGGTAACGCGGCCCTTGGGGCCATCGGTCCACACCAAGTCGTAAACGCTTTCCACGCCTTGCAGATACATGGCGAGGCGTTCCAAGCCGTAAGTAATCTCGCCCATCACCGGACGGCAGTCGAGGCCGCCTACTTGCTGGAAGTAGGTGAACTGCGTGACTTCCATACCGTTCAGCCAGATTTCCCAGCCCAAGCCCCAAGCACCGATGGTGGGGCTTTCCCAGTTGTCTTCCACTAGGCGGATGTCGTGGGTGAGCGGGTCAAAGCCGAGCGCACGCAGCGAGCCCAAGTACAGCTCGATGAGGTCCGGCGGCGAGGGCTTCATGGCCACCTGGAACTGGTAGTAGTGCTGCAGACGGAACGGGTTTTCGCCGTAGCGGCCGTCCGTGGGGCGGCGCGAAGGCTGCACGTAAGCGGCGTTCCAGGGTTCCGGGCCGATGGAGCGCAAGAACGTGGATTGGTGGAAGGTACCGGCGCCCACTTCCATGTCGTAGGGCTCGACGATGACGCAGCCCTGCGCGGCCCAGTAGTCCTTGAGACTGGCGATGAGGTCCTGGAATGTGCGCGGGCGCGCTGGAGCGGGGGAGGCCATGGTGGTCCGGTATCCGTTGAAGGCGGTCGAATACATTAGTTTACCGGAGTCGCGAGCAAGCTCGCTCCCACAAAGCAGGCCGCTGCGGTATCTTTCCCGCCCTGACTTCCCCTTTTCTGCTGGAGCTTTTCCCATGAGCGGTACCTGGATCGACATCAAGGCCGAGGACGGTGTTTTCGGCGGCTATCTCGCCCTGCCCCCCAAGGGCGCAGACTCCGGCCCGCAAGGCGGGCATGGTCCCGGCATCGTGCTCATTCAGGAAATCTTCGGCGTCAACGAGCACATTCGTGCGGTGGCGGACCAGTACGCGCTGGACGGCTACGTGGTGCTGGCGCCGGACCTGTTTTGGCGCAAGGGTCACCGCGCGGATTTGGGTTACGGCCCCGCCGATTTCCAGACGGGCCTGGATTTGATGATGACCATGGACGGCGCGAAGGCGGTGAGTGACGTCACCGCGACCGTGGCTGCCCTGCGCGCGCGCCCGGAATTGTCGGGCGGCGTGGCTTCTATCGGTTACTGCATGGGTGGGCGCTTGTCGTTCCTTGCTGCGGCGAATTCCGGCGTGGATGCGGCGGTCAGCTACTACGGTGGCGGCATCGACAGCCTGCTGGGCGATGCATCGAAAATCACCTGCCCCATGCAGTTCCACTTCGCCGAGCTGGACCACTACATCCAAGCACCGGCCGTGGCCGCGGTGCAGGCCGCCTTCGCTGACCGCCCGAATGCGAGCGTGCATGTCTACCCGGCGGTGGACCACGGCTTCAACTGCTGGGGCCGCGGCATGTACAACCAGCGCGCCGCCGCGCAGGCCCGGGGCCGCGTGCTGCAGTTCTTGGCCGAAACGCTGTAAACTGGTGTCGTTCCAGAGTAGGCGCGCACCTTTTTGGTGCGCACGTACTCCGGGGCGCTCTTATTTAGTGCAAAGAAGCCCCCTAGTCGGGGATTACTAGCGCTAACTCCTTGATTCCAAAAGCTATCCAAGGTCGGCACGCTTCATGCACCATCTTGGGTAGTGCCCCGTTGTAGAGTCCTCCGCAAGGAAGGCCCTCCAGCAAACACTTCTCTAGCTTAGTTCCCTTCCGGAGGTTGCGATGTCGACGCCCGCTGATGTCATCAAGCTGATCCAGGACAACGAGATCAAGTACGCGGACCTTCGGTTCTGCGACACGCGCGGCAAGGAGCAGCACGTCACGATCCCGGCCCGTTACATCAACGACGACTTCTTCGTCGACGGCAAGATGTTCGACGGTTCGTCGATCGCTGGCTGGAAGGGCATCAACGAATCCGACATGATTCTCATGCCGGATCCGTCCACGGCCATCCTTGACCCGTTCTTCGAAGACCCGACGGTCATCATCCGTTGCGACATCATTGAACCGGCCACCATGCAGGGCTACGAGCGCGACCCGCGCAGCCTCGCCAAGCGCGCCGAGGTCTACCTGAAGAGCACCGGCATCGCCGACACCGCACTCTTCGGCCCCGAAAACGAATTCTTCATCTTCGACGACGTGCGTTTCGGCAACGACATGCACCAGTCCTACCACCACATCGACTCCATCCAGGGTGCCTGGAACAGCGGTTCGATGCTGGAAGGCGGCAACAAGGGCCACCGTCCGGGCGTGAAGGGCGGCTACTTCCCCGTGCCCCCGGTCGACGCCTACCAGGACATTCGCGCCGCCATGTGCCGCGCCTGTGAAGACATGGGCCTGAAGGTGGAAGTGCACCACCACGAAGTGGCCACCGGCGGCCAGTGCGAGCTCGGCATCAACGCCAACACGCTCGTCAAGAAGGCGGACGAAGTCCTCATCCTCAAGTACGCGCTGCAGAACGTTGGCGCTGCTTACGGCAAGACGGTCACCTTCATGCCGAAGCCGCTCGTTGGCGACAACGGCAGCGGCATGCACGTGCACCAGTCGCTGGCGAAGGATGGCAAGAACATCATGGCGGGCGACAAGTACGCCGGCCTGTCGGACGAGTGCCTGTACTACATCGGCGGCATCATCAAGCACGCTAAGGCACTGAACGCGTTCACGAACGCCAGCACCAACAGCTACAAGCGCTTGGTGCCGGGCTTCGAAGCGCCGGTCATGCTCGCCTACTCGGCGCGCAATCGTTCGGCTTCCATCCGCATTCCGTTCGTGTCTTCCGCCAAGGCGCGTCGCATTGAGGTCCGCTTCCCGGACAGCACCGCGAACCCCTATCTGGCCTTCGCTGCCATGCTGATGGCTGGCCTCGACGGTATCCAGAACAAGATCCACCCGGGCGAAGCCGCGGACAAGGACCTGTACGACCTGGAGCCGGAAGAGGCGAAGCACATCCCGACCGTGTGCCACTCGCTGGACATGGCGCTGGAAGCCCTCGATCAGGACCGCGAGTTCCTGAAGAAGGGTGGCGTGTTCACCGACGACGTCATCGACGCCTACATCGCTCTGAAGATGCAGGAAGTGACCCGTCTGCGTATGACCACGCATCCGGTCGAGTTCGACATGTACTACAGCCTGTAAGGCTGTCACGGAGGGAAAGGAGGGCGTGCGCGGTAGGGCCGAAGGCCGTACAACGCAACGCCCGGCACGGTAACCGGGGAGAGGCTATGCTCACGCCATGCGCAGAGAATTCCCCGAATACCGCCGCCCTTCGAAACCTGCTGTCCCGGGCAATGCCGGGACAGCCGGATCCCTATGGGGTTTGCCCGCCCGTCTTCTACTGGCCGGCCTCTTCTTCGCCTTTGCTTGCAGTCTGGTGGTGCCTGCTGACGCTGCCACGTTGTGGCGCAAGCGTGGTGCTAACGGCGAGTGGGTCTACTTCGACCGCCCTACTGCCGGCGCCGAACCTTACGAATTTGCCGTTTATACGCCTGGTGGCAGTGCGCCGGTGGCTGCCAAGCCCGCGCCACGCGCGCCGGCAGCTGCACCGCGCGAGCCCGTGGCCGGTGGGCCACCGCGGGTGGTCGAGGTGCTCTTTCCGGCCAACGACGCGGTCATCCAGTTCGGCGATGTGCCCCATCTCGTCGCTCGCGCCCGTGTTGAACCGGCGCTCAATGGAGGGCAGCAGCTATGGTGGCTGCTGAACGGCCAAGCGTACCAAGGCGAAGCCGCGGAAGTGGCTCTGCGCGCTTTGCCGCGCGGTGCGCATACGCTGCAAGCACGCGTGGCGGATGCCACCGGCAAAACCTTGTTGAATTCGACGCCTGTAACCTTTTACGTACGTCAGACTTCGGTGGCTGCGCCGCCGGTGGGCCCGGCTTTGCGCAAACCGCGAACGCCTTAGTTCATTCCCAGCAAGGCTACGGTCTTGGCTCTGGAGCGGCGTGATGGCCGCTGAGCTTCGCCAGTTTCCCTCCGGCACACTGGTCCCTTCGGACCTGCTGGACGCGCTCACCACCGCCGTACTCATCGTCGATGCCGTCGGTGCCGTGCATTTCCTGAACAATGCTGCGCAATCGCTGCTGGCGGTGGGGCGTGCCCAAGCCAAGGGTCGGCTCCTGGCAGAACTGGTGCGCGATGCCGGCCCACTTGAGGCCGTTATCCACCGCGCTTTGCAGCAAGGCGAACCCATTGCGAACCGCGAAGTACCGCTGACACCGGTGCTACGCAGCGACGTGCAATTCACCGTGGACTGCACTGCCGCGCCTTACGGCGACGAGCTGGCACTACTGGAAATCTCCGATACCACGCGCCAGCGCCGCATCACCCGTGACAACGCTTTGCTGTCACAGCTCGGTGGCAGTCGCTTGATGGTTCGGCAGTTGGCCCACGAGATCAAAAACCCGTTGGGTGGATTGCGGGGCGCGGCGCAGTTGCTGGAACGCGAACTGACGAACAGCGCACAGCGCGAATACACGCAGGTGATCATTCGCGAGGCAGACCGGCTGCGGGCGTTGGTGGACAACTTGCTGGGCCCCCACACGCCCCCGCGCAAGCAGCAGGTGAACTTGCATGAACTGACGCAGCATGTGTACCACCTGCTGCGGGTAGAGGCGCCGGAGACCATCGCGATAGTGCGCGACTACGACCCGAGCTTGCCGCCACTCATGCTCGACCGCGACCAAGTGATTCAAGCGTTCTTGAACCTTGCCCGCAACGCCATTCAAGTGCTGGGCCAGTCGGGGCGCCTGACTATCCGCACGCGTGCACTTACGAACGTCACTATTGGTACTCAACGGCATCGCATCGTGGCCGCCGTGGCTTTCGAAGATAACGGCCCCGGTGTTCCTCCGGAACTGAAAGACACGCTGTTCTACCCGCTGGTCACTGGCCGTGTTGGTGGTACGGGTCTGGGCCTTGCGGTAGCGCAGGACCTCATCACCCGCCATGCAGGCATCATCGAATTCGACAGCCGCCCAGGCCATACCGTCTTCACGGTGCTGTTGCCGTTGATGAGCGCTGACCCTTCGCCGAAGCCGGTAGTGCATGGTTCTTATCCATGAACTCTCGCCCATGAACCCTGGAGCTCCTCCTTTGAACGTCTGGCTCGTTGATGATGACGCCTCGATTCGCTGGGTGATGGAGCGCGCCTTGAAGCAGGGTGGCATGCGGGCACGCGCTTTCGAAGAAGCCGAAAGTGCGCTGGATGCGCTTGGTAGTGGGACGCCCGACGTACTCATCACCGACATTCGCATGCCCGGCAAGAGTGGGCTGGCCTTGCTGGATGAAGTACGTACGAATTACCCGACGTTGCCCGTCATCGTCATGACGGCGCACTCGGACCTCGACAGCGCAGTGGCCGCGTATCAAGGTGGTGCCTTCGAGTATTTGCCGAAGCCTTTCGATATTGATACCGCCATAGAGTTGGTACGCCGTGCCGCACAGCAGGCACAGCCAGTCACTGAGCCCACCGCTGATGCGGGACGCATTCCCGAATTGTTGGGCGCCGCGCCCGCTATGCAAGAAGTTTTCCGTGCCATTGGCCGGCTGTCCCGCAGCAGCATGACGGTGCTTATCACGGGTGAGTCGGGCACTGGCAAGGAACTGGTGGCAAGGGCGCTGCACCGTCACAGCCCGCGTGCCAACAAGCCGTTCATTGCATTGAACACTTCGGCGTTTACGGCCGAGCTGCTGGAAAGTGAGCTGTTCGGGCACGAGCGTGGCTCGTTCACGGGCGCCGACGCCTTGCGTCGCGGCCGCTTCGAACAAGCCGATGGTGGCACGTTGTTTCTCGATGAAATTGGCGACATGTCGCCCCAACTGCAGACGCGTCTGTTACGCGTGTTGGCAGAAGGCGAGTTCTATCGCGTTGGTGGCAATACGCCTATCAAAGTGGATGTACGCGTTATTGCGGCTACGCACCAGGACCTTGCCGCACGCGTCGGGCAAAACCTCTTCCGCGAAGACTTGCTGCACCGTCTGAATGTCATCCGCATAGAGCTGCCACCGCTGCGGGCCCGACGCGAGGATATCGGCGAACTGATGCGTCACTATCTAACCGTAGCCGCGAAGGAAATTGGCGTAGAGCCGAAGGTGCTGTCCGCTGAAGCCGACTCGGCGCTGCGTGCCTTTGAGTGGCCCGGTAATGTGCGGCAACTGGTGAATGCGTGCCGCCGGTTGACAGTGAGTGCTCCGGGCCGCGACATCTCGCTGAACGATATTCCTGCCGAATTGGGTGGGCAAGCTACTGCGCGTGGTGGCGAAGACTGGCTGCGTTCCTTGGAAAGCTGGGCGCAGCAAGCGAGTTTGTTGGTGCAACAAGGACAGCATGTGCCGCTTCTGGACTTGGCGGTGCCTGAATTTGAACGCACGATGATTCGCGTCGCCTTGCAGCGTTGCGAGGGCCGGCGCCAGGATGCGGCCAAATTATTGGGCTGGGGCCGCAACACGCTTACCCGCAAGCTCAAAGAGCTTGGGATGGAGTGAGTGGCGCTGCCGCTCAGCTCTTGAAACCTGCAACCAGTGCGCTGAGCGCCTCGCAAAGCTCACGGTGAGCCGCGCTAACGCCCGGCCACTGGCGGCGCACTGCCGCCAAATCTCCCGCGCGCGCGGCTTGCTCTGCATCACCGGCGCGCTCGGCCAATTGCTTGCCGCCGAGACTTGAAGCAGAAGACCGCAAAGCATGCAGCGCATTCTCCGCCCCTGCTAGGTCGCCGCCGGCCACTGCTGCGTCAGCGTCGGCCAGAGGTTGCCTGGAATGTTCGAGGAACAATTGCGCCATGCGCTCAACGAGGCCCGGACGACCAAGCGCTGCCACCTCGGCCAATTGTGTGGCGTCCAGCACGGGTAAAGCGGGTGGGTCGAAAGACATCGGCTCGGCTGCTGCTGGTATCACGTCGGCTGCCAGCGATGGTGAGCCAGCTTGCAGCGCCGCCAACGCCTGACGCACTCGGTCCAAGGCTTTCTGCAACTGGTCCAGAGTAAAGGGCTTGCTGACGAAATCCGTCATGCCGGCAGCGAGACATTTTTCGCGGTCGCCTTGCAGTGCGTTGGCGGTGAGCGCAACGATAGGAATGGCCGGCTGTCCGGCAGCAAGCTCTGCAGCGCGGATGTGTCTGGTGGCTTCATAGCCGTCCATACCCGGCATCTGGCAGTCCATCAGCAATACATCAAATTTTTTCAGTCCCGCCTGTTCCACGGCTGCCAGTCCGTTATCCACGGCTTCCGCCGTGACGCCCAGCACTTCGAGCATGCCGAGTGCCACTTCCTGATTGACGAGACTGTCTTCCACCAGAAGTACTCGCAAGGGGATTGCGTTCGTTGGCGTCATCCAAGCCGGTGCCGGCGCCACCTCGAGACCGCCGGTGCGCCCCAGAACGCGCGCCAGACAAGCCTGCAATCGCCCTTGTCGTACCGGCTTGGTTAGCCAATCATCCGCGCCGTTCCGCAGGTCGCGCTGTGTATTCATCGTCATGTCGATGGAGGACAACAGCACGATGCGTGCGTCCTTACTGCGAGGATTTTGACGGAGGCGGGCGGCCGTTTGCTGGCCATCGAGTCCTGGCATGCGGTGGTCGAGCACGAACAGTTCGTAAGGGCGTCCGCGCTCCGCAGCGGCTACCGCTTCGTCGAGCGCCGCTTGTCCATTAGCGACGGTAATGACGGCCATGTGCCAACTGGCCAGCAGAGTCGCCAGAAATTCGCGGTTGGTGGCGTTGTCATCGGCGACGAGCACGCGCACATCGGCCAATAGGGGCTGTGTGGCTGCGATGGCGATGGCTTGGGAGGGCGAGTTCGTGGCGTTGTCGAAAGCCAGCTCGACGCGGAAGGTGGAGCCCACCCCATAGTCGCTACTGACACTGATACGTCCACCCATCAAGCGCACCAGTTGGCGCGTGATGGCCAGCCCCAGCCCGGTGCCACCATGGGCGCGGGTGGCGAAGCTGTCCAACTGCGTGAACGCTTCGAAGACCCGCTGCAATTGGTCGGTTGGAATGCCTGGGCCGGTGTCTTTCACCTCGAACACGACGCGGGTGAAGTCCACCGGTGTGGTGCTGTTGGGGTCCACGGGTGCCGGTCGTGCACAGATGACGACCTCACCTCTTGCCGTGAATTTCACTGCATTGCCCGCTAGGTTCGTCAGGACCTGCCGGACGCGCCCACCATCACCACGGACCCAAGTGGGCAGGGCAGGGTCGAAGCGACAGACCAGTTCCACGCCCTTGGCCTGGGCACGCGGCGCCAGCAGTTCACCTACTTCTTCGACCACATCTGCCAGACAGAAAGCGTTGGTGCTGATATCCAGATGACCGGCCTCGATCTTCGAGAAGTCGAGAATGTCGTTGATGATTTCCAGCAAGGACTCGCCGCTACCACGAATGGTGGCGAGTAAGCGCCGCTGGCGCGGATCGAGACGCGTACCTTCCAGTAGTTCCGCCATGCCCAGCACGCCGTTCATGGGGGTGCGAATCTCGTGGCTCATGCGCGCCAGGAAATCGCTCTTGGCGCGGCTGGAGCCTTCTGCGTCAGCCAAGGCCTGAGCGAGGTAAGAGGTGCGCTCCGCCACTTGTTCTTCCAGCCCACGGCGTTGACTGGAGAGCCGTTCATCACGCGAGGCGATGGTATCGAGCATGCCATTGAAGCGACGGTAGACGCCGCGGATTTCCGGGCTGCCGTCTTCCTGCAAGCGGAAGTCGTAGTTTTGACCGCTTTCCACCTTGTCCATGGCAGCCACCAATTGCCGCAGCGGCTCGGTGATGGTGCGCCGCAAACGAGCTGTGATGAACACGACGAGTATGGCGGCTAGTAGTACCGTGGCAGTCAGCCCGAAGACCAGTGAGCGCAAAGTGTCACGTACGTCCGCCGTCGAGGCGATCAACCGCAATTCGCCGAGCACTTGACCATCTAGCAGCACCGGAGAACGCAGATCGAGGTGGTCTGCATCGAAATGCCAGTAAGGCTCCTTGGCAGAGCCGGTGACCTCGTGCTGGAGAATTTGCCCCAGTTCGGCGCGTGTTGCTGCCGTGTCAGCAGCAGCAAGGCGTGCATCGCTGGCAGTAAATTGCGCCAGTGTTCGGCCGGCCGGATCCAGCAGTTCCGCGTAAAGGATGCCGGGTTCCCGGCCCAGACTACCGAGCAGTTCGCGCGCTGCGTGGGGGTCGGCGTATTCGATGGCGACGACGGCGTTGGCCGCTGCGACGCGGGCGATTCCCAAGGTGCGCTGTACCAGTTGTTCCCGACCATTCTGGTAGTCATGCCAGCCCAGCAGGGACACGGCCAAGACCAACACCGCAGCGGACGTTAGGCCGACGAGCAGGCGGACGCGCAGCGCCAAGGACCAGTTGTCCATTTTGCCGTCCATTCCTGCGTAGGCCCCCCCGTGACGCGGTCAAACTCTATAATGGCACGATGGAACCATGGCTGCGTGTCGCTGGGATAGGAAGCGGAGGACTCTGGTGGGGTAATACGCCCGCAGAGTGGTTGGCGGCCTGCGCTTCGATTGCGCTCGTCTTGTCCGGCTGGTGGTGGTTGCGGATGCGGGTGCGGCGGCAGATGCGCCGGCTGGCGGCCAGTACTGCGCCTCGTGGAGTCCGCCTGCTGGCCGAATTGGTGGCGCAGGTGCGGATGTTGCCTCTGTTGGCGCTGTCCGTGGTGTTGGCCAGCCAATGGTTGGCTCTGCCGCCGCGCTTGAAGGAATTGGCCAACGACGCGATGGTCATTCTGTTGGCGTTGGAGGTGGGTATTCTGGCCACGGCCGCGCTGCGGTTCTGGTTACGCGAACAGCAGGCTGCGAATGCCGGCCCGGAGGGGCGCCCCGAGGCGCCAACGCTCACCATCGTCGATTTCGTGGCGCGTGTGCTCATCTGGTTGCTGGTGGGTTTAGTAGCGCTAGACAACCTCGGCGTCAACATCACGGCGCTGCTCACGGGCCTTGGCATTGGCGGTATCGCTGTGGCCTTGGCAGTGCAAAACGTTCTTGGCGATTTGTTCGCCAGCTTGTCCATTGCGCTCGATAAACCGTTCCTACCTGGCGATAGCATCGAGCTCGACAACGTTGTCGGTACGGTGGAGCACATCGGCATCAAGAGCACGCGTATCCGCAGCGTGAATGGTGAACTCGTGGTGGTGTCCAATGCGGACCTGCTGAAGAGCCGCGTTCGGAATTACGGGCGCGCTGCCGAGCGGCGCAAGTTGTTCCAGCTATGCATTCACTACGCCACACCCGTGGAACGGTTGCGTCAAGTTCCCGGCTTGGTGGAAGCGGTGGTTCGCAGTCAGCCTGGCGTACGCTTCGAGCGCTGCCATCTGCGCACGCTTGGCGAAAGCGGTGCCGTGTTCGAAGTGGTGTTCTTCAGCGATGCGCCGGAGTTCGAGCCACTGGTGGCGGCGGAGCACGAAGTGAACTTGGGCGTACTCGAAGCACTAGCGGGTGCCGGCATTACTCTCGCTTACCCGACACAGACCGTACTGGTTCAACGCGACGCCTAGAGCTGCAGCGCGCCTGTCAGTTCGCCCACGTGGCTGAAGCCTTGCTCTTGCACATAGGCAGCGATGCCGGCGTTGATGCGGCGACAGCTGAACGGGTCGTAGAAAAGCGACGTGCCCACGCCCACTGCGGTGGCGCCGGCCAGCAGGAACTCCACGGCATCGGTAGCACTGCAAATGCCGCCCTGGCCGATGATGGGCACGCCGTGCGCCTTCGTTACTTCGTATACCTGCTTCACTTTCAGCAGCGCGATGGGCTTGATGGCCGGGCCGGAAAGGCCACCTTGTACATTGCCGATGACGGGGCGGCGCGTCTTCACGTCGATGGCCATGCCCATGACGGTATTGATGACGGCGAAAGCATCGGCCCCCGCCTCGAGACAAGCGCGGGCGTTTTCCTTGATGTCCGTCTGGTTGGGCGAGAGTTTGATGATGAGCGGTTTCTGCGTGACGCTGCGGCAGGCGGCCACCACCTTCGCGCTCATCTCCGGATAGTTGCCGAACTGCACGCCGCCTTCCTTGACGTTCGGGCAGGAGATGTTCACCTCGATGGCATCGATGGGGCTGTCGTCGAAGCGGCGCGTGACCTCGACGTATTCCTCGATGGTGCTACCTGAAACATTCGCGAAGAAGCGCGTCTCGGTGAAGTCCAGTTCCGGGAGGATGTGGCGCACCACGTGGTCCACGCCGGGGTTCTGCAGGCCGATGGCGTTGATCATGCCTTGAGCGGTTTCCATGACCCGGTGCGGCGCATTGCCAAGCCGCGGTTGACCCGTGGTGCCCTTCAGGACGATGGCGCCGACATCGCGGTTGGAGAAGCCCTCGATGCGCGTGTATTCCTCGCCGAAGCCGACGCAGCCGGACAGCAGGACGATGGGGGAGGCGAAATCCAGCCCGCAGAATTTCAGGCGGAGGGATTCGGGCGGAGAGCCGGGCGCGGTGAGCGCGGCGGGAGCGGGATGGGCAGCCATGCGCCATTATAGTGGCCACATGTTCCATCTCGTTCTCCTGCAGCCCCAGATTCCGCCGAATACCGGCAATGCCATCCGCCTGTGCGCCAACACCGGCTGCACGCTGCACTTGGTACACCCCTTGGGTTTTTCCCTGCAAAGCCCGCACGTGCGCCGGGCCGGGCTCGACTACCACGAGCTGGCCCGCGTGCGCGAACATGCGGATTTCGCCGCCTGTTGGCGCTGGCTCGACGAAAACGGGGCCGGCCGGCGCTATGCCGTGGAGACGGGCGGGACGCGCCGCTACGACCAGGTGGCCTTCCAGCCGGGGGACGTGCTGGTGTTTGGCGCCGAAGGGCCAGGCATTGCGGCGGAAGATCTCGCTCGTTTCGCGCCCGAGGACATCCTGCAGCTCCCGATGATTCCGGGAAATCGGAGCGTGAACCTGTCCAACACGGTGGCTATCGTTGCCTACGAGGCGTGGCGCCAACAGGCATTCAGCGGGGCCTGACCCACCAATCGATTGCAGTCGTCCTAATGGTGTTGCTTGGGCGCAACGTTACCGATAGTGCACTGCAAAACGAAAGGCGTGTTTTCCTTCCCAACGTCTGTGCGTATTGACTGATGGTATAAAAAAACATACTTATAGTAGATAGCCGACAGGTGCCGACCGGTACCGGGCTGCCGAGGGGGAACCTACGCTCATGTCCACACCCACCCGTCCTATCATTTCTCGCGCCCTGCAGGGTGCCGTTGCTGCTGCCCTGCTGCTCGCTGCCGCCGGCGCGTCCGCGCAACAGGCTGCCAGCGACGGCCTTGAGGAAATCATCGTCACCGCCACCAAGAAGGCGAACTCCATCAACAGCACGGCGGCCGCCATTTCGGCCGTCACGGCGGACCAGCTCGGTGCCGGTGGCATCGAAGACATCTCCGACCTCGCCACGGCCGTGCCCAACTTGTCCGTCGGTGACCAGTTCGGTGTGAACCGCACCTTCATCCGCGGCGTTGGCATGACCAGCATCGACCTCGGTGCCGACGGTGCCGTGGCCTTCCTGCAGGACGGCGCCATGATTGCGCGTCCGTCCGCACAGCTCGCTGGCTTCTTCGACCTGGAACAGGTGGAAGTGCTGCGCGGCCCGCAGGGCACCACCTACGGCCGCGGTGCTACCGCCGGCGTGGTGAACCTCGTGACCCGCAAGCCCGGCGACACCCTGAACGGCTACGGCCGTTTGACGGTTGGCAACTTCGCTGCCAAGACCTTCGAAGGCGCAGTGGGTGGCCCGGTGTCCGACACCGTCGGCGCCCGCGTGGCCGTGAAGTGGGACCAGCGTGATGGCTACGGCAAGAACCTGTTCACCGGCAGCCAGATCGACGACCGCGATGCGGTGGCCGTGCGCGCCATGGTGTCGTTCGCCCCCAGCGATGATGTGAAGGCGACCCTCATCGCCGACTACTTCAAGGAAGACGACAACAACTACGCCTTTCACTACTTCGGCACTACCGCCACGCCGGAAAACGGCCTCGGGCACAACCTGCTCGGCGGCAAGACCATTTTCGACTACTACGCCACGCGTGGCCAAGCGCCGGACCTGCGCAACATCTACTCCGACCAGGAGCCCATCAACCAGCGTCACGGTACCGGCCTCACCGGCCTCGTGGACTTCAAGTTGGGCGACTGGGACGTGAAGTCCGTCACCGCTTGGCGCGACTTCAAGCGCTTCACCCGCGACGACCTCGACGTCTCCGACGTGAACATGTTCGGCCAGAACAACTACGACGAAGACAGCAATTCCTGGAGCCAGGAATTCACCTTCAGCCGCACGGCTGGCAAGTGGGACCTGCTCGGTGGCGTCATGTACTTCCACGAGAAGCTGTTCGGCTCCGTGAAGGTGCCGCTGACCAATCTCGGCTTGCTGTTCGGCTTGCCTGCCAACTTCTTCAATGCCGGCAACTATTGGCAGCTGGGTACCGTGAAGACGGACGCGTACGGCGCCTTCCTGCAGGGCACCTACCCTATCAACGACCAGCTGAAGCTGACGGTGGGCGCTCGCTACAACCACGAGAAGCGCGAGGGTGCAGGCTCCTTCATCTTCGATGCGCTGGGTGCCAACATTCCGACGGACAAGGCCAAGTCCTGGGATGCCCTCACGCCGCGTTTCAACCTTGAGTACACCACCGAAGGCGGACAGCTGTGGTACGGCAGCCTGACACGCGGCTTCAAGTCGGGCGTCATCAATGTCGGTAGCCAAAACGCTGTCATCAATCCGGAATACGTGTGGAGCATCGAAGCCGGCGTCAAGGGCCGTGCCTCGGGTGGCAACGTGGAATACCGCGCTGCGGTGTTCAACTACAAGTACTCGGACCTGCAGGTTGGCTTCGTCGGTGCGGACAGCGTGGTGACCACGGTCAACGCCGCTTCGGCCAGCAACTATGGTCTCGAACTTGAACTGCGCGCCAAGTTGGCGGAAGGGCTCACCGCAGACTTCTACGCCACCCTGCTGTCGGCGAAGTACACGGACTTCACCACGGGTGACTACCGTCAGGGCTTCAGCTTGGTCGACCTGTCGGGCAACCATCTGCAGAACGCACCGACGTCCACGGCCTTTGCCGGCCTGACGTACGAAATGCCGGTGGGTTCGGGCACGTTGGCTCTGCACGCCGAAGCTGCGTATCAGGGCACGGTGTACTTCACCGAGTTCAACAACGCGGACGCGGTGCAGTCCAGCTACACCATCGGCAACGTGGCCGCCACGTGGACCGACAGCAGCGAGCACTGGAGCGTGGGTGGTTGGGTGAAGAATGTGGGCGACGAGTTCATCGTCACCAACAACATCATCACCGCACCGCTCTATGGCAGCATTCGCGTAGGCTCGGTGGCACCGCCGCGTACCTACGGTCTGACGGTTGGTTACAAGTTCTAAGCGACAACTGCTAACCGCAAGGGTTTTCGCATGAGCAGCAGCGCGGCCGAAGAGACTTATCGCTTCGACCCCGCTGACCAAGCGCTGGTGCGAGACCCTTACCCCACCTACCGTCGTTTGCAGGCCGTTCCCGGCCTGCACGCGGCGGCAGGCGGTTACCACGTGGCCACGCGCCATCTGGATTGCCGGCAAGTGCTGGCCAGCCCGGCTTTTGGCCAGGGCAATTTCATCCGCAATATCCAGTTATTCTACGGGCCCGACTTCGACGTGCTGGGCCAGAGCGCCTACCGTTGGTTGTCGGAAGTGTTCTTGATGCAAGACCCGCCGCACCATACGCGGCTGCGCAAGTTAGTCAGCTTTGCGCTCACTTCAAAGCGTATTGCGGACATGGCGCCGCGTATTCAGGCATTGCAAGATGGCCTTGTTGACGCTTGGCTCGCGAAGGGCGGTACGGGCGATGTGGTTTACGACCTCGCTTATCCTTTGCCCGTGCTGGTCATGTTCGACTTGCTCGGCGTGGAAGAGAGCGAACGCACGCCGGACAGCATGGCGAAGCTGACGCGGGCCATCGCCGAAGCGTTTCTGGTGTTTGAAACGCGCGTGCTGAACGCTGACGAATTGGCGCTGGCCAATCGTCAGATGGATTACCTCTACGAATATTTCGGCGCCTTGTTCGACCGACGCAAGGCCAACCCCCGTGACGACCTCACTTCCGCGCTGGCTTCCGTCCGCGACGAAACCGGCGATGCACTGTCGCACCGCGAGATGGTCACTATCGTCATTGCCATGTTCGGTGCAGGTTTTGAAACCACGGCCCATCTCATCAGCAATGGGCTGTACACGCTGCAGCGCTACCCGGAACAGTGGGCGCTATTGGTGGCGAACCCGGCTCTGGCGGCTGGCGTCGTCGAAGAGGTGCTGCGCTTTGAGTCGTCGCTACAGGCTACTTACCGGACGGCGCTGGAAGACACACTAGTAGATGGCACCTACGTGAAAGGCGGCGAGCGGGTGTTGTGCATAGTGGCTGCGGCCAACCGCGACCCTTCCATGTTTCCGGAGCCCGATCGCTTCGATATCACCCGCAAGGATGTACGCATCCAGTCCTTCGGCGGCGGCATTCACCACTGCATTGGTCAGGCGCTGGCGCGGCTGGAAGGGCGTATTGCGTTCGAGACGCTGGCCCGGCGGCTGCCTAGTATTGCCGTGAAGGTGGACAGCCCGCCGTGGCGCCCCGGCTTTTTGTTCCGCGGCCTCGCCAGCCTCCCTGCAACCACACTTGAAATCGCCCACCGATAACGGACAATGCAGCGGCGCATACTTCGTTGCGCGGGTCACGGTCGCGGAACAGTAACAGCATGGATCTCGGTCTCAAGGGCAAGGTGGCATTGGTCACCGCCGGCAGCCAAGGTATAGGCCTGGCGACAGCGCATGCATTGGCCCGGGAGGGCGCGCTGTTGGCGCTCTGCGCTCGCGATGCGGACGGTTTGGCCGCTGCGGCGGCGGCTCTCGAGGCTGCCCACGGGCAACCGGTCTTGGTGCTCCCTTGCGACCTCGCAGACGAAACCCAGATTGGTGGCATGGTCGATGCCGTGCTGGCACGTTATGGCACCGTCCATGTGTTGGTGAACAACGCGGGCGGTCCGCCGCCGGGGCCGTCGGCACGGCTCACCGAGGCCGATTGGCAGCGGGCATTCCAACTCACCCTCATGTCGGCTGTCCGCACCACCAGTGCCGTGCTGCCTGCCATGCGCGCACAGCGCTGGGGACGCATCGTCAATGTCTCCTCATATTCGGTGAAGCAGCCCATCCCCGACCTCATGCTGTCGAACAGTCTGCGTCTCGCGGTGGCCGGCTGGGCCAAGACGCTGGCAGCGGAAGTGGGTCCGGATAACGTGCTGGTGAACACCGTCGCACCCGGTTGGACGCTTACCGACCGCGTTGGGCAAATGCTGGCGGCGCGCGCTGGTCAGCGGCAGTGTGAGGAAGCCGTGGTGGCAGCGGAAATACTGGCGCAAGTGCCACTGGCCCGCTTTGCTGACCCGGCCGAGATTGCCGACGTGATTGTGTTCCTCGCCTCGCAACGCGCCAGTTACCTCACGGGAACGGTGTTGCCTGTAGACGGCGGTATCGTGCAGGGAGTTCTCTGATGTCTTGGCAAGCCGCGCGCATCATCGATTTCCACGCTCACGTAGTGCTGGAAGAAACTTTCGGGGCCGCGGGTGAGCACGGTCCGGAACTGACGGTGGCGGAGGATGGTCGCCCGTTGTTTCGTGCCGGGGGCTATCGCCTGCATGGCGTGCGTTATCGCGGCAGCCCATTCATGGATGTCGAGGTACGCCTTGCCGCCATGGATCGCGCCGGCATTGACTGCCAAGTGCTGTCGCCCAACCCGCTGACGTATTTCCACTTCATCGATGTTCCCTCGGCGGTTGCCTTTTGTCGTCGCCACAACGACGTGCTGGCAGCACTGGTACGCCGTTACCCTGGCAGGCTCGCCGGCCTCGCTGCACTGCCTATGCAATCGCCAGCCGCCGCCGCTGAGGAACTGCGCCGCGCAGTTGGTGAGCTCGGCCTCTGGGGTGCAGGCATAGGCACCGAGTTCGGTACCCGTCTAGATTCGCCGGCGCTTGACGATTTCTACCGTTGCTGTGCGGCGCTGGATGTTCCCCTGTACTTGCACCCGTCGCCTGCGGGCATCGACGGCCCCGCGGCATTCCCGCCGTTATCCCATTACGACATGGACCTGCTCATCGGTTTCGCTGCGCAGGAAACCATTGCTGTCGGCACGCTCATCTACGGCGGCGTCGTCGATCGTCATCCGGACTTGCGCTTGTGCGTCAGTCACGGTGGTGGCGCCATTGCCTTGCTTGCCGGTCGCTTTAGCGAAGCTGCCGCGAAGCGTCCTTGGGCCTCAGCAGAACTGCGCGAGCCGGGTGCCTTCATGCAGCGTCTGCAGAAGCTTTGGTTCGATAACCACCTGCACAGCGACGACGCTGTCGAGTTGCTGGAAAAGCAGGTAGGCCGTGAGCGCCTCGTCCTGGGAACGAATTTTGCCGGTTGGGACCAGCCCGCCAGTGGCGGCAAGCTGGAAGCTCCTGTCTGGTTGGCTGATAACGCGCGCCGGTTGCTGGGCCGAAAGGACTGGACGTGAACGCCACGCTAATTACCAACGGTAGTGTCATCGATGGCACCGGTGCTGCCCCGCGTGCGGAGTCGGTTCTCATTCTCGGCGAGAAGATTGCTGCCACCGGTGGAGCAGCCGAAGCACAAGCCGCGCAAACACCGGGCGTACACACCATGGACGTGGCTGGTTGCACGGTCATGCCTGGTCTTATCGACGGCCATTGTCATATCAGCTTCGACGAACCGAACTCGAACGACGAGTTGTTCTTCCACCGTCGGCACGGGCTCGCTGCCATCACGGCGGCGCGCAACGCACGACGCGTGCTGCAATCTGGTGTTACCGGCATCATGGATGCCGACTCCATCTTCGAGATTGGTGTGGACCTGCGCGATGCCATCGAAGCTGGCATTACCACTGGCCCACGCATCTCCACCGGCGGCTATGCGCTGTGGACTAGCGTTGGTGGCACGGCAGGCCGGCTCATTCCGGACCGTGGCGTCATGGGTTACGGCAAGGTGGTTGCCGGTCGCGACGAAATCATTGCCGAGGTGCGCCGCCAGATCAAAGGCGGTGTCGACTGGATCAAAGTGCACGTCACTGGTCTGGTGCCGCGGCACCCGCTAGGTGGCGAAGTACAGAGCTGGTCGCGCGAGGAACTCCGTACCGTCTGCGATGCCGCCCATGAACTCGGCATCCCGGTGCTCGGGCATTGTCGCGGCGCTGGCGCCATTGTCGATTGCGTTGAAGCCGGCATGGATCTCATCCTGCACGCCACCTTGATGGACGACCGCGCGCTCGAGGTGCTGGTGAAGCACCGCACGCCGGTGATGCCGGTCTTCACCTTCCTGGCCAACCTCGCCGACTACGGTGCCCGTATCGGTGCGGACGACACCGTGCGTGCCATGTTCCGCCGCGAGATTGCCGACAGTGCGCAGATGCTGCGCCGCGCTTACGACGCTGGCGTGCCGCTGCTCTGTGGCAGCGAATCCGGGTTTTCCATCACGCCTTATGGCGATTGGCATTACCGCGAAATGGAAGTGTTCGTGCGCGAACTCGGCCTGACACCGTTGCAGGCCATCCAGTGCTCTACCCAGGCCAATGCCTTTGCCATGCGAATGGCGGGCAAGGTGGGCGAAGTGTTGCCGGGCCGTCTGGCGGACTTGCTGGTGGTGGATGGTGATCCGGCCAAGGATGTGACGGTGCTCGGTGATGCGGCCCGCTTGAAGCAGGTGCTGCTCGGTGGGCGTGCCGTGGATTTGACGCCGGATGCTCCGCGACGCGATCCGCCGGGCTGGCGCGTCAGCACTTACGGCGCGCGTTTGGGCAAAGACGTAGCGGCTGGCGCGCCGCCGCCACCGACTGCGGATTTGACGGAGCCATGACCACCGTTCGTCTCGACCGCGTGCCGGATGCACTCGCTGCCC
>CALQLF020000015.1 GCA_943331345.2 Candidatus Planktophila lacus | reverse complement strand
CATGGCGTCCGGTCTTTCTGGATCTACGACGTCCTGTTCAACATCGACAAAATGCTCCGCCTGGCCAAGGTGGCGAAGGAATCGCCTTCGACGACGACAGTGGCGGGGACGATCATGTTCACGCTGTCGCCAGTGCACAGCGACGAATTCTTTGCCGACAAGGCGGATAAGCTATCGGCCTCGCCCGATGTCGACACTATCCTTCTCTACGATACCGGCGGCGTGCTTGAGAAAGAACGGCTGACGACGTTGCTTCCCGCCATCATCGCCAAGTCGCGCGGCAAACCCATTGAGTTCCACGCGAACAACCTGCTGGGCATGTCGGCCAAGGCCTATCTGGATGCGGTGGATCTAGGCGTCACTATTCTCCACACGGCGAGCCGTCCGATGGCGAATGGCCCATCGGTGCCGTCTACCGAAGTCATGGTCAACAACATCGAGCTTATGGGTCATACCCACAACCTCGACAGCTCGCTGTTCAAGCCGGTGGCCGACCACTTCGAGGCAGTCGGCAAGGCGGCCGGTTTCCTGGTGAACCAGTACGCCGAATACGACGTGCTTTCCATCCAGCACCAGATACCCGGCGGCATGATGGGAACCTTCAAAGCACAGCTCGCCCAGCACCACATGAGCGACAAGCTAGATGAAGTGCTTCAGGAAACTGCCCGAGTGCGTCGTGAACTTGGGTATCCGGGAATGGCGACTCCATTCAGCCAAATTGTTGGCATCCAGGCGGTGCTGAACGTCGTGACCGGTGAGCGTTACCGCACGGTGCCGGACGAAGTGGTGCAGTACGCGGCCGGCTTCTACGGTCAGGCGGTCGGCCCCATCGACCAAAATGTGCTGGATAAAATCTTGTCGTCCCAGCGGGCCAAGGACGTTCTGGCCAACCCCCCTCCACAGCCGACGCTGGAAGACTTGAAAAAGCAGTACCGGACAGACGACGAGGACGAACTGATTCTGCGTATCACCGTGCCTGAAGCCGACCTGGCGCGTATGCGGGCGGCCGGTCCCATCAAGACCAGTTACCCACTGCTGTCGACGCCGGAACTGGAACAGGTCCGCAAGCTGCTGAAAATGACCAATTTGCCGGTGGTCGAGATCAAGTCGCCAGGCTTGAACCTCTCGCTCCGCCGCAAACGCGCTACCACCTGACGACAGTTCTCGCGCCTGGCTTCACGACCAGTGGAGCCGGCGCGAAAACGGCGCTTGCCGTCATTTAGACATATATGTTGGACACAATACTCAGTAATGGGTATTCTTGTCCGGGACGACCTTTCTGTTTCGGGGTTTCACGATGTCAGACCACAATTTCTCCCCCTCGACTTCTGCGGCTTCGGGTTACGACCCGAAGCAGTTTGGCCACGTCGCCCCGGATACTGAGGGTCTCAATTTCTTTGACATCGACCAGAGCCTGCAGGCTTCGCTACGCGTTTACGCCAGCAGCGACCTCTATGCGCACTTTCAGCCCATCATGCAGCGCTTCGGCGAAGTAGCTGGTGGCGAGCTCGACCGCTTGTCACGTTTGGTCGACAAGAACCCGCCAGTGTTGGAGCAGCGCGACCGCTTCGGCCGCGACTTCGACCGTATCGAATACCATCCGGCCTATCACCAGATGGAAAAGATTGGGTTCGAGGACTTTCAAATTCACTCGATGTGCCATCGGGAAAATGCCCATGGTTGGACGGGGAACGTACCGCAACTGGTGAAGTACACGTTCCGTTACATGTTCTCGCAGTCCGAGATCGGGATGATGTGCCCGATGAACATGTCGGATGCGACCATTCATGTGCTGAAGTCGTACGGAAGCGAGGAGCTGAAAGCCTACCTTCTGCCTAAGCTGATGGCGCCGAACATGAAAGACATGTGGCGCGCCACTCAATGGATGACGGAAAAAGCCGGTGGGTCCGATGTAGGCGCACTGGAAACAGTCGCGAAAAAAGAGAATGGCGTTTGGCGCTTGTATGGCGAAAAGTGGTTTGCCTCCCACACGGACGCGCATGTGTCTCTGGCTCTGGCGCGCCCCGAAGGCGCACCGGAAGGCATTGCCGGTGTTGCCATGTTCGCACTGCCGCGCTACCTGAAGGACGGCTCACGCAACAAATACCGTATCGTCCGTATCAAGGAAAAGCTGGGAACCCGGTCTCTTGCTAGCTGCGAGGTTGTACTGGAGGGCGCGGAAGCGTATCTGGTCGGCCGCGAAGATCGCGGCATCAAGCAGATGATGGAAGAAGTGAACATGTCGCGGCTCTCGCACGGCGTCCGTGCGACCGGCCAAATGCGCCGCGCATTCAACGAATCGATGCAGGTTGCCCGCAACCGGACGGCATGGGGAAAAAAGCTGCTTGAGCATCCGTTGATGCGACGCCAGCTGATCAAAATCCTCATTCCAGCGGAGCAGGGCCTCGCGGTCTTCATGCTAGCCGCTTCGCAGTTAGATGCAGCTAATGCAGGCTCAGCAGATGCGGCCTCCATCGTTCGCATGATTACGCCTCTTATCAAAATCCGTGCCTGCCGTGACGCCGTCACTGCTACCAGGTCTGCATTGGAATCGCGCGCTGGAAACGGCGTGATTGAAGAGTGGGTGAACTCGAAGCTCGTACGCGACGCACATATCGCCCTGGTATGGGAAGGCACCAGTAACATCAACGCCATCGACGTCATTCGCCGTGCGGTTGGCAAGACGCGTGCGCATGAGCCGTTGCGGGAGTTGCTTGAGGGGCGTCTGGCCCATGCAACGCAACTGCCGGAAGCGTATCGCGAACGTCTGAAAACTGCTTTGTACCGTGCGTTCTCATTCGCGGAACAGACGGCGTCCTCACCGGCAAATGAACACCTGTCACGTCAGGCAGCCAGCGGCATGTATCACGCGACGAGCGCGGTGATGTTGGCATGGGAAGCCTGCCAGCCCAATGGCGACGCACGGAAGTTGTTGACTAGCCGTTTCGTGCTCGAGCATCGGCTTGAACCCGCGGACCCGCTCGCGCCGCGGGATGGGGCATGGGAAGACGCCGCGTATACGCTGCTGTTTCAAGATACCTGCACCGCGACCTTGGCCGAGACCATCGCGCTGGTCTCCGACAACAGCGTTCGTGTCCGCTAAATTTCGGCGCTAAAGCATGAGCCAAAAAGAAGAAACGAAGCCCACTGGTCCGCTCGTCGGTATCCGCGTTGTGGATATGACGTCAGTGCTGATGGGACCGTACGCAACGCAAATTCTTGCGGACTACGGCGCAGACGTTATTAAAATCGAAGACGAAAAGGGCGATCTGCTCCGCATGGGTGGCGCCATGCGTAACCGTGGCATGGGCCAGTTGTACCTCCAGTGCAACCGGAACAAACGTAGTGTTGTTCTCGATGCCAAATCTGCAGAAGGCCGTGCGGCTGTACTGCGCATGTGCGAAAAGGCTGATGTATTCATCAGCAATGTTCGCCCCGCGGCGATGGCGCGTCTCCGACTCGCTTACGAAGACATCTGCGCCGTCAATCCGCAAATCGTTTATGTGTCCCTCGTCGGCTATGGCCAGCAGGGAACCTACAAGGCGCGGCCCGCGTTTGACGACTTGATGCAGGGCATCTCTGGAATTTCCGCGCTTATAGGCCGCGCACAAGGGGTCGATCCGCAATTTGTTCCCCTGAATCTCGCCGACAAGATTGCCGGTATTACTGCGACACACGCCATTCTCGCCGCGTTGCTGCACAAAGAACGAACGGGTCGTGGCCAGGCGGTCGAAGTGCCGATGTTCGAGACTTTGGCTCAGTTCGTGCTGAGCGACCACTTGGGGGGCTATGGGTTCGAACCGCCCACCGGCCCCATCGGCTACAACCGGTTGCTCTCTACGACCCGGCACCCGTACGCCACCAGCGATGGCTTCCTCGCCATCGTTGTCTACACCGATCAGCATTGGAAGCGGTTCTTTGAACTGGTCGGCCGTCCAGCCGACTATTATGCCAATCCCCTATTTCATGACCATGCGACGCGTACACGAAACTACGACGACGTGCATACCTTCCTCGCTGGCGAGATGAAGAACAAAACCACTGCCGAATGGCGTGCCGCTTTTGATACGTACGACATTCCGTGGGCCGCTGTTAACGGCATTGAGGAGTTGGTTGAAGACCCGCACCTCCTGTCTGTCGATCTAATCAAAACCATCGACCATCCGACAGAAGGGCAGATCAGGACGGTTTCGTCGCCCGTCAATTTCAGCCTTACGCCGGCAAATATCTATAGGCATCCGCCTAACCATGGCGAACATACGGCAGAAATTCTCGCCGAGTTTCCGCCTTCAGCTACGGCGGGCAAGACGCCGGTCACACCTACCGCGCAGGCCGACCAATGATGAATCCCATGGCCATGGACGGACGTACCGTCATTGTTACCGGCGCGGGTCAGGGAATTGGCTTGGCCATCTCGCGCTTGGTCATCGAACTAGGCGGTCAAGTCGTTGGCGTGGACATGAGTGCGCCTACGTTGGAGAGTGCAGCCGCCGGTTTGCCTGCTGGAAAGTTTGTACCTGTAGTCGGCAGCGTAACGGACCAAGCGGTCGCCCATGCGGCAGTCGCCGCTGGTATCTCCGCCTTCGGTGCCATCGACGGGCTCGTGAACAACGCAGGCATTTCACGCCCGGCACTCATTTCCAAGATGAGCATGGAGTCGTGGCAGTCGGTCATGGATGTCCATGTGAACGGGTCATTTCTCTTCACGCAAGCAGTTGGGCAGCACATGCTCGACCGTGCCGCGGCGGGAGAAAAAAATCCGGGTTCAATTGTCTTTGTTGCGTCCGATGCAGGCCGACGCGGCAGCCTTGGGCAAATCAACTATGCAGCTGCCAAGTCCGCCATGTTTGGCATGACGATGACTGTTGCTCGTGAATGGGCGCGGTTCAATGTGCGTTGCAACGCCGTTTGTTTCGGGGTGGTGGAAACCGCGATGACCGAGGTCGTTCGGTCCGATGAGCGTTTTCGCGACAAATACCTCGAACAAATTCCGCTCGGCCGTTGGTCGACACCCGAAGAGGCCGCTACGCCCACGGTATTTCTACTGTCGAATGCGGCGTCTTACATCACCGGACAAATTCTGTCCGTGAATGGTGGATTTACCATCGCCGTTTGATGAAAAAAGTCTGACCGTCTCGTGGGGGGATGAAGCATGCGGTTCAATAACAAGGTAGCGGTAGTGACTGGCGGTGCCTCCGGTATCGGAGCTGCCTCGGTTCGTTTACTGGTGGCCGAGGGGGCTCAGGTAATGATCGGCGACATGGACGACGCGGGTGCTTCCGCTGTTGCCGCCGAGCTGGGCACGGACCGGGTCGCGTATCGCCACTGCGATGTGGCAAACGAAGCCGATGTAAATGCATTGATGTCAGCGGCGGTCGAGCAGTTTGGTCGACTCGACGTCCTGGTGAACAACGCCGGCATTACTGGCATGGGCTCGACCACCGACACGACGCCTGAACTATGGCGCCGGGTGATCGACGTTAACTTGTTCTCGGTTTACTACTGCTGCCGGGCCGCCATTCCCGAAATGCTCAAAACTGGTGGCGGTGCCATCGTCAATAACGCTTCCATCTCCGGCTTGCACGGCGATTTCGGAATGGCTTCCTACAACGCCTCCAAGGCCGCGGTTATCAATTACACCCGCAACTTGGCTCTGGACTACGCAACCTCCGGTATTCGGGTTAACGCGGTGTGCCCTGGCGTCACTGACACTGCGATGGTGGCGGGCGTCGCGCAGATTCCCGGCTTGCTTGATGCGTTTCTGGCACCTGTACCCATGCAGCGGATCGGCAAGCCGGAAGAGGTCGCTCAAGTGGTGGCGTTTCTCGCTTCTAGCGCTGCTTCATTCATGACCGGCGCCATCGTTCCGGTAGACGGTGGCCTGTCGGCAACGACTGGCCTTCCGAACCTCAACAAATTCATGGCGAATATCAAAGATCAGTACGCCTGAACGGCGGCGTAATGAGCTTAAGCGGAGAAACGATGAGTATTTCAGTGGGAACCTATTTGCCGCCCTGGGGTAACTTCCAAGGTCGCGTACTCGGCTACGACGAGGACGCTCTGACCATGGCTGTGGAAGCCGGACGTCAAGTAGTGGATGCCGGTGGTGCTGTTAGTCGTGTCGTCTTCATTTCACGTGAGTTGCCGCTTCTAGAAGGTGGAAATTCAGCGCCGCTGCTTGCGGCGCTTCGCTTGCCGGACAACTTGGAAGTGGTCGAGCAGTTGGGCGGTGCACCGGCGACGCTTGACGCAATCATTTCGGCGAGTGCCGGCACCCTCATCATTGCCGTCGACGCTAACACTTCGGCCGGCGCAGCCGCGGCGTTGGTAAATGGTTCCAGCCCACTGGTTTTGGCAGGGCGCGCACAGCGGAGCCTCCCCCAGCGGACGCGACATGCGGACGGGCAATCTTTTCGCGACGACGACCCGCGACTGCTTCGCGAAAGCGGCGTACGGACCTCGATGTCGGCCGTTGACCTAGCTGAAAAGCCGCTCTTGATTGCTGGCCTGAACGCACGCGACGCAGCCGTATGGTCTGCCGAGCCCCCGCCTGCGTTGCCCACGCTAGGCGCGTCCAGTCCGATTTTCGCTTTGGCCGTGCTGATCGACAGCTCCCGCAGTGGTTTGGTGGGCGCAATGGAGCAAGCGACACTCAGTGTTGCTCATTTTAATGCTGCCGGTTCCACGGTTAAGCGTCACGAACCCAAGGCGCAGAAGCCTGCTGCGCGTAAGAAGGCACCCGGGGGAGATATCAAACTATCCCTCGCCGCTTACGATCGCGCATTCAAGTCCAAGGTGGGTTGGCATGCTGGCAAGTGCACGGCTTGCGGATTGCTCTCCACGCCACCGCGCTACCACTGCCTAGGCTGCGGTGCAGACGATCAATGGGAATTGGCGCCATTGCCGCGCACCGGGTCGATCTACACCACCACAACCGTGCATGTATCTGTTCCTTCGTTGGAGTCGCCCTACACTTTGGCCGTTGTCGAATGCGACGGGACGGACGTCCGTTCGTTGATGCATGTAACGGACGTTCCGGCCGGGCAAGTAACAATCGGCGCGCATGGCAGGCTGGTGTTGCGTCGTGTGGCCATTCGGACAGGCGTTCCGGACTACGGGCATGCTTTTTCGCCAGATGCGGTGTCGAGTCAAGAAGGAGGTGCCGCATGAGGCGCGTAGCCATCGTGGGGGCGGGTATGACGTCCTTCGGCGAGCACTTTTCTCGCGGCATCAAAGAATTGATTCCCATGGCTCTAGGTGAAGCCTTGGCTTCAGTCGACAAGGGCATGGACCGCCGCGACATCGGTGCGGCGTGGTTGGGCGAAGTCGGGACAACCGACGGTTTCGGTGCCGGCATTCTGGCGGACTCTTGTGGTCTGCTCGATATTCCGGTGACCCGTACCGAGAACGCCTGCGCTACCGGGCAAGACATCATCCGGCAGGCTATCTACGCCATCAGTTCCGGTCACGTTGACGTGGTCGCCGCCATTGGTGCTGACAAAGTTCGCGACACCTCTTCGACGTCGACCTTCTGGGATTGGATGGCACAAACCCGCGATATGGCCTGGGACTTCCCGCTTGGGCTATTGGCGCCCGCCAACTTTGCCTTGCACGCTTCCCGCTACTTGCATGAAGCGCCGGCCACCCGCGAGCACATGGCGATGATTGCTGTGAAAAATCATTTTCATGGCGTCAATAACCCTAAAGCCCAACTTCGTTCAGAAATTACGGTTGAGCAAGTCCTTAAGGCGCCGATGGTTGCTGAGCCCTTCGGCATGTTCGACTGCACCCCTCAGTCCGACGGTGCCGCGGCCGTACTTCTCGTGGCGGAAGAGCATGTCGCCAAGTACACCGATCATCCGGCCTGGGTTCTGGGCTTCGGTCTGGGAATTGACCGCGTCATGCACCAGCACAAGCGTGATATGACCACCTTCACTTGTACGGTTAAAGCCGCCAAAGCGGCATATGCCATGGCCGGCCTTCGTCCTCGCGACATTGACTTCGCCGAGGTGCATGACTGCTTCACGGCCGTGGAGTTGATCAGCTACGAGGACCTGGGGTTCGCTGAGCGCTTCGAGGCCCACAAACTCGTCGAGGCCCGCGACCACTATGTCGGCGGGCGAATTCCAATCAATCCGAGTGGTGGGCTGAAGTCCAAGGGACACCCGCCGGGTGCCACGGGCATTTCGCAGTGCGTAGAGATTTTCGAACAGTTGCGTGGCCATTCGCACAACCAGATCGACGGCGCCCGAATTGGCCTGGCTCACAACATAGGCGGCCCTACAGCCGCGTCTGGCATCACTATTTTGGGGAAAGAACGCCGCTGACCCGCACGGCCGGTCCGCGGCAGGGCACCAATTTCTGAGTTTTAACAAAGATGTTAGACATATATATCAGTAGTCTCTATATTTAGGACAAGTAACCGTCCAAGTTGGCTTTGGCCACGGTGTGTGGCGGCCAGATGAACCGCAACGACAACATTGCGCATATGCGCGGGGGAATCATGAGCAAGCGTATCCAGACAGTAGGACTTGTGGGCTGCACGTTGGCGGCCGTGGGTTTTTCTTCCATTGGCGCTGCCCAGCAAACGGGTGGTTCTCAGGCCGAAGCCGACGTTAGCAGCGACACCCTCACCGAAGTGGTGGTAACCGCCAACAAGCGCGAAGAGTCGGTTAACCGGGTAGGCATGACCATCACGCCTATTTCTGGCGCTGAACTCGCGGCGCGTGGCGTCGATTCGCTGGAGAGTCTTGCGAGTGTCGTTCCGGGGCTGGTGTTTTCACCCAGCGTCAACGGCACGCCAATCCTCACGCTGCGCGGCGTAGGCTTCAATGAAAGCTCCATCGGCGTCTACCCGGCAGTAAGCGTCTACGTAGACCAAGCGCCGCTGCCCTTTGCCGTGCTCGCTCGTCATGCCACTTTTGACGTGGAACGTGTGGAAGTATTGAAGGGCCCCCAAGGCACGCTGTTTGGCGAAAATTCCACGGGTGGCGCCATCAACTACGTGGCAGCCAAGCCCACCGACGAATTCGAGGCTGGCGTGCAGGTGGGTTACGGCCGCTTCAACCGCGTTGAAGCCAACGCCTACCTCAGCGGTCGGGTGGCAGAAAATCTGCGGTCACGTATCGCCATCAGCGGTGTGAACTCCGACGGTTGGCAGGAAAGTTACACTCGGCCATGGGACAAGAACGGCAAGCAAAGCTATGCCGCGGCCCGTTGGCTCGTCGACTGGGAACCGTCCTCGAATGTACGCGTAGCCTTCAGCCTTAACGGCTACTACGATACCTCGCAACCCCAGGCGGGCCAGTACATCCTGTTGCAGCCGCAAACGCCGGGTGACGAGCAGCCCCAGGAAGTGGCAGCGCCGTTTTCGCCGTCGAAACCGCAGGCTGCCGATTGGGCTGGCGGAATCAACGCTCCCCGTGGCCGTGCAACGTTCTTCCAGCCCGCGGTTCGGGTCGACGTAGACCTGAACGATGCGCTGACATTGACGTCGCTCACCTCTTATAACCACTACACGCAGAACCAAACCACCGATGGTGATGGTTCGGCGTTGATCGTGACTGACATTCAGGAAGATTTTGGCAACATCCGTTCGTTCAATCAGGAACTGCGGTTGGCCAACAAGGGCGATAGCGCCGTACGCTGGGTGGCTGGCGCAAACTACGAAGACAGCAAAACGTTCGAGCGTCAGTTGCTGGTTTACCCGGACAACAACAGCTTCAGCCCGGGCAAAAACTTCATCTTCCAGAACTACCAGCAAGGCGAGCAGGCCATCAAGAGCTATGCTGCCTTCGGTAATGTCGAATACGACGTGTCCACGGACCTGACATTGAAGGCAGGCGCACGTTATACCAGCTCCGAAAATGCAGCAGCCCAGTGCGGTTTCGATGTGGGTGATGGCCATATTGCCGGCCTTTTCAACTTCATCGGTTCGCTCTTTAACCCCGGTCCAGGTAGCTTTACGCCCGTAAATTCGGTCGGATACTTCGACAACAACTGCTTCTCGCTGAATTCTCATTTCGCGCCGAGCGGGACGCCGACGGCGACGACGCTCAAGGAGACGAATGTTTCTTGGCGTGTGGGTGTCGACTATCGTCTCCAGCCTTCGACCCTGCTGTACTTCAATGCTTCGCGCGGGTTCAAGGCAGGTAGCTTCCCCATCTTGGCAGCGGCAACGACTTCGCAGTTTGCACCGGTGACTCAGGAGTCGGTGACCGCCTACGAGGCCGGCATCAAGGCTAGCTTCCTCGATCGTAAAGCACAGTTGAACGCTGCGGTCTTCCACTACAACTACGAAGACAAGCAGGTGCTGACCAAGGCTGCGGATCCCATTTTCGGCATTCTAGATATCCTCCGGAATATTCCGAAATCCACGGTAACTGGCGTCGAAGTGGACCTCACCATTCGCCCGATTCCCGCCCTGACTGTCAGCGTGCCGCTGACCTACCTCAAGACGGAGATTACGAAGTACAGCGGCGTCGACTATGTCGGCCGGACACGTAGCTTCGCGGGTTCCGAGCTCCCGTTTGCGCCAAAGTTCAGCTATGGGTTGAATGCGGACTACCGCTTCGAGGGTGCGGCGAACTTCACGCCGTTCTTCGGCATCAGCCTCAATGGACGCAGTGGTGCGGACACGGTGCCCGGCGGTTCGTCGATTGTGGCGACCAATTCGGTACACACGCGTGTGAAACCGGGCGTGGTCTATCCGTTCCGTACGGAGTCCTATTCCACGGTCGATGCACGCTTCGGTCTTGAGGGAGCGGACGGCAAGTGGTCGGTGATGGTCTGGGGGAAGAACCTCGGGAACAAGTACTACTGGAACAACGTAGTAACGTCATCTGACTTCACTGCTCGCTGGGCTGGAATGCCGGCTACTTACGGTATTTCCTGGACGACAAAGACGCGGTAGTCTGCACTGAGGTTCGCTGGGCGAGGGGGGGTTCCATGGCTTCACGAATCAAATCGGTACTGGCAACGGCCGCATTGCTTATGCTTTGCGGCGGAGCCCAAGCGGCGGTTCTTGCCGGGGTGGTCACCAGTGGTGGCCAGCCCGCTGCAGGTGCCTTGGTAACCTTGTACGACGATGCGGGGCTGGTTTCTCAGACCGTATTGACGGACGCAACGGGCCGCTACCGTCTCCGGACCGAATTGACTGGAGCTCTCCGGCTTCGGGCGCGGGCACAGGCCAGCGAAGACTCGTCGGTGGCGGTCAAGGTTCCTGCAGGGGATGCAGCCCTGCAGGAGTCTTTCAGCCTCAAGCGGCTGACGGACCCCCAGGCTATCTCCGATAGCCAACCGGCAAGCGCGCACTTTGCACGCATCCAGTTCAAAGACCCAGAGTTGCGCAAGCAGTTCCAGACAGACTGCATGAGTTGCCACCCTATTGGTAACCCGTTCACGCGGCTGCCCCGTGAGCCCAGCGTGTGGACGGCAGTCCTGCAGATGATGACCCGCTATTGCGGCTATTCCACCGATATCCGCGTGGCGGACTACGCCAATGCCATGCACGAAGCGTTTGACGGAACGAAGCTCGGTGCGGCTGCTCCCGTGGCCGTCGATCCGGAAGCCATGGTCTCGCGCATCACCGAATGGAAACTGAAGGGCGCCCAGATTGCGCACGACACGGAGTTCTATCCGGCGGACGGCAAGTTTTATACCACCGATGAGGCGGTAGACCAGATTTACGTCACCGACCCGAAGACCAACGTCACGACTACTGTGCCGCTGGCGGACGCTGGCGTGCCGGTGGGTGGCAGCTTTACCGAGAAAGGGTATCCCATCCCCTTCAATCTCACTTCGCGCCACGGATTGCACAGCATGCAAGTCGGGCCGGATGGGCTCATTTATACGACCGGTGCCATTGGGGGCACGATAGGGGTCTTCGACCCCGTGAAGAAGACCTACAAGTCGTATCGACTTGGCGGTTCGGTGCTCTACCCGCATACGCTCCGGTTTGCGCCAGACGGCATGATCTGGTTCACCATGTTCATCTCGAATCAGGTGGGGCGTTTTGACCCGGCGACTGGCAAGACGACGCTCCTTGAGTTGCCAAACAAGATGGCGCGTCCAGACGAACGTCAGCCCGGTGCGTACGGTATCGACATCAATCCTGTAGACGGTTCCATTTGGTACAGCAAACTCTGGGCCAATATGGTTGGGCGCATCGACCCCAAGACGCTCGAAATCAAGGAAATCCAGCCCCCTGTCTTTGGTCCACGTCGTCTGCGCTTCGATCGGTCGGGGAATTTGTGGATACCGGGGTTCGGCGATGGCACTCTGGCCAAGCTGGATACGCGAACCATGGAATTCACCGTACACAAGATCCCGACGCTCGGGCCTGGCGAGGTGGAGGCTCCGTACGCGGTTGGGGTAGACCCGAAGACGCAGGACGTGTGGATTACGGCCAACCAGTCGGACCGTATGTTCCGGTTCCAGCAGGCGAGCGGTCGCTTCATTTCCTATCCGCTACCCGCGCGCGGCACCTACATGCGTGACGTAGTGTTCCCGGGTGACGGCCGCGTATGCTCCTCGAGCAACCCCATGCCTCCCATGGAGCTGGTGGTAGAAGGCGGCATGGATTCCTTGGTCTGTATCGAACCGGAGGGTAACAAATGAATACCACTAGCAAGAAGCTCGAGGGAAAGGTTGCCATCATCACAGGTGCCGCACGTGGGCAAGGTGCTGATGAGGCCCGCAGGTTTGTTGCCGAGGGTGCGCGGGTAGTGCTGACTGACCTGTTGCCGAGCGGTGCTAACGTGGCCGCCGAACTCGGGGACGCTGCCATCTTCATTCAACACGATGTGGCGAATGAAGCCCAATGGCGCAATGTGGTTGACACTGCACTCGCAAAGTTCGGCCGTGTTGATATTTTGGTCAACAACGCCGGCATTTTTACCCCGGCGATGCTTGAAGATACAACGGCAGAATCCTTCGACCGTCACTACCGGGTTAATCAGTACGGTCCGTTTTTGGGCATGAAGGCCGTGCTAGAAGCGATGAAGGCTGCTGGTGGCGGCTCCATCGTCAACATTTCTTCGGTGGCTGGTATGCGCGGCTTCCCGGGAATGATCGCCTACGCCGGAAGCAAATGGGCGCTGCGCGGAATGACCAAGTGCGTCGCTCGTGAAGTGGCGCCTTTCAAGATCCGGGTCAACTCGATCCACCCGGGTTTGGTCGACACGCCGATGCTGAATGATCACGACCCCGAGGCTCTGAAGCAGTTCGAGGCTGCTGTGCCGCTGGGCCGCATGGCGACCACCGCGGACGTGGTTGAAATTGTCGTTTACTTGGCGTGCGATCTATCCAGCAACATGACAGGCGCGGAGCTTGTCACCGACGGTGGCCTCGGCCTATAGGCCAGGAGTGCCGGCGCTGGCCGATATCGGAGGCAGAGGATGACTACTTTGCTGTTGATGCTCCACGGCCTGATGGCCGTGGCGCTATTGGGCGCAGTGTCGCATCAAGCAGCCTCGTTGTTCTTTCGGCAGCAGGCTGCTGGTGGCGCCTTCGTTGCACGTTACTCGCGGATAGATGCTGCCGGTTTTGTCTGGCCCATCTTTTGGCTCTACCTTGGCGTCTTCGTTCTTGGTGGCCTTATTTATCCGAGCTATCGTGTCGACGTTCGCATACCGTTTGAGGAACTCGGTTTGCGCTGGGCCGTGGGTCTCTTTGAAATCAAGGAACATGCCGCAGGTATCGGGGTTGGTATCTTGCCGCTCTACGTCGTGCTGTGGCGTTCCGCTGGCGACCAGTCATCCATCACAAACCGTCGCATGGTCACGGCGTTCCTCGCCGGGGTAGTGTGGTTCGATTTTCTGGCCGGACACCTGCTCAATAACATACGGGGTTTGGCATGAAAATCTCGTGGTCGCCGCGCGGCTTTTCCGTTCTGTTTTGTTTGGCCTATATAGCGGTTTACGGCGCTGAGAAGCCGTTGTTTCGCTATTACCCGGTGAGCCGTGAGTTCGCTTGGGGGGCTACTGACTCCGCCGTCCATGTGGGGCCTGGTATGGCTTGGTATGGGCTCATGGCTAGCGCGGCCGTGATAGCTTTGTTTGGTGCCTTGCTAGTGAAAGACGACTGGGTCGCTGCACGGTTGAAGTCAACGCAATGGGTTTTTCCGTACGTTGCAGTCGCCGCCTGCCTTTACTTTTTGCGGGCATACTTCGTTCAATAGTGGGCGCTGCCCATCGGCTCGCTTACGAGGAGGCCGACGATGAAACTACCTTCCGAACGTCCCGATTCGGCGCTTGCGCGTCTCGGAGTTGTCTTTTTTGGGTTGCTACTGGCACCAGTCGCGGCAGGATGGGCGCAACTCTATTTGCCGGACCCCAAAATCGACATAGATACCGCAACCAATACCTATTTCGGCTCGACCAAGGATACGGAAGGTCGTTTTCTCAGCGGCGTGACCGTGGAATTCAGCGCTGAGAACACCTCTTACATCATGGTCACGGACGACGCCGGCAGGTTCAAACTGCACGTGCCGAAGTACTTTGCGCCTAGTCAGCTGAAATTCAATTGCTCGAAGCCGGGCTACGGGCTGGTGAGGGCGGTTAAGCGACGCCCCCCCGGAGGCGCCATTTCCCCCGTACAGGCGGACTGCGTGCTGGCGCCGAAGCGCGCTAGCGCCAGATGAATTCGCGGCAGGCTCATTTGTCGGCGGGCCTGCTATGTGCGGCGCTAGCTATGGTTTCCGTGCCTTTGTTGGCAGGCACAGCCGCCGATAAGCCTGCTTCCCGCGAGACGGAGCAAACACCCTTTCCGGCCCCAGAAGCCTCGCTCGAAAAAATGCGCAAAACCGGTGATCTGGTTGGCCAGCGGCGTCACCTCTGGCGCTTGCTTGCCGAACTGATTCGTACCGACAACTCGCTGCCCTTACCGCGGTTCATGACATGGTATGGAGCGAAAGATACTTTTGGCGTTCCTAACCCGGCGCCACTGGCTGTTCGCAGCGTCAGAAGCCTGTTCGCGGTAGACGAGTCGACGGCGCAACGTGCAGCGCTGGCCAGCAGTCCGCCGCTCATCGTTGTGGCGCACTACAACGAGGCAGCTGTTCGGCATATTCGCGAAAATTCCTTGCAGCAGCGCGCCACGCTAAAGTCGCTATCGGTGGAACCGAGAGCCACTACTCGGGCGGCTTTCGCCAGAGAAATTCCCGCGTTTCCGCGCTCTGCAGTCGTCCTGAAGTCCGCATGGTGGCCAGTGGCTGGCGATATTCCGGTGGCGATGCCGATTTGGGACGCGGAGACGAACGCTGCGACCGTAAGCGGCAACGACTATCCGAGTTGGCGCCGCATGGTGGCCGTCTGCCCAGCTCCAGGAAATTTGAAAACAACCGTAGTGCAGTTGATGGGACGAACCCGTCGGCTAAATTGTGTCGGCATAGACCGCTTTTTTCATTTGCAGATAGATGCAGCGATGGCGGAGCAGTTGAGGAATGAGCCCACGGCTCGCAAGCTGGGTGCCATGGTTCTCGGGCGGGCTTTCCGCCCCGGCGATTACTTGGCCTTGGTGGCGCTGCATGTCGCCACACGGGAGCTTCCTGATTGGGTTTGGGGCACTTTCTGGTGGCACGACCAAGCAGTGCGCGGCCCGTATGCTGCCGGCCGCCCCGAAGACTTGGCGGGGCCCTGGCCTAATTATTTAATGAACGTCGCGTTTGATGCGGATCTTCCGCGCGAGCTGGACGGTTCGCCGCGTGTCGTTTTCAACCCGTGGCTAGAGGCCCGCTTTGCCGACAGTGGCCACGGTGGTGGAACTGTCAGTAACTGCATCAGTTGCCATCGACGTGCGGCGTATCCAGCAGTCGGGCCGTTTGCAGTCACCCGCGGCACGCAACAAGATGTGCGCGCCGCGGGCAGCATGGCCTCCGTGAAGACTAGTTCGCTTTGGTCGTTGCCGCTGCAGGCACATTAGCTGGCAGCGCGTAGGCGATGACGGCGTCGCCAGGCTTCGAGCGCAACAGTACGTGGCCGCCGGCATAAATCAGCACGTACTGCTTCCCGGTCTTCGGTGAAACATAGGTCATGGGGTTCGAGTTGCCACCCGCTGGCAGGCGCGCGGACCACAGCAGACGCCCACTCGCCGTCTCGAAGGCCCGGAAAGTGCTGTCCTGGGTTGCGCCCATGAACAGCAGTCCACTGCGCGTAGTGATGGCGCCGCCAAACATCGGCATGCCCATAGGGATGGGCAAGTGCGAATCGATTCCCAGTGGCCCAGTGTCGCGCGCGGAACCTACAGGACGTGTCCACAGGAGCTTGTTGTTGCGCAGGTCGATGGCGCTCAGCGTGCCGTAAGGCGGCTTATTGCAAGGAGCATCCAGCGGCGACATCAAACCTGACAGCAGGATACCGTAGGGTGTGTTCTGCATCGGCAGCGGAATGGCGAAATTGGTCACCGAAAGGCCGCCCTTGGCAAGAATAGCAAGCCGTCGATCCGTCTCTGCGCGGGGCAGCAGTTGACCGATGGATGCGTAGTACATGCTGTTGGTAATCATGATGTCGCGTTGCGGGTCGATGGAAACGCCGCCCCAGTTCATGCCGCCGCCGATGCTTGGATAGATAAGCGAGCGGTCGAGGCCCAGCGGTGTCAGTGGGCCGTCGTTGCGCAGGCCCTTGAACTCAATACGACACCAGAGTTGGTCCAGTGGGGTGACGCCCCACATGTCCCGCTCGGTCAAAAGGTCGCGGCCGAAGGCTGGCATTCCAGTAGAGAAGGGCTGGGTCAGCGCGTGGCGGTCGTCGGCAATGGCACCACGCTGCGGTACCGGAAGTTCTTTTACCTCAGCGACTGGGGTGCCTGTACGCCTATCTAGCACGAACAACTCGCCACGCTTGGTGGGCTGCACCAATGCCGGAACAAACTTGCCGCCAACATTGGCTTCGAATAGCGTCGGTTGGGAGGGAACGTCATAGTCCCATAGGTCGTGATGCGTGGTCTGGAATGACCACCGGACATCCCCTGTAGCCACATCGATAGCTACTACCGAACTGCCGTATTTGTCAGAGTAATCCGGGCGATTACCACCCCAGTGGTCCGGTGTAGGGTTGCCGGTGGGGACATACACCAAACCGAGTGCCGGGTCGGCGCTCATGGGCGCCCAAGCATTCGGCGTCGAGCGGGTATAGGTTTGGCCCGGGCCTGGTTCGCTGTGGTCGTCGGGCCGGCCCATGTCCCATGCCCAGACAAAAGCTCCGGTGTCGGCACTGTAGCCACGAACGACACCTGAGGGTTCGTTGGTTGACTGGTTGTCTGCTACCCAGCCACCGACAATTACTGTGCCGTTGACGATAGTGGGTGCCGAACTCACGTAGTAAAAGCCATTGGGAACATCACCCAGTCCCTTCTTCAAGTCCACGAAGCCTTGATCACCGAAGGTGGCGCAGGGCTTGCCGCTTTTGGCGTCCACGGCAATCAACAGGCCGCTGAGCGTGGCAGAGACGATACGTTCCGGGCAATCCGCGGCTTGGGGTGCCCGGTAAAACGCTACGCCGCGGCAAGTAGCCACGCCGGAAGCCGCGCTGGTGTCTACCTTCGGGTCGAAGCGCCAGCGCTCTTTACCGCTGTCCGCATCCAGCGCGATGACGATATTGTTCTGCGTGCACAGATACAACGTGTTGTCGATCATTAGCGGAGTTGCCTCCGGCCCACCGTGCGACCCAATCTGCGGAACGCCGGTGTGATAAGTCCAAGCGGTCTTCAGTTGTCCGACATTCGCGGGCGTGATTTGCTCCAGCGGCGAGTGCCGGTCGCCGGCTGGCGTCCGTCCCCAGTCGGTCCATTCTCCGGCAGCAGCATCCGTCGAACTGCTGCTGGTGTTGGCACGAAGTTCTCGTTCGACACTGGGCGGTTCGCGCGAAGTCCAAATGGCAACCAACGCCAACACGCCCAGCGAAAGCAATGCCATCCGCTCAGGCCGGAGCCAGGCATTGCCCGCACTGTCGCGGCCACGGAGAACACGCGCCAGCCATGGCGTTCCAAACATCAGCCCGGCCACCGCTGGTGCTATCAAGCGCGGCGCAAGCGCCCAGCCATCCGCACCGGCTTCCCACAGTGCCCATGCGAGCGTCGCCAGAAGGAAGGCCCCGTAGAGCGTGGCACCGAGCGGCCGACGCATCCATATGAGGACTGCCGCTACGGCACAAGCAATGCCCGCGGGAAGGTAGTAGAGCGAGCCGCCGAGCATGGCGAGTTTTGCACCGCCAACGGCCATTAGCAGGCCGAAAGCTCCGAGCGCAACGGCTACGAACCGGGTGACCACTAGATCGCTGCGATTGGTGTCGAGAGACATCTGGATTGCCCCCAAATTTTCGTTTTTCGTACCCCTGGCAGCGGCTTGCCACCAGCTGTTGATGCCGGACGCGGGCCGGCAGGCTGAGTATAACAGCGAGTTGACACCTATGTTAGACGTTGATATAAAAGATATACGTCAAAAGTCGGCTGAATGCCGTGCAGGCTCTGAACACAAGGCGAAACGTATCGCCGGACTCGGTTTTTTTTCTTCTGGAGGGGGCTCGATGAACATCAACAAGCAATATGGTCCGTGGTTGGCCGGCGTCGTCGCCGCTACCGGTATTTCCGCCTATAGCGCTGTCGCGGTTGCGCAGGTTCCGGCTCAGGCAGAAGCCGGCGCCCTGGAAGAAGTCATTGTGACGGCCCAGCGCCGTGAACAGAGTGCGAGCGACGTGGGTGTCTCCATCTCCGTCGTCAATGCAGACGCCCTGGCCGCGAACGGCATCAAGCGTTCCGAGGACATCGTCAACGTCATGCCCAACATCGAGATCACCTCGATCTTCGGGCCCGGCACGAACCCGAACTACTCCGTTCGCGGCGTGACCCAGAACGACTTCAACGACGCCACCGAGTCGCCTATCGCGGCCTACGTGGACGATGTGTACCTGGTTGCCACGGGTGCCAGCTCCATTCCGTTGTTCGACATGAACCGCGTGGAAGTGCTGCGCGGCCCGCAGGGGACGCTGTTCGGCCGCAACAGCACCGGCGGCGCCATCCAGTTCATCAGCAATGAGCCTGGCAAGGAACTCGGGGGGTCCGCCAAGGTGGGCTTCGGTTCTCATTCGACGATGAATTTCTCCGGAGCACTGAACCTGCCGCTCAGCGACGCCGTGCAGGCACGTGTGGCCGTCTATCACGACCAGAACGATGGCTACATTCGCCACCGTACTGGCAACCAGCCCGATCCGGGTCAGGCGAAGACGCAAGCCGTTCGCGCACAGCTGGCGTTCCAGCCGAATGAAGACATGAGCAACGTGCTGAAATTCAGCTGGGCGAATACCACCGGGCGCACCAGTGGCATTTGGCACGACACCACCGCCAGCGCGCCTGTCACCGGTGACCAGTATGTGACGCCGGGGCCCGATGGCGCCGGTCAACAGCCTCTTTACGGCTTTGTTGCAGATAACGGCCAGTACCGTGGCATCAAGGCCGCGCGCTCCATGCTGTTCGTCAACAAGTTCAGCTGGAAAATAAACGACCAAGTCGACGTTACGTCCGTAACGGGCTACAACAAGTACTACCGCGACCTGCTCGAAGACTGTGACGGCGGCCAGTTGCAGGTGTGCATGACGCACTACCAGAACCCGAGCCACCAGTTCTCGCAGGAAGTTCGTGCGTTCTTCGACTATGGCAAGCAACGGTACACGGTCGGTGCTTACCTGCTGGACCAGACCCAGACGCTGAATCAGGTCGCCGGCTTGTTCGGCTTCGTGGGCGGTGTGGCCCTGAAGGCCGAAGGCGAGCAGACCTCCAAGGGAACAGCGTTGTTCGTCAATGGTGAATTTGACCTGAACGACCAGTTCACGTTGATTGCCGGTTTGCGCGGTGCCCGTGACCAAAAGCACATCAACCATAGCGCTGCCATCGTGGTGCCGCTGGCTACCAACCTGCCGCCGAATCCGTTCCCCAACTATGTGGACACGGCAAACATCCAGATTGGCGGCTACGCTGCTGGTCCGTTCCTGTTCAACGATTCCACGCCGGGTGGTCTGAATCGCTTCTCTAAGACGATGGGTTCGGGCAAGGTGGAACTCGACTACAAGCCGGCTCCTGGCCAGCTCATCTATGGTTCGATCAGCCTCGGCGCGAAGGCCCCTGGTTTCAATAACGGCTTCATCTCCCCGGGCCTGCCGAATGCCGACTATCTCTACAAGGCCGAAAAGCTCACTGCCTATGAAGTGGGTATCAAGTCGCTGCTGGCTGACAATCGCGTTCGGTTGAACGTGAGCGGCTACTACTACGACTACAAGGACTATCAGGTCCTGAATTTCGCTGGTGTCGGCTCGCTCATCAACAATGCAAAAGCCGAAGCATACGGCGTGGAATTCGACCTGGTGGCCAAGCCTACCGAGCACCTCCTGCTCAGCTTGAATGGCAGCTTGTCTAAGTCCACGTTGTTCAACGTTCGCAACGCCAATGGCGTCTCGGCGGACCGCGAAATGCCCATTAACCCGAAGCAAACGTTAGCTGCCTCGGTGGCCTACCAGGCGCCGGCTTTCGGCGACAAGGTTGCGGGTGTGGAATTGTCGGGGCGCATGCGCTCCTACTTCTACAACAACCCGGGTAACGACTCCGCGGCAAAGGTACCCTCGTACTCCATCGCGAATGCGCGTGTTTACCTCGCCGATGAGGCCGGCAAGTGGGAGGGTTCGCTCTCCGTGAAGAACCTTTTTGACAAGCGCTACGTTACCTCAGTGTTCTTGCTGGGCGCGGGCATTGCGAACGAACGTTATGGCTTCTACGGCCGTCCTCGCTGGGTGTCCGTTGACCTGAACTACAACTTCTAAGGTTCACGCCACCCATGTTTGGTGCGCGTCGGTAGCGACGCGCACCAAGGAGATCGAGATGCGCAATTCCACCAATGACAGCGCGAACCGTGGGGCCTCCAGGCTCAGTCGGCGATGCGTGACGATGATCCTTTCCGGTTTGTTGTTCCTGTCTACCGTGGCCGTCCCGATCGAACGAGGTTATGCCGCGGCGCCTGTCACGGCAGCCACTGGAACCACCTCCGCGCTAGCGACGGTTTCTGGCGCTGTGGTAGCCGGAAAACCTTTCAAGTGGGCGCAGGTCTACTTGAAGAATGTCGACAAACGCATCCAGTACATGGTTTTTACCAGTGGTGGTGCATTTCGTGCGGTGTCGCTCTTCCCCGGACACTATGAGGTGACTGCGCGTGCAGTCGGCATGGAATCGGCCACGCAGCGCATCGTCGTCAAAGGCGGCAAAATCGACAATCTGAAGTTGGCAATGAAAGAAACTGCCGACCCGTCGCTGTTCCCGTCGTCTGTTCCGAATGCGACCAATACCCTGTTCAATGCCGCTGGCTGGAACAATGTCTCTGCGCCCGTGAAATTCGGTAGCTATGACGAAATCTATCCGCCCGGGCGGGGACGAGTAGTCCTTGAGAATATGTGTTTCAGCTGCCATGGTGAAAACACGTTCGCACTTTCTCCGCGTAGCGAAGACGCTTGGAAGTACGCCATCGATTACATGCGTGGTGCCTTTCTCGACCAGCGCGAGCGCGTGGGTTTTGGCGAGGGCACTTTGGCTGGTTCGGCCAGCAATTTCCGTTTCACCATCCAGGATCGCAAGGATTTGCTGGAATACTTGACTAAGTATCTCGGTCCAGACCAGCCTTCGCGTGCTGTACGTACCGATGTGCCGGTACCTTTCGATGAAAGCGAGTTGGCCAAAGCCCAACTCATCGAGTACTACGTCGGTAAGGAAGCTACGCCTGGCGCCAAGCCGGTGGAGTCTACTGCCACGGGTTCGGAGGGCGACGCTACTGCGACGGCGGGGCAACAAACGCTAATCACCATGCAACTCGATAACGACGGAAACGTTTGGGCCGTCGATCGCGCCGTTCCGTCAAGCTTGGTCAAGCTGGACCCACGCACGGGTGTGCAATCTTTCTATGTTCTGCCGGACCCAACGGCTGGCGTTCATGACTTGGTCATCGGGCGAGACGGGACCATTTGGGTCACGGAATTCACTCGCGACTTCTTTGGTAGTGGTGCTGGGGATGCCAATCCGCCGCGCCTGCTGGGCTTCAATCCGCAGACTCTGAAGTGGGATCATATCCTCGACGCCGACCCGGATGGCGTTATCGGAGCGTTGCCGAAGGGTCCTTTAATGTCGCCGACCGTCGACTCGAAGGGCAATGTGTACATGAACTGGATGCTGCGTGGTGCCATCGCCAAGTGGAATCCGGGTGAGCAGAAGATGAAGGTATTCCGTATCCCGACGCCGGGCGCAACGCCCTACGGTGCGGCTATTGATGCCAAGGACAATGTTTGGGTTGCGCTGTGGAACGGCGGGAAACTCGGGAAATTCGATACTAGCGTGGAGCAGTGGACCGAGTTCACACCGCCCACGCAACCAGCTAATTTCCGTCGTGGCCCGGCAGTCGATGCGAAGAACAATGTTTGGGTTGGTATTTGGGCGGGGGGTCCGCGGTCCGGCAAGCTTGCCAAACTGGACCAAGCGTCCGGCCACTGGACGGAATGGAACATTCCTCATCGCGGCGCGCAGCCTTACGAGGCTAGTGTCGATGCCGAGGACAACATCTGGTTCCCGGAGACGGGGAACCCCGATTCGCCTTCGCTCATTGCACGGTTCAACCCGCGCACCCAGAAGTTCACGTTTTATCCGCGGCTGCAGTTCGTTGCGGACTCCTCGCGTCTGGAGCACACGGCGGACGGCGCGGTGTGGTATGCACCTCGCTACGGCGCTCCGGCGGGCCACAGTGCCTTCGGCGTGCTTTACCCCGACAAGGACAAAATCACTTCGTTGGCTGCCTACCCGCTGAACGGGATCCCTGGCTACGCCTTCAAGGTGGGCGACGCTGCCAAGGACGCTAAGTCGGCCGGTCACTAAACGGTTGAACATTGCCGCTGCCACGCTCGGTTGCGTGGCAGCGCCGTGGCGGTTCCCTGGATAGGCGCAACCATGCTCGATTACCAATGCGTCAAAAACTGGTCGTTCCCGGCGGTTGTGCAGTCCTACGGCATCCGGGACACTATGCTCTATGCGCTGGGGCTGGGCATAGGTACAGACCCACTGAATGAGGCGGAACTCGCCTTCGTCTATGAGGACCGGCTGCAAGTCGTCCCTACGATGGCTGCCGTGTTGGGTTCGCCGGGACCTTGGATGCGCGACCCCCGCAGCGGCATCGACTATTCCAAGCTGGTTCACGGCGAACAAGCAGTAAAAATTCTCAAGCCTTTGCCGGCGGCAACGATAGTCGTCGCGACTAACCGCGTGGTTTCGGTCACCGACAAGGGTGCTGGCAAGGGCGCTATTTTGGTGGTGGTTCGCGAGCTACGGGAACAAGGCTACGACGAGCTTTTGGCCGAATGCCGCCAGACGTATTTTCTGCGGGCCGATGGTGGCTTCAGTGCTAACGGTTCACCTAGCGACCCCGGCCCGGCATCATTACCCCCGGTTCCGGAGCGCGCACCTGATGTGGAACTGTCGTTGGCGACGCTGCCCGGCCAGGCGCTCATCTACCGCCTGAGCGGCGACTACAATCCGCTGCATGCCGACCCCGCGGTAGCCAAGGCGGCTGGCTTTGAACGCCCCATCCTTCATGGATTGTGTACCTATGGTGTTGCGGCACGCGCACTCCTGAAGGCGGCTGGCGCTGTGCATGCCGAGCAACTGCAAGAGATTGCGGTGCGTTTCACCGCGCCCGTCTATCCGGGCGAAACACTCCGATTCGAATGCTGGCACCAAGGCGGCGGTGAGTGGCGCCTGCGCGCTCACGTGGACGCTCGTGGTGCCGTGGTGCTCAACAATGGGTTGGCGCGGGCGTTGACATAGAGCTGAATAGGTTCTATTAATCCGATTAAGAAATTTTCGGATTTAGAAAAATGTCTATTCGGCGTCGATCCACGGGCAACCCAGACATGATCTGCATCGAGTGCGGCGGACAATGGGTGCCCGCATGTCTCAATTAGGCGCTGCCCCGTCGAGTTGGTATCAGCGCTACATCCTGCCGGGGTTCGCGTTCAAGGCGGCCGTCATTGGCGGTGGCTATGCCACGGGTCGCGAATTGGCGGAGTTCTTCATGCCGAGCGGCGCATGGGGCGGTGTGCTCAGCATGGTACTTGCCATGCTGATATGGAGCCTGGTCGCTGCAGTGACGTTCGTCTTTGCGCGTCAGGTCGGCGCGCTGGATTATCGACATTTCTTCCGTAAGTTGCTCGGGCCGTTCTGGTTTCTTTATGAACTTGCCTTCATTCTGATGCTGGTCATCGTGTTGGCAGTATTCGGGGCGGCTGCTGGAAAGATTATTCAATCGCTGACGGGATTGCCGCCGCTGGTCGGCACGCTCTTGCTGGTAGCTGGCATTGCCCTGTTTACGGCTTTGGGCAACGACTCGGTCGAGGCTTTGTTCAAGTGGGTTTCCCTGCTGCTGTACAGCGTCTATGCCCTGTTCGTGGTGCTGGCGTTGGTTTACTTCGGTGACCGCATCGACGTGGCTTTCGCCAATCCTACGGTTGGCCCCGACTGGGTTGTCCTAGGAGTCACCTACGCGGCTTACAACATCGTTGGCGCAATCATGATTTTGCCGGTGACACGTCACCTGCAATCCGACCGTGACGCGATCGTGGCGGGTTTGCTTGCCGGACCTATGGCAATGATCCCCGCGCTGTTGTTCTTTATCTGCATGGTGGCGTGGCCCGAGGCCGCCGGGGCGTCCTTGCCATCCGATTATCTGCTTGGGAAGTTGGGTATTCCCGTGCTGCACATGGCCTTCCAGATCATGATCTTTGCTGCCCTGCTCGAAAGCGGTACGGGCACTGTCAACGCTTTCATCGAGCGCGTGGCGGGGGTCATTCAGGATCGCGGCAAGGTCATGTCCACGCTGCAACGAGCCGGCGTTTCTCTGGTTTTATTAAGCTGTGCAGTGTTTTTGGCCGACCGGTTCGGGATTGTTGAACTCATTGCCAAAGGCTACCGTTTTCTCGCGTGGTCTTTCCTCGCGATCTACGTCGTGCCCTTGCTCACGCTCGGGTTGTGGCGCGTCACGCGAGCAAAGGCCTCCTGAGCAGGTGCTTTACATTAAAGAAATATGTTTACAATAAAGAAAATTCACCACTGAGTTAGCACCCGTCGCGAACGCGGCGCAGAGTGCCGACCATCAGGAGCGCTGGCATGCCGCATACACGAATCTTCAACCGACTTTTCTCCGGGATATTGCTCGGGTTGGGTATCGTCACTGCCGTGGCGGCCGAACCGCCTGTAGACCGGGCAGCGTGGATAGATAGCTCGGTAACAGCGACCAGCGACGACCCGAGAAGGGTTCCGGTGCCCAAGGGGTTCAACGAACCCGCAGGGTCCATCGTCATCCGCAACGCACGGCTCTTCGACGGTACCGGTGCGCCTGCACGCCCGGCGGCGCTCTTGATCTCGGGCAGCCACGTTCTGCGGATTGGCGCCAGCGAGGCTGAACTCGCCGCACCGGCCGATGCCCAAGTGATTGATGTCGCCGGACGGACGGTGATGCCGGGCCTCATCGACCTGCATACCCACCTCACTTACGTCGAACAGTTCGGGCTGCCTGCAGCCACCAGCGACGAAAGCCAGGCGGGTGCTGCGCTTCGCGGACAGGAGCGGCTACGCTACTTCGTCGAAAGTGGCGTGACGTCCGTCCGTGACGTGGCTTCGCACGGCGCGGCGCCGTTCCTCCTGAAGCAATGGGTTGCAAGCGGACGGATCCCCGGCCCGCGCGTGTTCGCTGCCGGTTCACTGATTACTGCGGTGGGTGGACACGGAACGGAGGGCGAAGCGATGCGCACCGCGCCGTCGTATCCGGATGGTGCCGTCTACGAAGCCAGCGGTGCGGATGGCTTCCGTAACGCCGTACGGGTCCAGTTCAAGCGTGGGGCGGATCTCATCAAGCTCGGCAGCCATTTCTCCAGCGAGGAGGTACGCGCGGCGGTCGATGAGGCGCATGCCCTCGGCCTCCGGGTCACCGTCGACTCCGAGACCATTTACACGCAGATGGCGGTCGAAGCCGGCGTCGACTGCGTCGAACACCCGCTCCCGCGTTCCGACCAGACCCTCCGGCTGATGGCGAAGATGAATGTTTGTTCCGACATGACGCTGGTGCCTTACCAGTACATCAATGCCGGCGGTGGCTACCATTTCTCCACTTCGCGGCGCTTCACGGAGACGGACGCCGTGAATCTGGCGATGGCAAAGAAGATGGACGCCGCGGGCATCAAGATCGGCATCGGTACGGACCTCGTGGTCGGTTGGTACCGCTTCCTGCCCGAGCCGTACCTGCAGGAACTTCGCAACTACGAGTCGCTCGGCAAGACCCCCGCACAGGCACTCATCGCCGCCACTAGGACCAACGCCGAAATACTCGGCATGGCAGATAGGCTCGGCACGCTGGAAGCCGGAAAACTCGCAGACTTGATCGTCGTCGACGGGCGACCGGATGAGAGTATTGAAGACCTGCGCAAACTCGATCACGTCATCGTTAATGGTCGTGTGGTTGTCCGCAACGGGCGGCTCGACATTCCGCGTCATGTAGAAGAGAAAGCACCGCTCTCTAACTTTCCTGCACTGAACACGCAATCAATCGCCAAGTGATGATGGGCGAAAGCCCCGTCAAATTGCCGCTTCATCAACACAGGTTGCCGCTATGCCTAAGTTGACCATCCGCGCCATCTTCGTTGCGCTCGCCGTTTCACTCTTCTACGTCGGGTCGGCTTTTGCGGCTGAATCTATCGATGCCGCCCGCTACGACCGGGCCAGCCGGTTCTTCCCGGACAACCGTGACCAACTCGTGCTGAATGCCGCTTTCGTGCCGCACTGGCGCACTAGTGGCAGTGAACGATTCACCTACCGCAAAGAACTCGGGGACGGTCGCGTCGAGTTTGTGGAGGTAATGGCTGCCACGGGGCGTCGTCGCCCGGCATTCGACCACGCCGTGGTTGCCGCCGGATTGAGCAAGGTAGAAAGCAAGGCAATTGAACCTGCGCGGCTGCCCTTCGCGGATTACGAAGAATCGCCTCCCGATGCCATCAGCTTTCCGATGGATGGCAAAACTTACACTTGTTCCATTCGCAAGCCCGATTGCCGGGAAGTGCCGGCAAACCAGGGCGACCCACTTGCCGTGCTCTCGCCTGATGGCCAATGGCTGGCCTTCCTGGAGGATGGCAACCTGTGGATTCGTTCCGCCGATGGGAAGACGCGCTTCGCGCTGACCACCGACGCCGCTCCGCACTACCGCTATGCAGGTACGCTCGAGTCCACCCGCGGTGTGTTGATGACGGGCGCCGCTGCCAGGGCGCTCGCGGTAAAAGATGGCAAACCGATTGATGGCCCGCCCGGTCCGCCGGCGCCGCCCGTGGTGCTCTGGTCCCCCGATTCGAGGTATCTCCTATCGCATCGGCTCGACGAGCGTGAACTGCGTGAAATTACGCTGGTGCAATCGACACCGACCGATGGCTCTTCGCGCCCGCTCGCCAGTACTTGGCGCTTCGCGATGCCCAATGACCCAGCAGTTGCAACGGCACAACCGTGGGTGTTCGATGTTGCCTCCCGCACTGGACATGCCGTGGACATCCCGGCGTTGCCCACGACATTCTTCACGCCGGTGGAGTCCCGCGATGCGTGGTGGTCGGCGGATAGCAAAGCCGTCTACCTGATTGCCCGCAGCCGGTTTTCCAAGGCGATGAGCTTGCAACTTGTTGACGCGGCCACCGGCCGCGCGCGTGAACTGATCGCCGAGGCCGGCAAGACGTTCGTCGAGTCAGCGGACCTTGGCCAGCGTCCCATGGTGCATGTCCTGAAGAATGCGGATGTCCTGTGGTTTTCGGAGCGCGATGGGTACGGGCATCTTTACCTTTACGATGGCGTAACCGGGAAGCTCAAGCGACCACTCACCCAAGGTCCCTTGACTGTCCGCAGCTTGTTGCGTGTGGACGAGGAGGCCGGGGCGGTCTTCGTCGCTGCTACTCGCGACCCCGGTCCCGGCATCGACCCTTACTATCGCAACCTCTACCGTATTCGGCTTGCCGACGGCGAAGTCAGCCGGCTCACCCCGGAAGAAGCCGATCACTCGGTCGCAGCCCTGCAGGATTCGATCATCGACCGCCCCGGCGCTTCGTTCGGGTTCTCGCCGTCTGGCCGCTATTTCCTGGATACCTACACGCGTGCGGACTTGCCATCGAAGACCGTCCTGCGACGTGCCGATGGGCGATTGGTAGCCGAGGTGGAACAGGCCGACATCTCGCGTCTACGCGCCTCCGGATTCACGCCCCCGGAACGCTTTTCCGCACTGGCGGCGGATGGGAAAACTTCTCTTTACGGCATTATCTTCCGGCCTTCGGACTTCGACCCAGCCAAGCGCTACCCGGTCATCGACAATCCCTATCCCGGTCCACAGAGTCGCCGTACCTCGCCCGATCTACTGCAAGAGGTGTTCAGTTACCACAGCGCGCAGGCCATTGCCGAGCTTGGCTTTATCGTCATCGCCACGGACGGACGCGGTTCGCAAGGCCGCACCAAGGCCTTCCGCGAGGAGTCCTACGGCGGGCTGGGGCAGGCGGGCCATCTCGACGACCACGTGGCTGTCATCCGCGAGCTGGCGCGCCGCTATCCCTACATGAATCTCGACCGCATGGGGATCTACGGTACTTCCGGCGGTGGCTATGCGACTGTCAAGGCGCTAGCAACCTTCCCGGATTTCTTCAAGGTCGGTGTTGCCGATGCCGGCAACCATGATCAACGCGGCTATCTCGCCGTCTGGGGCGAAACCTACAATGGACCAGAAGACGGCACCAACTACACAGCTGCTGCCAATCGGCTGTTCGCTGAGAACATCAAGGGCAAGCTCTTCTTGTTGCACGGCGACATGGACTCCAACGTGCTGCCCAGCCATACGTTGCAAGTGGCGGACGCACTCATCAAAGCCAACCGCGATTTCGACCTGTTGATCGTGCCGAATGCCGGTCATGGAACACTCGAGCCACGCTCGTATGCCTTGCGCCGTGCCTTCGATTTTCTGGTGCGCCACCTCATGGGCGTGGAGCCGCCAACCGGATATGCCTTTCCACCAGCGCCTGCGAAACATTAGGGGATGGAACGATGACAACCCAGGGGACTAACAAGATGCGTCTGTTGTGGTTAATGCTCCTGCTGTTGCCGGCCTTTCCGGCAGCGGCAGACTCCTTCGATGTGGTGCTCGTCGGTGGGCGCGTCATGGACCCGGAAACCGGTCGCGATGCGCCAAGGAATGTAGGGATTTTGAACGGGCGCATCGCGCGCATCACCACCGAGCCATTGAGCGGCAAGCGCGTCATTGAGGTGAAAGGGCTGGTCGTCGCGCCGGGCTTCATCGACCTACATCAACATGCACAGGACAATGCTAGCAGCCGCCTGAAGGCCTTCGATGGCGTCACCACCGGTCTTGAGATGGAGATTGGCGTTCCCGATGTAGCCGGCTTCCTTGCGCGCAAGCAGGGAACATCGCTCATCAACTACGGCACCACGGCCAGCCACCCGGCTGCCCGTGCCCATGCCTTTGGCCTAGCGCTGAAGGAGCCGTTCCTGGTGGCCCCGGCCGGGCCGGCCACGAATGCCGCGGCCACGCCCGAGCAAATGGCCATGCTCGAGGAGCGGCTGGACAGCGAACTTGATGCCGGTGCATTGGGTGTCGGCATGGGCATTCAGTACACGCCTGGCGCGACTCGACAGGAGGTCATTCGTACCTTTCGGCTGGCTGCAGCGCGGCATGTGCCGGTGTTCACCCACGTCCGTAGTTTCGGACGGCTGGAGCCTGGCTCCAGCATCGAGGCGGTCGAAGAAGTCATCGGCGCGGCAGCTGTCACGGGCGCAGCGTTGCAGATTGTGCACATCAACAGCAGCTGCGTGAAGGATGGCCTCGAGTGCGTCGCCATGGTGGCCGGGGCACGGGCGCGTGGGCTGGATATCACTACCGAGGCCTACCCCTATATCGCTGGCATGACGGCCATCAATTCCGCGCTGTTCAACCCGGGTTGGCGCGAGAAGCTGGGTGTGGACTACGACGCCCTCATGCTCCCGGACAGTGGCGAACGGCTAACCAAAGAACGTTTCGAGAAGCTGCACGCTGCGCCCGAGCCCTTGCCGGTGATCGTGTTCGGCAATACGCAGGAGATGGTAGATAAGGTCATCACCGAGCCGCTGGTGATGATTGCCAGTGACGGCGAGGATGGCCATCCGCGTAACGCCGGCACGTATACGAAGATTTTGGCGCGCTATGTGCGAGAGCGCGGAAGCCTTACGTTGATGGATGCCTTGCGCAAGATGAGCTTGATGCCGGCACAGCGCCTCGAGAAAGCTTCTCCTGAGGCCCGGCGCCTTGGGCGGATGCAGGAAGGTGCCGACGCGGATGTCATCGTCTTCGATGCCGCGAATGTGGTTGACCGCGCTACTTTCCAGAAGCCGCGCGAGCCGAGCGTCGGCATGAAATACGTGTTGGTGGGCGGCACTTTGCTTATCGACGGCGGCAAATTCGTCGAAGGCGTGTTTCCGGGGCGTGCAATCAAGGCGGGTGCGGCGCCTTAGCGGCGATATTCGCAGAACTCGAACCCGCTGCGCAGCGCATACGACTTCTTGCCCGTCTCAAGGTCGACCTTAAAGTGCACGCCCACCTTGGTGACCCAGTCCGAGGTAGAGCGTCAAAGGCTGCCCGGTGAATGCAACGAAGCCGTAGTGCTCGTAGAACTGCTTGGCGTTCTCATCCTTTGCGTCCACGATCATTGCAAAGGCCGCCACGTCGATCCGTGCCTTCAGGCAACGGTCCACCGCACAGGCTAGCAAGAGCTTCCCCATGCCTTGTCCGCGTAGCTCTTTGTGTACAGCCAGTCTGCCTAGGCGAAAGCATGGCACCGGGTAACGAGGCAGTTTCTTGCGGGTACTTTCCTGAAGTTCAGTGGCGTCTACTTGGGCAGCGCTCAGGCAGTAATAGCCCAGAATCTTGGTCGGCGCATCGGTATCCACCAGCACGAAGGCCGTGCTGACGCCTTTGCGCCTATGCTGATCGGCAAAGCGTTTGAGAAAATCGTTGAGTACAGGAACGCCGCAATCGAAACCGTTGCGGTCATGTACGTCAACATCTAGCGCGCGTTCCTCAAGCACGGCGGACCTTCCGCCGCGCCTCCTTCAGCGCTTGCGACAAGGGTGCGTTGGGCTCGAAGGGCCCGCTGATGGCCGCGGCAAAGCGTGCGAAGTCCTGCTCGCCTAGAACAACGCGGGTTTCCCGTTCGAGCAGCAGCTGGGCCTTCTCCTTGGCCGCCGCCCGCACGAAGCCCGCCATGGTGGTGCCCATGAGCGCAGCAGCACGCTCGACGATTTTCTTCTCGCTGGAATCTAGCTTGAGGTCGAAACGGGCGGTAGGGGCGGCCATGGCAGCGTCTCCAAAAGGTACGGTAATTTACCGTATCGTCTGATTTGAAGCAATCTGGGCTTATGGCCCCCTCACTCCACGTTCTGCACCTGTTCTCTCATCTGTTCAATTAGCACCTTCATGTCCACCGCGGCGCGCGTGGTGGCCGGGTCTTGGCTCTTCGAGCCCAGAGTGTTCGCCTCGCGGTTGAATTCCTGCATCAAGAAATCCAGCCGGCGGCCGGCGGGTTCATTGCCGGCCAGCGCCTTGCGCACTTCGGCCACGTGGCTGCGCAGGCGGTCTAGTTCTTCGTCCACATCCAGCTTCTGTAGCGCCAGCACCAGTTCCTGCTCGAAGCGCTCGCGGTTCGTTTCGGTGGCGGCGAACTGCGCTAACCGCTCGTGAAGCTTGGCGCGAATGCGCTCGCGTATTTCGGGAATGCGACTAGCCACTTCGGCCACCAGCTCCAGCAGCTTGTCGCAGCGCTCGGCCAGCATCACGGCGGTGCGGGCGCCTTCGCTGTCGCGGTGCGCGGCTAGCGCCTGCAGTGCTTCCTTCAGCAGCGTTTGGGCTGCCGCTTGCAGCGGTGTGCCGTCGCGTTCGGGTTCGCGCACTACGCCGGGCCAGCGGAGCACGTCCACGGCGTTCACGGTGCCGCCCGTGCGCTGGGCGATGTCGCGAGTGCGTTCCACCAGCGCCTCCAGCAGCGGCTCGTTCACTTCGAGCGTCGCCGTGGTGGGGGTGGCGGTGCGGTAGTGCAGCGTGGCGTCGAGCTTGCCGCGACGCACCTGGGCGGCAATGGTGGCGCGCACTTCGGCTTCCAGCGCCCGGAAGTCCTCGGGGAGGCGCAGGCTCACCTCTAAATAGCGGTGGTTCACCGTCCGCACTTCCCAAATGAGGGTGCCGGCGGGCAGGGCTGCTTCGCGCCGGGCGAAGCCGGTCATGCTGCGCAGCGCGGAAATGGGGGTTTTCAGGGGCTGTGTCATACTGTGAGCGTAGCAGACACTGCGGGTTTTCCAGCCCGTTCGTGGCCTTTCCGGGCCATCGTCATCACGCGAAGGACAGTGCGCCAGTGGAGTTCGCCGAACTCAGCCATATCGGTCATCGCGCCGAAAACCAGGACCGGGTGGCGGTAGCTTCCGCCCCGGGTGCGGTTTTTCTGGTGGTAGTCGATGGTATGGGCGGCCATGCAGACGGTGCGCTGGCCGCGGCTACGGCTTCGGCTTCCTTGCTGGCTTCCTTTCACCGCGAACCCGTTCCCCTGCTGGACCCGCTGGGTTTTCTGCACCGTGCGCTGGGCAAGGCTCACGACGACGTGTGCGAACTCGGTCGCGGCCTGAAGGTGGAAGAACGCCCGCGCGCTACGTGTGCCGTGGCGCTGGTGCAGCAGGGCTGTGCCTTCTGGGCTCACATTGGCGACAGCCGCATCTATCACCTGCGTGAAGGCACGGTAGTAGAGCGCACGCGAGACCACAGCCATGTGGAAGGCCTGCTGCAGGAAGGCTCCATCACCGCCGATGAAGTGCGGCGCCACCCCATGCGCAACTTCGTTGAATACTGCATTGGTGGCGAGACAGAGCTACCGGAGATGTCGCTTTCGGGGCAACAGCGGTTGCAGCCTGGCGACGTGCTGCTGGTGTGCTCCGACGGCACTTGGGCGAGCTTGGAAGATGCGGAAATTGCCGCGTATTTCGTTGGCTTGCCGGCCGGGCAGCCGGCATTGGCCGGGGCTTTGAAGACGTTGGTCGAGCGTTCCGTGAAGGCCTCGGCCCCGTTCAGCGATAACAGTACTGCCGCCGTGGTGCGGTGGCCTGCCTGAGGAGGCATTGAATGAGTGAATCCCCCAAGGTGCGCAGCTCCGGCCGCGCGCCGGACCAGCTGCGCGCGGTCCGTTTTACCCGTCACTTCACGCGCCACGCCGAAGGCAGCGTGCTGGTGGAGTTCGGCGATACGCGCGTGCTGTGCACCGCCAGTGTGGAGAACGGTGTGCCGGGCTTTCTGCGCAACTCCGGCCAAGGCTGGGTCACGGCGGAATACGGCATGCTGCCGCGCGCCACGCACACGCGTAACTCGCGTGAAGCCGCGAAGGGCAAGCAGGGCGGCCGCACGCTGGAAATCCAGCGGCTCATCGGCCGTTCGCTGCGTGCGGTGCTGGATATGCGCGCGCTGGGCGAACGCACCATCACGCTGGACTGCGATGTGCTGCAGGCGGATGGCGGCACACGCACCGCGGCCATCACGGGCGCTTACGTGGCGCTGGTAGATGCCATGAACGCGCTGCAGAAGCGCGGCGACCTGAAGCGCAACCCCATCCATGGCGCCATCGCCGCGGTGTCGGTGGGCATCATCGACGGGCAGCCTTGCCTCGATCTTGATTACACCGAAGATTCACGCGCTGAAACGGACATGAACGTGGTGATGAACAGCCAAGGCGCATTCGTGGAAGTGCAGGGTACGGCTGAGGGCCATGCTTTCCACCGCAACGAACTGGACCGTTTGCTGGACTTGGCCACTTCCGGTTGCCATACGCTGCTGGCCGCGCAGCAAGTGGCGTTGGGCGAAGGCTGATTCCATGAAAGTGGTTCTCGCCACTTCGAACCGCGGCAAGCTGCGAGAGTTTGCGCAACTGCTGGCGGGTGCCGGCCTCGAAGTGGTGGCGCAGGGCGATTTCACGGGTTCGCAGACGGTGCCGCCCGTGGCGGAAACTGGCCTGACGTTCGTAGAGAACGCGCTCATCAAAGCGCGCCATGCGGCGCTGCACACGGGCTTGCCGGCCTTGGCGGACGACTCTGGCCTCGCGGTGGATGGCCTCGGCGGTGCGCCGGGCATCTGGTCCGCGCGGTACACCTTGCTGCCTGCTCCCAGCCTCGTGGGGCTGGACCCGTTCGCCGTGGCGGCGCAGTTGGCTACCGACCCGCGCAGTGGCGACGATGCCGCGAACAATGCGCGGCTGGTAGCGGCGCTCGAAGCGGCCCCCGAACTGGCTCGTACGGCGCGCTATCACTGCGTGCTGGCTTTCGTGCGGCACGCGGCAGACCCGGTGCCGCTCATTGCTGCCGGTGCCTGGGAAGGGCGCATCACTACTACGCCCAGCGGTACCGGCGGCTTCGGTTACGACCCGCTGTTCGTGCTGCCCTGTGGCCGCACCGCGGCGGACATGCCGGACGCTGAAAAACACGCGCAGAGCCATCGCGGCGCCGCGTTGAGAGCATTCCTTGCGGCTTGGCAGACGAATGCTTGAGCTGCCGCCATTGGCCATCTATGTGCACCTGCCCTGGTGCGTGCGCAAGTGCCCTTACTGCGACTTCAACTCGCACGCGCTGAAACCGGCGGAGGAGAGTGCGGCCGCTGCGAGAGCCGCAGGTGTGGCCTCTGGCACGGACAGTGCTATTGCCAGCGCCCCGCGTTTGCCGCCCGCGCAGGAAGCGGCCTACCTGAATACCTTGTTGGCGGACCTGCGGCAGGATTTGCCGCTGCTCGAAGGCGCAGCAACGCGTCCGGTCAGCTCGGTGTTCATTGGTGGCGGTACGCCCAGCTTGTTTTCTGCGGAAGGCATCGCGTTTCTGCTGCACGGTCTGCGCCAAGCGTTGCCGTTCGCTGCCGACTGCGAAGTGACGCTGGAGGCGAACCCGGGAACGCTCGAATGCGGGCGCTTTGCGGGCTACAAGCAGGCCGGTGTGAACCGCATTTCGGTGGGAGCGCAGACGTTTTCGGCGGCGCAGTTAAAGGCTCTGGGGCGCATCCATGGCGCCGCGGACACGCACGCGGCCGTGGCGGAGCTGCATGCGGCCGGTTTGCTGAACCACAACCTGGACCTGATGTACGCGCTGCCGGGGCAAACCACGGCCGAAGCGTTGGCCGATGTGGAAGCGGCACTGGTGCTGGCGCCGCCGCATCTCAGTTACTACCAATTGACGCTCGAGCCGGGCACGGTGTTTCACCATCGCCCGCCTGCTGCCATGCCGGACGATGAGGCGGCTGCCGACCTGGAAGCCGCAGCTCATGAAAAGCTGCGCGGCGCAGGGTTTCACCGCTACGAGGTGTCCGCGTGGGCCCAGCCTGACCACGCTTGCCGGCATAACCTGAACTACTGGACCTTTGGTGACTACCTCGGGCTGGGCGCCGGTGCCCACGGCAAGCTCACGCGGCCCGGCAGCGGCGAGATTTTGCGCACCACGAAGCAGAAGCAGCCGCGCGAATACCAACGCGACCTCGCTGCAGCACGAACGATAGCGAGCATCCCGCCCGAGGACCGGCCCTTCGAGTACATGCTGAATGCGTTGCGCCTAGCGGATGGATTTTCGGTAGCCGGGTTCGAGCAGCGCACGGGGTTGGATTGGCGCACGGTGGAGCCCACCGTGGAGCGTTTGGCTAGCGTCGGGTGGCTTGAGCCAGCGCAACTGCCTGCAAACCCACCCTTTGGGGTGGGCTCCACCCCTTCTGAAAGTGCTGCGCAGGCAATGGATTGGCGGCCTACGCCACGCGGATATGCCGTGCTGAACGCCTTGGTGGAGGCCTTTCTGCCCGACAATGGCGCCGCCAGCGGCTAGATGCCGATACGGTGGTTGAAGTCAAGCACTGCTCCGCAAGTTGTGCACAGCGGCGGGTGGCAACGGCGCAGTAGCAGGTTACGTCACATACCTCTGTCGCGAGGTGAAGACACCACGCCTAACTCATTGATGAATAAGCTAAAAACATGCTGTTCATTTTTTAACCAAACTGACATTTATGCGATTTTTTGCAGCGTCTGAGTTCTCGGCGTGGCGTTCGTCCACAGACTTATCCACAGGTTTTGTGGATAACTTTTACAGCCCAAGGAATACCCATTTCTGTGTGCGCTGCAACACGGTTGGCCCAAGGATTTCTTGGTGGCTATTGCCTGAAGCGGGCGCTGACGGTATTCTTCGCGGCTCACTTAATCACGGACGCGCATCATGAAGGCCGCCACTCACCCCGACTACAAAGCCATCTCGGTCACCTGCTCCTGCGGGAACACCTTCGAGACGGGTTCGACGCTCGGTCACGACCTGCAGATCGAAGTCTGCTCGGCCTGCCATCCGTTCTACACCGGCAAGCAGAAAATCGTGGACACCGGCGGTCGCGTCGACAAGTTCCGCAAGAAGTACGCTCAGGGCGCCGCCGCCCGCTAAGGGTTGCCGCGGCAGCGGAACCGTTTCCCGGTTCCGCCGTCCAAGAAAGGCGCCAGGCTTCGGTCTCGGCGCCTTTTTCATTGCCCGCCATTTGCATTACGCTCGGGCGGGTAGTTACCCGGAAGCCGTCTATGCCCGCCACCCGCCTGTCGTCCTCCATGCTCGCCACTTTGGCTGCCCTGCTGCTTTCCGCGGGCGCTCCGGGCCCGGCTGCGGCCATGTCCGAGAAGGCGGAGATCAAGCTTGGGCGCGAGCAGCACCAGAAGGTGCTCGCCGAGATGGGCGCTTACGACGATGACGCCGTGCAGGGTTACGTCACTGAGCTCGGCCACAAGCTGGCGCTGAAAAGCGACTGGCCGAAGCTGGAATGGACCTTCACCGTCGTCGACACTGACGACGTGAATGCCTTCGCGCTGCCGGGCGGCTTTGTCTACATTTCGCGCGGCATCCTGCCTTACCTGAACTCCGAGGCGGAACTGGCCGCAGTACTGGGCCACGAGATTGGCCACGTGACAGCGCACCACGGCGCCAAGCGCCAGACGCGGGGCACGCTGGCAAACCTCGGTGCTGCGGCTGCCACCATCCTCACCGGGCAGCCCATCGTCGGCGACCTCGCCAACGTGGCGGGCGCGGCTTGGGTGAGTGGCTACGGGCGTGAACAAGAATTGGAGGCGGACCGCTTGGGCGCCGAGATTCTTGCGCGTACCGGTTACGACCCTCAGGCGATGACGCGGGTTATCGGTTCCTTGAAGGACCAGGAGTCTTCCGAGGTGCGTCGTGCCAAGGCAGAAGGGCGCAAGCCGCGCGTCTACCATGGCGTTTTTGCCTCGCATCCCGACAACGACCAGCGCCTCCAGGAAGCCGTAAAGGCCGCCAAGCGTGTGGAGGGCCGCGCCACCGGGCAGGACCAAGGGCGCGAGGTCTACCTGAAGCACGTCGACGGCGTAGCCATCGGCACCAGTCGCGCGCAGGGCGTGGTGCGTGGCAGCCGGTTCTACCACGCCGATATGGGCGTCACGATGGCCTTCCCCAGCGGCTGGGCCGTGCAGAACGAAAAAGAGCGCATCCTCGCGGTCGCCGCGGACAAGAACGCCGTGATGCAGATGACTGTGGACGCCATTCCGCCCAAGGTGGAAACCCCGCGCAAGTATTTCGCCGCCGTCGCCGGCAATTACGGTTCCGTGGGTGATGCACGCGAACTGGAGATTAACGGTGCGCCGGCCTTTACGGGCGTGGTGCGTGGCACGCAGACGCCGTTCGGTCTGCGCCCTTCGCGCATTGTCATCATTCAGTTCAACAACCAGTTTTACCGTATCGACGGCGCCAGCCGGGGTGGCATGGACGTGCCGGAAGCTGACGGGCTGATTCTGTCGTCCGCTTCGACCTTTCGACGGCTGAAGGAGGCCGAGTTCGCCTTGGCCGAGCCGGACCGACTGAAGGTGACGAAGGTGACGCCTGGAACGACCATGGCCGGGCTGGCTAAGACCTCCCCGCTGAAGACCTATGCGGAAGAAACGTTGCGTCTATACAACGGCTTTTTCCCCAAGGGCGAGCCGGAGGTCGGTAGTCTCGTCAAGACGGTTCGCTAAGCCGGGGAGGCACCGCGCCGGTGAGTGCTTTTAGGTTGGCGCTAGGCCGCCTGTCGCCATTTCCACACCTTGATTTGTGCACTGCACCGTGACACATTGCCGGGGTACCTAAGAGCCCGCGCGAGAACCGACCATGGCCAAGAAATTCCAGCTGACCAACCTCGAAACCGGCAAGTCCTCGGAACTGTCCGCCTTGTCGCCCACGTTGGGACCGGACGTGGTCAATATCGGGTCGCTCAACAAGGACCACGGCGTCTTCACCTTCGACCCGGGCTTCATGTCCACCGCCTCGTGCGAGTCGAAGATTACGTACATCGACGGCGACAACGGTGTGCTGCTCTATCGCGGCTACCCGGTCGAGCAACTCGCGGAAAAGAGCAGCTTCCTGGAAGTGTCCTACCTGCTCATCAATGGCGAACTGCCCACCGCCGCGCAGCTGAAGGAATTCACGGGGAACATCACCCACCACACCATGCTGAATGAGACGCTGCAGCGTTTCTACAACGGTTTCAACTACGACGCGCACCCGATGGCGATGGTGTCGGCCGTGGTGGCCTCGATGGCCGCTTTCTACCATGACGCCATGGACATCTACAGCCCGCGCCACCGCGAAATCTTCGCGCACCGCATGCTGGCGAAAATTCCCACCATCGCGGCGGCCGCCTACAAGCACTCGCTGGGCCAGCCGTTCATGCACCCCAAGAACAACCTCGACTACTGCAGCAACATGCTGAACATGTTCTTTGCAGTGCCTTGCGAGGACTATCAGGTGGACCCGGTGGCCGCCGAGGCGCTGGACCTGCTGTTCATCCTCCACGCCGACCACGAGCAGAATGCCAGCACCAGCACGGTGCGTCTGGCGGGCAGCACGGGCACCAACCCCTATGCCGCCATTTCGGCAGGCGTTTCCGCGCTGTGGGGCCCCTCGCATGGCGGCGCGAACGAAAGCGTCCTCGTCATGCTCGAGGAAATTGGCACCGTCGACAACATCTCGCGCTTCCTGGCCAAGGTGAAGGACAAGGAAGACAACACGAAGCTCATGGGCTTCGGTCACCGCGTGTACAAGAACTTCGACCCGCGCGCCAAGATCATTCGCGGCATGTGCCACAAGGTGCTGTCCAAGCTCGGTCGTGCGGACAACCCATTGCTGGAGTTGGCGCAGCGCCTCGAAGAAATCGCCCTCAAGGACGAATACTTCGTGTCGCGCAAGTTGTACCCGAACGTCGACTTCTACTCGGGCATCATCTATAGCGCGCTCGGCATCCCGCGTTCCATGTTCACGGTTATGTTCGCCATCGCTCGCACCGCTGGCTGGGTGGCGCACTGGCAGGAAATGATCGCGGACCCGGGCATGAAGATTGGTCGCCCCCGCCAGCTGTACTCCGGCTCGGGCAAGCGCGACTACGCCGACATCGCCAACCGCGGCTGAGTTGGCTTTTTTCTCAGGCCTTCAGGTTCAGCCGAGGTCGTCGGGTCCGGTGAGCCGACCATTCGCCGCAGCACGGTTCGCCTCGCGCCGTAGCTGTTCGAGATGCGCCCTTCCCTCCGGGACGGGTTCCACCGGCAGGGCCGCTACGCTGGCCTCGTAGATTTCGCGGAAGTCGTCGGCGAATTCCGGATGCGAGAAGATGACCGCACGGTTCTCGCGAATGCCTTCGACGGTCTTGCGACCGACTACGTCGGGGTCCATGCCCAGTTCGAAGGCGCCACCAAAGGCTTGCAGTTGCGCGGGATCCACGGGGCCGAGGCCTGTGTCGGCGAATTCGGCAGGGCGGCCTAGCGCTGAGTTCCAGGCGTTCGTACGGGTAAGGCCCGGGCACATGAGCGACACGCCAATACCGTGGGGAGACAGGTTGTAGCGCAGGCTCTCGGTTAACCCGCGTACGGCGAACTTCGAAGCGGTGTAAATGCCGGCTTGTGGCCCGGAAAGATACGCTGCCATGGAAGCCACGTTCACCACGTGCCCACCTTCGCCGTGTGCCTTCATGCGCGGCAGAAAGTTGACCAAGCCGTTCACCACGCCACCGAAGTTCACGCCCATGATCCAGTCGTAATCGGCGTAGGTGGCCGCGTCGGTGGGGCCGAAGACACTGACACCTGCGTTGTTGACCAGTAGATGCACATTCCCGAAATGGCGCTCCACTTGGACCGCCGTGGCCGCGAACGCCGCCCGGTCCCGCACGTCCAACTGAAGCATAAGTGGCGCCTCGTGCTCGGTGGCGGCGAACCACTCCGCTGCGGCGTCGCGGTGGGCGCTGTTGCGATAACTCAGCGCCAAGCGCACACCGGCCTGGGCCAAGGCTTTGGCGATGCCCAGCCCGAGCCCAGAGACCCCGGCGGTGATGAAAGCTACTTTGCCTTGCAGTTCGCGCATCGCTCACTCCCAGACTGGTTGCAGTGCACTCTTCGCAGAGTGTTGTGCCATGAACGGCGCTAACGTGCAGTCCGGCAGAGCACCTTGTCGGGGGGAGCGTGCCGCCGACGGTCGCGAGCAAGCTCGCTCCTACAATGACTTTTCCATTGTGGGAGGGAGCTTGCTCCCGACGCAGGGTGCCGATTAGCCGAGCAGGGCGCGCACTTCGTCGATGCTGGCGCGCCGCACTGGGCGGCCATCGGTAGGCGACAGGGGTGATTGCCGCTGCCCGTCGCGCCCGAAGACCAGCGCGTCCACCGGGATATCGTCCACTGTCAGACGCACGGCCGGCGTCAGCACCCATTCGTCGGCGCGTACCTTCACGCGCCTTTCCACCAGTTCGTGTGGAATAGCGGTATCGAGCAGCCGGATGGTCACGGCTTCAGTGCGTTCCGCGAACAGGTGCAATTGCACTTCGGTGTTGCGGGTGGCGGTTCCCGTGAGCACGGGGCCGACGAGTCGCGGTGCGAAATCCGCCAAGAGCTCCATGGCGGTAATGGCGGTTTGTCGCAAAACGTAGAGCGTCTCGCCGTGCGAGTCCGCTTCGAATAGCCGCTGATATTCCTGCAGCGCGGCTTCCACTTCGGCGTTGCTCGGCAGCACTGCGCCCTCGAAAGTGCCGAAGCGTTCTGCTGCCTTGCGCTTGGCGAAGCCGAAATCGTCGATACCGTGTTCTGCCATCAGGCGTGCAGCCTCCACCGCCAGCGTGCGGCGCAAGGCATCGCCACGGGTGCCGGCGTAGCGGGTCAAAACAGGGGCTCCTCTGGCGGCTGTGCATCGTCCTGCCCCGGCGTGGGCTGGGCCCCGGGTGTGCCAGCGGCCGCTGGCGGCAAGTGGCCGGCCAGAAACAGTTCGGTGATGGCATCGGTGTCGTTGGCGCTGGCCAGCATGCCCGTGACGGGCGAGATGCGCGCCGTGACAATGCCATCGGGTTGGGGCAGGCGGTGTTCGGGTACGCCGCGCAGCGCTTCGTGCATGAACGATACCCACATGGGGAGCGCAGTACGGCCGCCTTCTTCATTCGCGCCGAGCGTGCGCTCTTGGTCGAAGCCCACCCATGCCGTGGCCACGAGGTCGGCGTTGAAGCCGGAGAACCAGGTATCGCGCTTGTCGTTGGTCGTGCCCGTCTTGCCGGCGAGGTCCGTGCGGTTCAGTGCCAGCGCTCGCATGGCAGTGCCGCGGCGGATGACATCCCGCATCATGTCAGTCATCAAGTAGGCATTGGCAGCATCGAGCACCCGAGGCGCTTGGTGGTCAGCATCAATTCGCGCGCCAGTAGCGCCCACGTCGGTCAGACGCGTAACGCCCGGGCCTTCTTCGATGGTACGCAAAGGCGTGGTGGTGGAAAGTTCCGCGGGCGCAGTGCCGGCGCAATCGCGGCAGACCACACGGGGGCGCGCTTGCTGCAGCAGTTTGCCGTCCGGGCCTTCCACGCGTTCGATGAGGTACGGGTCCACCTTGTAGCCGCCATTGGCGAAGACGGCAAAGCCCGTGGCAACGCGAAGCGGCGCAATCTGCGCTGTGCCTAACGCCATCGTCAGGTTCTGTGGCATTTCTTCGCGAGTAAAACCGAAGCGCGTGATGGCCTCGGTGGCCGGCTCGATACCCAGCGTGCGCAGGATACGGATACTGACCAGATTGCGGGAGCGCACCAGCGCTTCGCGCAAGCGCGTCGGACCACTGAATTCGCCGTTGTCGTTTTCCGGACGCCAGTCGGGGATGTCGCCACCGCCTTCATAGACCACCGGGGCGTCGAGAATGACACTGGCGGGCGTGAACCCTTGGTCCAGCGCGGCGGAATAGAGGAAGGGTTTGAAGGACGAACCCACCTGGCGCCGCGACTGCACGGCACGGTTGAACTTGCTGGCGGTGTAGTCGAAGCCGCCGCTCAGGGCGATGACGGCACCATCTTCGGGGTCGAGTGCCACGAAAGCACCCTGCACTGCGGGCACCTGAACCAGCAGTGCGCGGCCCTCACCGGCGGGCAGCGTGTAGACGATGTCGCCACGGCGGACGATTTCGCCGGCGGTCTTCGGCGAAGGGCCGACGCCCGCCCGCACCCCTGGCTTGCGGGCCCACACCAGCCCTTGCTCCCAGTCGATTTGGCGGTGCTCGCCATCTTTCGTGTACACCTCGACGGTGCGTGCGGCGACGCCCGTGACAATCGACGGCACCAAGCCGCCGGTACGTGGCACATCCACCAAAGCCTCGCGCCAGCTCTCTTCGTCACTCGCTTTCACGCCACGCGCCACCGGCCCGCGCCAGCCATGGCGGCGGTCGTACTCGAGCAGTGTGGAACGCAGGGCGACATCGGCGGCACGTTGCAGGCGCGCATCCACGGTCGTGGTGACCCGGTAACCGTCGGTATATAGCGCCTCGCCGTATTGCTCGAACAGTGCGGTGCGAACCATTTCCGCGACATAGGGAGCGTCCACGCCAGCGCCCGCGCTATGCGAGCGCGACTGCATCGGAGCTTCCAGTGCCGCCGTGTATTCCTCTTCGGTGATGTGGTTCTTGGCATACATGCGCCGCAGCACATAGGCACGCCGATGGCGCATCGCTTCCGGGTTTGCCACGGGGTTCACCCGCGCCGGACGCTGCGGCAGACCGCCCAATGTGGCAGCTTCGGCGATGGTCAGGTCGTCGAGGCTCTTGCCGAAATAGGTTTCGGCGGCCGCGGCGACGCCGTAGGCCTTTTCGCCGAGATAAATCTTGTTCAAGTAGAGGGTGAGGATTTCCTGCTTCGAGAATTCGGACTCGAGGCGGAACGACAGGAAGATTTCACGGAGCTTCCGCTTCAGTTCTTTTTCGCGCCCGATGGGGAAAACGTTGCGCGCCAACTGCTGCGTGATGGTGCTGCCGCCCTGTGACAGTTCACCGTGCAGCACTGCCAGCAGCAGCGACCGCGTCAGGCCCATGATGTCGATGCCACCGTGCTGGAAGAAGCGATCGTCTTCCGCGTCGATGAACGCTTGCACCACATGCGGCGGAATTTCGGCGAATTTCACTGGCACGCGGCGTTGGTCGCCGATTTGTGCGAGCAATTGGCCGTCGCGGCTGTAAACGCGCAAGGGCAGTTGCAGACGCGTGTCCCGGAGTGCTTCTACATCCGGCAGGCCGGGGGCCAAGTAGTAGTAAGTGCCTACGCCGAGCAGCAATACCGAGGCGATACCACCGGCAGCAAGACTGGCAGCCCAGGAGAGCAGACGAATGTGGACGGGTTTCAAAGAAATGGCATCCGGACGTTGCGGCAAGGGGGACGATTATGCATAGTTCAGCCCAATCTGCGCCAAAGTGGATGAAATTTCCGGGTGATTTGCTATATAGTTGCGCAAGAAACCTAGAAATTCCGGTCGCCATCGCGCTCAAGCGATTGATGCCAAAGGAAATATGAACCGCTTTCTGTCGGCTTTCGCATTTGCCAAGCGCCCACCCCTCATCGGGTTGGACATCACCACCTCCTCCATCAAGCTGGTGGAGCTGTCGCTGTCCGGTGGCCAATACCGCGTGGAGTCTTATGCCGCTGAGGCAACGCCGCATAGCGCCATCAGCGAGAAGAACATCGTCGACGCGAATGCCGTCGGCGAGGTCATTCGCCGTGCCATCAAGCGTTCCGGTGCCCGCGTAAGCGACGTGGCGGTGGCCATCTCCGGTGATGCTGCCATCACCAAGGTCATCCAGATGCCGCGCTCCTTGTCGGAGCAGGACCTCGAAACACAAGTGGAACTGCAGGCGGACCAGTACATCCCGTTCCCCATGGAAGACGTCGCCTACGACTTCGAGGTCATTGGGCCTTCCGCCAAAGACCCGGAGATGAACGACATCCTCCTGGTGGCTACTCGCAACGAGAATGTCGAGCAGCGCATGGCTGCCGTGGCTGCTGCAGGGCTTAACTGCAAGCTGGTAGATGTGGAAGCGTTCGCGCTGGAAAATGCCTGCCGTCTACTCACCCACCATATGCCCGATGGCGGTCTTGGCCGCACGGTGGCGGTGGTAGATTTCGGCGCGAGCACCACCACCTTCAGTGTCCTATATGACCTCAAGGTGGTGTACACCCGCGATTTCGCCTTCGGTGGCCAGCAGCTCACCGAAGAAATCATGCGCACCTACGGGTTGAGCATGGAAGAGGCCGGACGCGCCAAAAAAGAGGGTGGCCTGCCTTCCAACTACCAGCCGGAAGTGCTGGACCCGTTCATCGATGACATGACCCAGCAGGTCAGTCGCAGCCTGCAGTTTTATCTGGCCTCCGGCAGTGGCCGCGAACAGCCGGAACAAATCTTGGTATGCGGCGGCTGCGCCAATATCCCTGGCGTGGCCGATGTCATCGCCAGTCGGGTCGGCATTCCGGCAGAACGTGGCGACCCGCTGGGCCAGATGAAGGTTTCGGGCAAGGCCAAGTCGCAGGGCGTGCGCAAGGACGCCACGGCGTTGCTCACCGCCTGCGGGCTCGCACTGCGGAGCTTTGACTGATGCCACGCATTAATCTTCTTCCCTGGCGTTCCGAAGAACGCCAGCGCCGCAAACGCCAGTTCCAGTTGGCGGTAGTAGCGGCAGTGTCCGCCGGTTTCCTCGTAGCCTTCTTGGGCAGCTTGGTGGTTGGTGGCATGACCAGCAGCCAGCGCGAGCGCAATGCTTTCCTCCGCGCGCAAATCGCCGCGATGGACGGAGATATCAAGGAAATCCGTGGCCTCGAGACACAGAAGCAGCGCTTGCTGGCCCGCATGGCCATCATCGAGCGTCTGCAGCGCAGTCGCCCGGAAATTGTTCATGTGTTCGACCAACTAATGCACACGCTGCCGGACGGCGTCTACCTCACGTCCGTCCACCAGACTGGCCGCAAGCTGGAAGTCAGGGGCATGGCGCAGTCCAGCACCCGAGTTTCCACATTCATGCGCAACATCGAGGCCTCCGAGTGGATCGGTTCGCCCGAACTGCAACTCATTGAAACCAAGGGTGGCACAGGCGCCGGTGGTGCCGAGTTCGTGCTTACCGTGATGCAGAAGGGTCTGGAGCCCGATGCCGATACCTTGCCGGGTACCCGCAAGCGTCGCCCGGGGCCCCGCACGGAGGTGGCGCCGTGAACCTCATTGAACAATTCCAGACGCTCGACTGGCGCGATCCGGGTCGCTGGCCGCTCGGCATCCGCGTCATCGTTGCCTCGTTCGTATTTGTCGTGGCTTCGTTCCTGTTCGGCATGGTCCTCATCTACAACACGCAGATGGACGAGTACGAACAGGTGCAGACCGAGCAGGACCAACTCTGGGCCGAATTCGAACAGAAGCAGCATCAGGCAGCCAACTTCGCCGCCTACCGTTCCCAGCTGAAGGACATGGAGCGCTCGTTCGGCGCCATGTTGCGCCAGTTGCCGGGCCGTACCGAGGTGCCGAACCTGCTCGTGGATATTTCCCAGACAGGCAACGGTGCCGGCTTGGACGAAAAGCTCTTCCAGCCGGGTGCTGAGTTGAAGCAAGACTTCTACGCTGAACTGCCCATCAAGATTCGTCTCACGGGCTCGTACCACGAGTTCGGCAATTTCGTCAGTGGCATCGCCGCACTCCCGCGCATCGTCACCTTGCACGATATTCAGATTCAGCCGGAATCGCAGAAGTCCGCGGGCACCGACCAACTGGTGTTGGACCTCACTGCCAAGACCTATCGCTATCTGGAAGACGACGAAATGTCTGCGGATAGCAAGAAGGGCAAGCGCAAGGGAGCAACGCCATGAAGCGTCTGCTGTTGCTGGCTGCTGTCGCCACGCTCTTGTCCGCTTGCGGCGGCGGCAACGCCGAAATGCAGGAGCATGTCGCCGAAATCAAGAAGCGTCCGGGCGGGCGTATCGAGCCACTGCCCGAGATCAAACCTTACGAAACCTACAACTACGACCCGGCCGGGCTTCGCTCGCCGTTCGAGCCCGGCGATTCCGGTGCTGGCGCCGCTGGCGGTATTCGCCCGGACTCGTCGCGGACGCGTGAGTTCCTCGAGCAGTACTCGCTCGATACGCTGCGCATGGTGGGAACCCTGCGTCAAGGTGGTCGCGTCTTCGGTCTGGTACAGACCAAAGATGGTTTGGTCCATCGCGTGGCGATAGGCAACTATTTGGGCCAAGCGGACGGCCGCATTTCGGCCATTACGGAAGCGAAGATCTCGCTCACCGAGATCGTGCCTGACGGGCTTGGCGGGTTCATTGAACGCCCCGCCAGCGTCGGGCTGTCGAACTGAATGCTGGAGAGGCAAGGTCATGAAGCGCAACACTGAAAGCACGGGATGGAGCACGGGCCGGCAAGCCGGTCGCTGGCTAATCTCCACGCTAACCGCCCTGACGCTGGTCCTTTTCGGTGCGCTCGTCGTGCCGGCCAACGCCCAGGACACGGCAACCCCCGCCGCCAACCGACTCGAGGCGGTGGATTTCCAAGCCTTGGGCGGACAGCAGATGCAGTTCCGCCTGCGTACCAGTGGCCCGGCGCCGCAACCACTCGCCTTCACCATCGACAAGCCCGCGCGTATCTCGCTGGACCTGCCGGGTGTGTCGCTGGCGCTGCCGTCGCGTCGCATTGACGTCAAGGCCGGTGGTATCGATAGCTTGGTGGCAGGCGAGGCCGGCGGCCGTACGCGCGTAGTGTTGAATCTGGATGCTCTGGTGCCCTACGAGGCTACCGTCGATGGCAACAGCATCGTGTTGACCGTGGGCGCTGCCGCTAGCAGTGGTGGTGTGGCCGCATCCGCGCCAGCCGCAGTGGTAGCTGGCAACAGCACGGCAGGTGCTGCGACAGGCCGTCGCTTGGAGAACATCGACTTCCGCCGTGGGCCGGAAGGCTCAGGCCGCGTCATCGTGCGTCTGTCGGATGCCCATACGCCGGTAAACGTCCGCCAGGAAGGCGGTCAAGTTGTGGTCGACTTCATTGGCGCCGAGTTGCCCGACGCCTTGGCGCGCCGCTACGACGTCACGGACTTCGCCACGCCCGTCACCTATATCGACGCCCTGCGCGCTGAAGGCAAGGCGCGTGTGGTTATTGCTGCCGGCGCCGACTTCGAACAGCTGGCTTATCAAAGCGATGACCAGTACGTAGTCGAAGTAAAGCCGCCAACGAAGGCAAAGGCCGCTGCGGATGACCGCAAGGAATACGTCGGCGAGCGCCTCACCCTGAATTTCCAGGACATCGAAGTGCGCGCGGTGCTGCAGCTGCTGGCAGATACCAGTGGTCAGAACATCGTTGTCAGCGACTCGGTGAACGGTAATGTCACGCTGCGCTTGCAGAACGTGCCTTGGGACCAAGCGCTGGACATCGTCATGCGCGCCAAGGGTCTCGACATGCGCAAGCAGGACAACGTCATTCTGGTGGGCCCAGCCGAAGAACTGGCTGCCCGCGAGAAGGCCGACCTGCAGGCCCGCAAGGAAGTGCAGGAACTGGCGCCGTTGCGCGGCGAATACCTGCAGGTGAACTACGCCAAGGCGACGGATCTGGCTGCGCTCATCAAGTCTGGCAGCAGCGGCAACGGCAACTCCTTGTTGTCGGCCCGCGGCAGCGTGGCCGTGGACGAGCGCACCAACACCTTGTTGTTGCAGGACACCCCGGATCGCTTGGCTGACATTCGGCGCATGGTGTCGACGCT
>CALQLF020000014.1 GCA_943331345.2 Candidatus Planktophila lacus | reverse complement strand
TGCAGCGCGCCCATGCCTACCAAGGCATGCGGGTGTGGGACAGCGTCGATAAGGCCGATGGCCCCCGTGCGCTAACGTTTACCGCCGGCGAGATGGGCGAGCCTGACCTCGGTCACCTAGCGGAAGTGGCCACACTGCAGGCGGCTCTGCATGCGGCGGCGGTGCGTGCAGGTGTGCGGGTGTACACCTCGGCGGTCGAGTCGTTCACGGCGGATGCCGAACGTGCGTTGGTGACGCTCGCAGATGGCACTACGCTGCGTACCGGTCTGGTGGTGGCGGCGGAAGGCGCAGACTCCCCGCTGCGCGAGGCAAGCGGTATTGCCACCAACCTGCGCGACTACCATCAGCGCGGTGTGGTGGCTTTTTTGCGTACCGAGCGCAGTCATGAAGATATTGCCTGGCAACGTTTCCTGCCAGAAGGGCCCTTGGCCTTGTTGCCGGTAGCGCCGGGGCGCGTGTCGATTGTCTGGACTTTGCCCACGGACCAAGCCTTGCGGGTGCTGGCCATGGACGACGCTACCTTCGAGCAAGCGGTGACGGCGGCCAGTGATGGTGTGCTGGGTGCCCTGCGCCTCGACTCGGTGCGCACTTCGTTTCCGCTGCGGCGCATCACCGCGACCACTTACGGCGGCACCCGTCTGGCGCTAGTGGGCGACGCAGCGCATGCGGTGCACCCACTCGCTGGGCAGGGCGCCAACCTCGGCTTGCTCGACGCGGCGGCCTTGGTCCAGACCATCGCCGAAGCAGTTCAGCGCGGTGAAGATAGCGGTGACCCGGGCCCGGTGGGCCGCTATGCGCGTTGGCGTCGTGCGGAAGCCGCACCGCTCACGCTTGGCTTGCACGTGCTGCAGCAAGCCTTCAGCAGCCCGCAGGGCTGGTTGGGTTCCTTGCGGCGGCAGGGGCTGGGTGTGGTGGCGGGCCACCGCTGGTTGCGGCGCCAGTTCATGACGCGCGCTATGGGGCTGGGTGGCGAGGCGCCGCGGTTGTGCCTGGGCCAACCGTTGCTGCCAGAGAACTAGAGCAACGCGTCCATCTTCGCGGCGCAGATGAAGTCGTTCACCGACAGACCATCGATTTCATGCGTGGTGAACAGCACGCGGCAATAGTGGTAGCCCACCTGCAAGTCCGGATGATGGTCCTCGGCGTTGGCGATGTGCGCCAGGGCGTTCACGAAGCCCATGGTGCGGTAGAAGTTCCGGAACGATAGGTCGCGCTTCAGGCCTTTGCCGTCTTCTGTCAGGCGCCAGTCCGCATGGAGCTGTGCCATGGCAGCCGTGGCAGCCGCGGGTTCCATGGGGGCAATGCCGCCACGGCAAGATTCACAGCGGCGGTCTTTCAACAACGAGTCGGTCACGCGCGTCTCCGATAGGTGCGGGCAATGTAGGCCTCCACCAAGTCTTGAAACTCTTCGGCAATTCGCTCGCCCTTGAGCGTCACGGTTTTCTCGCCGTCTTCGTAAACGGGCGCTACCGGGCGTTCGCCGGTGCCAGGCAGGCTGATGCCGATATTGGCGTGCTTGCTTTCGCCGGGCCCGTTCACCACGCAGCCCATCACGGCCACGTTCATCATTTCCACGCCTTCGAAATCGCTGCGCCAAGCGGGCATGCGGTGGCGAATATGGCTCTGGATGGATTGGGCCAGTTCCTGGAAGTAGGTGCTGGTGGTGCGCCCGCAACCGGGGCACGCAACTACTTGCGGCAGGAAGGCGCGGAAGCCCATGGATTGCAGAATTTCCTGGGCGACGATGACTTCGCGGGTGCGATCGCCGCCGGGTTCAGGCGTGAGCGACACGCGGATAGTGTCGCCAATGCCTTCTTGCAGCACCACGGCCATGGCAGCGGTACTGGCCACGATGCCTTTGCTCCCCATACCGGCCTCGGTGAGCCCGAGGTGCAGTGGATAGTTGCAGCGTGCCGCTAGCTTGCGATAGATGGTGATGAGGTCCTGCACGCCGCTGACCTTGGCGGACAGCACGATGCCCTCGCGTGGTTGGCCCAGTTCGACGGCGCGCTCGGCGCTGTCGATGGCGCTGACGACGATAGCCTCGCGCACCACATCCATGGCTTCCCAGGGTTCGGCACGCTGGTTGTTCTCATCCATCAGGCGCGTAAGCAGGTCCTGGTCGAGGCTGCCCCAGTTCACGCCAATGCGTACCGGCTTGCCGTAGCGGCAGGCCATTTCAATCATCTCGGCGAATTGCGTGTCGCGCTTGCTGCCACGGCCAACATTGCCGGGGTTGATGCGCAGCTTGGCAAGCGCCTCGGCGCAAGCCGGGTGGGCCTTCAGCAAGCGGTGACCGTTGAAGTGGAAGTCGCCTACCAGTGGCACGTCGATGCCCATGGCGGCCAGCCGGTCGCGGATATGGGGAACTGCCGCAGCAGCCCCTTCTTCGTTCACCGTGACGCGGACCAGTTCGCTGCCGGCACGAGCGAGCGAAGCCACCTGCGCCACGGTGGCTTCGATATCGGCCGTGTCCGTGTTGGTCATCGACTGCACGACGATGGGGGCGCCGCCGCCAAGGGCGACGCCTCCGATGCGGGCCTGCAGGCTGATGCGGCGCGGGGGTAATGCCATGGGTTCAGATCACCAGATGCGGATGCGGTCGTCCGGCGCTTTCCACATGCCATCGCCGGGCTGCGTGCCGAAGGCTTGGTGGAAGGCGTCCATGTTCACCGGCGAACCGATGGCACGGAAGCGGCCGGGAGAGTGCGGGTCGGTCGTCAACTGCTGCAGCAGTGCGGCGTCGCGATACTGCGAACGCCACACCTGTGCCCAGCCGAGGAAGAAGCGCTGGTCACCAGTCACGCCGTTCACCACGGGCGCTTCCTTGCCACCGAGCGAGAGCCGGTAGGCGCGGTAAGACACCGCCAAGCCCGAGACGTCCGCCAGATTTTCGCCTAGCGTCAGCTTGCCCTGAATATTTTTGCCGGGTAGCGGCTGATAAGCGTCGTACTGCGCTACCACGCGGGCGGTAAGCCCTTCGAAGGACTTGCGGTCATCCGCGGTCCACCAGTTCTTCAGGTTGCCGTCCGCGTCGAACTGGCTACCCGAGTCGTCGAAGCCATGGCTGATTTCGTGGCCGATGACAGCGCCGATGCCGCCGTAGTTGGTGGCGTCGTCTGCGGCCATGTCGAAGAACGGTGGCTGCAGGATGGCCGCCGGGAACACGATTTCGTTCATGGTGGCGCTGTAGTAGGCGTTCACCGTCTGCGGTGTCATGCCCCATTCGCTGCGGTCGATGGGCTTGCCCAACTTGCCGAGGTTGCGGTCGAGCTCGAAGCGGTTGCTGCGCTGTGCGTTGCCGACGGGGTCGTCTGCCTTGACCTCGAAGGCCGAGTAGTCGCGCCACACATCGGGGTAGCCAATCTTTACGCGGAAGGTGCTGAGCTTCTTCTGGGCCTGCGCCTTGGTGGCCGGCGTCATCCAGGTGAGACCGTCGATGCCTTGGCGGTAAGCCTCCTGCAGGTTGGCGACGAGCGCCACCATGCGGGCTTTGGCTTCCGGCGGGAAGTGGCGTTCCACATAGAGACGGCCCACGGCTTCGCCCAAGGCGCCACCGCGGCCGGCACCGACAGCATCCGTCGCTTGACGCCAACGCGGCTCTTCTTGCTGCAGACCGCGCAGCGTGCGGCCGTAAAGCTCGAAGCGCGCGGTCCGAATGGACTTCGGCAATACCTCGGCGTAGCTGCTGATGACGCGATAGCGGAAATAGGCGCGCCAGGCTTCGGCGGGCTCCGATTGGAACAAGCCGGCGATGGCGGCCACCACTTCCGGCTGACGGATGTTGGCTTCCGTGATGTTCGCGCCACCGCTGCCGATGGCGTTGAACATGGCACGCCAGGGCAGGTTCGCCACAGCCGACCAGTCCGCTTCGGCCTTGAGGTTGTAGTTGGCGTTCGGGTCGCGCAGTTGCACGCGGGTGCGGTGCACGGTAGCAATCTTCGTTTCCAGCGCCACGATGGCGGCTGCTTGCGAAGCGGCGACTTCCGGTTTGGCACCAGCCTCGCGCAGCACGGTGGTGATATACACCACGAGCGCGGCGCGGGCCTTCTGGTAGGCCTCGGTATCGCCGAGGTAGTAGTCGCGGTCCGGCAGGCTGAGCCCTGCTTGGTTCACGCTGGCGAGGTAGCGCGTGGCGTTCTTGGCGTCTTGCCCCACGTAAGAAGACAGCGGGCCGCCAACGCCTTCACCGGCCAGGCGCCCGGTAAGTACCGCGAAATCGGCGGGTGTCTTCGCCGCATCCACCAGTGCGAACAGAGGCTGCACGGGCTTCAGGCCGCGCGCGTCGATGGCCGCTTCGTCCATGTAGGCACGGTAGTAGTCGGCAATCTTCTGCTCATCCGAGCCGGGCGCCTGCGGCTTCGCGGCGAGCTCGTCGATGATGACCTTGACGCGGTCACGGCTGATATCGCGCAGACCATCGAACGCGCCGATGGAAGCTTTGTCCGGCGGGATGGGCGTGGCCAATTCCCAGGCGCGGTTCACGTAAAGGTACAGGTCGTCCTGCGGGCGCAGGGCGGCGGGCGCTGCGGCCGCGGTCGACGCCGCGGTCGACACGGGGGGTGACACGGGGGGCGACACGCCTTGGGCGGCCGCAACGGCGGAACACAACAAGGTGGCTACGGCGCTGACGCGTGTCAGACCGGTGGCATGACGGGCCACCCCCACGTGCCGCGCGCGCATTAGTTCAGGCTCTCGCAGGCCTTGATGCAGGCCAGGCAGCTATCGGCGCAGTCCTTGCAGAAGTCGTGGTGTTCCGCGTGCTTGCGGCATTGCGCTTCGCAGTCCTTGCAGACGAGCGAAACGGCCTTGGCGAACTCGGCAAGACGCGGCGACTTGAGGGCGGCCAATTGTGCGAGCGCGGTGCAGGCGGGCACCAGTTGCGCCACGCTGCGGGCGCATTCGGCGAGCATGGTGTCGCCGGCGCTGAAGGATTCGAGGCAGTGGGACATACACACTTCGCCATCGCGAGCGCAGTGCAGCGCCGACTCCAGCACTTCGCGGTTCGGGCCCGCGCCCTGCTGGGCGGCGTGCGCCTCGGCGGCGACAGCGCGACCGGCCATGGAGAGGGCGGCGGCGCCGACGAAAGTACTGAGCAAGGCTTGACGACGATCCATGGGGGAAACTCCGGGGTAAGGGGTGCGACAATGTTCCGCGCCTTGCGGGTGGATGGCAAGCGCAGGGACAATAGTAACCATGGCCTATACCGGGCCGAATTCCACAATGAGGGTTGCCGCCATGGTCGATCGTGACAAGCCGCAGGGCATGCGCCGCCTGTTCCTCTCATTCCGCAACTCCTGGCTGGGTTTCTGCGGTGCCTGGCGCGAGGAGGCGGCATTCCGGCAGGAATGTGCGCTGGCACTGCTGGTGCTTCCGGCCGGCCTCTGGTTCGGGCGAACGGGCGTGGAGCGCTTTCTGCTGGTGGCCCCCATGCTGCTCATTTTGGTGGTTGAGTTGCTGAACAGCGCCGTGGAAGCCGCCATCGACCGCATAGGCATCGAACGCCATCCGCTTTCGGGCCTCGCCAAAGACTTGGGTTCGGCGGCGGTCTTTACCTCGTTCGTCATGCTCGCCACGGCTTGGGCCTTGGTGCTGGGCGATCGCTGACGCGGCTTTGCCGCTCCCGGTTATGATGCCGGGGCAAGATTTTCCTTCCCTTATCCGGAATACGGCATGACAGCGTTAATTTGTGGTTCCTTGGCTTACGACACCGTCATGGTCTTCAATGGCCGTTTCAAGGACCACATCCTGCCCGACCGCATTCATATGTTGTCGGTGTCCTTTTTTGTGCCGGAAATGCGCCGCAACTATGGCGGCTGTGCCGGCAACATTGCCTATAACCTGAAACTGCTCGGCGGCGACCCGCTCGTGGCAGCGGCGGTGGGCCAGGACTTCGACCCGTATGCCACTTGGATGGCCAAGCAGGGCCTGGCGATGGACTGCGTGGTCCGGCACGAAGATGCCTACACCGCGCAGGCCTACATCACCACGGACCTCGACGACAACCAGATCACCGCATTCCACCCGGGCGCCATGGAGCGTTCGAAGGACATTCCGGTGCCGCGCGACCGCGGCTTGAACATTGGTCTGGTGGGTCCGGATGGTCGCGACAGCATGATTCTCCACTCGCAGCAGTTGGCGGATGCCGGTGTGCCGTTCATCTTCGACCCGGGTCAGGCCATGCCGCTGTTCGGTGGGCAGGACCTTGAACAGTTCATCGACCAAGCTACTTGGGTAGTGGTGAACGACTACGAGGGGCAACTGGTGCAGGAACGCACGGGCCTGACGCCCGAGCAGATTGCCGGTCGTTGCCAAGCCTATATCGTCACTCGCGGTGGAGAGGGCTCACTCATTCATACGCGCGATGGCGTAACGGAAATTCCGCCGGTGAAGGCGGAAACCATTGCCGACCCCACCGGTTGTGGCGACTCCTATCGCGCCGCCCTCATCGCGGGCTTGCAAGCCGGCCGCGACTGGGCGACCACGGGGCGCATGGCTTCGCTCATCGGCGCCATCAAGATTGCGCATCGCGGTACCCAGACCCACCACTTCACGCCGGAGGAGTTTGCGGAACGTTTCCGCACCGCCTTCGGCTATGACTATCGCTGATGCTGCGCCGCCTTTGGCTTTGCGTTGTCGGCTGGATGCTGGCAACGCTCTCGCCTGGGGCCCTGGCCGCTGCCAAGGCTGCTGCCCCACCCGCGCGCACTACGGTGTCGGCTGTTACCACGCCGGTGGTCGCCAAGGCTACGCCGGCTGCACCTGATTGGTCCGCCACGCTGGAGCGTATTGCCAACAGCGTGGTGTCCATTCAGATTGACCAGACCCGCGCCTTCGATACCGAATGGAATACTTCGGCACAGGCTACGGGCTTTGTGGTGGATGCCGAGCGTGGGCTCATTCTCACCAACCGGCACGTGGTCACGCCGGGCCCGGTGACGGCACAAGCCACGTTCCTGAATCGCGAGGAGGTGGAGCTGCGCCCCGTCTATCGCGACCCGGTCCATGACTTCGGCCTGTATCAGTACGACCCGCGACAACTGCGTTTCTCGCATCCGGAGTCCATTCCGCTGGCGCCGGAAGGTGCACGGGTGGGAACAGAGATCCGCGTCGTTGGCAATGATGCGGGCGAGCAGTTGTCCATCCTCGCGGGCACGTTGGCCCGCTTGGAACGCGCGGCGCCGGAATACGGCAAGGGCAAGTACAACGACTTCAATACCTTCTATCTGCAGGCCGCTTCCAGTACTTCTGGTGGCAGTTCAGGTTCGCCGGTCGTCGACCGCTGGGGCCGCGCCATAGCGCTAAACGCGGGCGGCGCGGGCAATGCCGCGAGCAGTTTTTATCTACCACTGGAGCGCGTGGTACGTGCCTTGCGTCTGCTACAGGCCGGGCAACCGGTGCCGCGCGGCACGATGCAGACGGTGTTTGCTTACACCCCCTACGACGAACTGGCCCGCCTGGGGCTCGACAGTGCTACGGAAGCTGCGGTACGTGGTGCCTTGCCGGGGCGCACCGGTCTGCTGGTCGTGGCCGAGGTTCAACCGGGTTCGCCAGCCGATGGGCAACTGGAAGTGGGCGATATTGTGCTGCAGGCCGAAGGCCAATGGCTCGCGGACTTTCAGGCGCTTGATGCCTTGCTAGATGACAGCGTCGGCCGGGTAGTGCACCTGCGCGTGCGGCGTGGTGAGCGCGTAGTCGACTGCGCGATAACCGTGGGCGACCTGCACGCCATCACGCCAGACCGCTTCCTCGAGTTCGGCGATGCCATCGTGCACCCGCTGTCGTACCAGATGGGACGGCATTTCAATTTGCCAGTGCGTGGCGTGTTCGTGGCCAACCCGGGGTACCTGTTCGGTGCCAGTGGTGTGCCGCGCGGCGCGTTGCTGGTATCGTTCGAAGGCAAGCCCGTCCCAACACTGGCGGCGTTGCGTGCCTTGCTACTGGCCGTACCCGAAGGTGGACGCGCTGCCGTTCGCTTCGTTACACAGGACGATCCGCGCACCCCGCAGTTGCGCTCCATTGTCGTGGACCGGCATTGGTTCCCGGCGCGCGAATGCGTGCGGGACGACGTTGCCGGGCGTTGGCAATGTACGGCCGTGGAAGCTGGTGCTGCGGCGTCGGTAACGCCGCCAGCGAGTGCCACCTTGCCGCCTGCGCCGGATGCACGCACCGCACGTGTGGCGCCGTCGTTGGTGGTGGTGAACTACACGCTGCCGTATAGCGTCACCGGGGTCACCGAGCGTAGTTATAACGGTACGGGGCTCATCGTTGATGCGAAGCGCGGTCTGGTGCTTGTAGACCGCAACACGGTGCCCGTGGCCTTGGGTGATGCGCGACTGACGTTCGGTGGGTCGGTGGAGTTGCCGGCACGCGTGGTTTACCTGCACCCCTTGCATAACTTGGCGTTGCTAGCCTATGACCCAGCGGCGTTGGGCACCACGCCAGTCCGTAGTGCCGTGCTGGCGCCGCGTGCGCTGAAGCCTGGCGATGCCGTGTGGGCAGTAGGGTTGCGTCAGGATGGTCGCGTGGCCATGCAGGGCAGTACGGTGTCGTCCGTGGAGCCAGCGCAGTTCCCGCTGTCGCGCACGCTGCAGTTCCGCGAAGCCAACCAGGAACTGCTGCGCTTGGTGAATGGCCCCGAAGATTTCGACGGTGTGCTTACCGATGCCAGCGGCAATATCCACGCCTTGTGGAGCAGCTTTGCTTACGAAAGCGGGCGCGAGATGGTGCAACAGAACCTCGGCGTGCCCCTTGATGCCGTGGTCGACATGGTGCGACAGGTACAAACCGTTGGCGCTGCGCCATTGCGCACGCTCGATGTCGAACTTGGTGCTTTGACGCTTTCCGGGGCGCGGCGTTACGGCGTACCCGTGGCGTGGCTGGAACGGTTGGCGGCTGCGGGCGGTGACCAGCGTCAGGTGTTGGCAGTCACGCGGGTGACCGGCGGCAGCGATGCCGCGCAGCAACTGCAGGGCGGTGACTTGCTGTTGGCGATCGACGGTCAGGTGGTCACGCGCTTTCGCGATGTGGAAGTGCTTTCGCAGCAGCCCCGCGTGAAGGTAACGCTGTGGCGCGGTGGCGCGGAAACCACCGTGGAAGTGGGTACTACGGCCCTGCCAGCGCAGGAACTCGACCGCGTCGTGCAGTGGGCTGGCGCCACTTTGCATGCGCCGCATCGGGCCTTGGCGGCGCAGCGGGGCGTGGCTCCCGAAGGCGTGTTCGTTGCGTACTTCCTGTATGGCTCGCCAGCCACGCGCTATGGTCTCTGGGCCGGTAGGCGTATCGTGGAAGTGGATGGCCAACCGACGCCCGACCTTGACGCCTTTCTCGCTCGTGTCCGCGACAAGGCCGACCGTGCCTCGGTGCGTCTGCGCACGGTCACTTGGAACGGTTCGGTCGAGGTCATTACCTTGAAACTCGACAAGCATTACTGGCCGGCCTATGAGTTGCGGCTAGGCCCTGAAGGTTGGTCCCGCCTGGCGATAGACTGAGGACTGCTATGTCACAGTTCGACCTGTTCGGGAAACCACTTGCCAATCCGGCCGCACCGGCCAGCGCGGTCGTGTCGGCAAATGCGGTGGAGCCGGCCAGCGCGGTCGCGTCGGCAAATGCGGTGGAGCCGGACAAGCCGACCCTGTCGGAAAAGCCTGCCAAGCTGGCAGCGGCGCCGCGCAAGCCACGCGCGCGCCGCGCTGCGCCGCCCGTGGTCGAAGGGCCGGCACAGGTAGAGCCCATCGAGCCGGCTACCGAAGTCATTTCCATGGGTGAGTGGGTGCCGGTACCCATGCCTGTCTCTGCGAGTGCCGTGGTGCCTGTCGCTGCGGCGGTCGTTGCGGCTGTTACGGCGCCGCTGCCGTTGCCTGTCACCGCACCTGTCGCGGCTTCTGCTCCCGCCCGCCGCAAGCCGGAAGCTGAAGTCCTTCCGGCAGTTGCCGAACCCGCTTTGCTCGAACTCGCGGCCCAGCTGCCAGAGGGCCTGCGGCTCGGCACTTCGAGTTGGACGTTTCCCGGTTGGGCGGGGCTCGTCTATCGCGACACGCAGTCGGAAACGCTGCTGTCGCGGAAAGGGTTGTCCGCTTACGCGCGTCACCCTTTGTTGCGCAGCGTGGGCATTGACCGCACCTTCTATGCGCCCTTGCCGGCCACGGAACTGGCCCCCATGGCAGCGGCTGTGCCCGAAGACTTTCGCTTTTTGGTGAAGGCGCATGCCGCGCTGACCACACCTTTTGACCAGTGGCGGCGTATGCCCTATGCCGGGCGTTCACCCGCCGATTTTTTCCTGAACGCTGCCTATGCAACGGAGCAAGTCGTAGCGCCGGTGTTGGAAGGTTTGGGCACTAAAGCCGGTGTCATCCTTTTCCAGTTTCCACCGTTGGGTCCGCCTTATGCGCGCACTGCGCTGCGCTTCGCCGACCATCTGGCACGGTTCCTCGAAGCTTTGCCGGCCTTGCCCGTAGATGCACAAGGGCGTGGCCCGCGCTATGCCGTGGAGATTCGCAATCGCGAGTTTCTCGGCCCTGCCTATGCCACCGCGCTCGGTGCCCGCGGTGTGGTGCATTGCCTGAATGTCCATCCGCGCATGCCAGCGCTTGCTGCCCAAGCGCGCCTCATCCTCGATGGACATGCGGTCGCCGGCATCAGTACCCGTCCACCGCTGACGGTGGTGCGCTGGATGTTGCACCCGGCCCGTGAATACGCGACGGCTCGCGAGGAGTTTGCGCCGTTCGATCGTCTCGCCGCGCCGGACGTTGATAGCCGTAGCGCCGTGGCCGCAGAAGTGGCTGCAGCTTTGGCGCGTCAAGATGAAGTTATCGTCATTGCTAACAACAAGGCCGAAGGCTCGGCACCGCTTACCCTGCAGTACTTGGCAGCAGCGTTGGTGGCTGGCGCCGAGGGTGCATGAGCCTGTTGCCGGCGACGCCTGAAGGCTTGGCCACGGCGGTACGCCACCTGCGTGCCGGCGGCGTGCTGGGGCTGCCGACCGAGACGGTGTACGGCTTGGCCGCCGATGCCAGGAACTCCGTCGCTGTCGCCCGGGTGTTCGCCACTAAGGGTCGCCCTGCCGATCATCCGCTGATCGTTCATCTCGCTGTGGGCGCTGCGGTGGCGCCATGGGTGAGTGATTGGCCTGCGGTGGCGGAACGTCTCGCTGCGGCTTTTTGGCCCGGCCCATTAACGTTGGTGGTGCCGCGTTCTTCGGGCGTGTTGCCCGCGGTCACTGGTGGGCAGGACACCGTTGCCTTGCGGGTACCGGCGCATCCAATCGCGCAAGCTGTGTTGGCGGCGTTCGGTGGTGCACTCGTGGCGCCATCTGCCAATCGCTATGGTCGTCTAAGCCCAACGCGCGCTGCAGATGTCGTGCAGGAGTTTGGTGGCAGCGTGCCAGTGGTGGAGGGTGGCGAATGTGCGGTAGGAATTGAGTCCACCATCGTCGCTTGCCTCAAGGGTGAAGTCCGCGTGCTCCGTCCTGGCCTCATTACGCCGGGCGCGCTGAGTCGCGCTGCCGGTGTCGAGGTGTTCATTGGCGCGGCTAACGATGGTCCACGGGTTCCGGGTGCAGTGAAGGCGCACTACGCGCCGCGCACGCCACTCGAGGTGGTGCCATCCGCTTTGCTGGCGCAGCGCTTGGCGGAGGTGCCGGGGGCGTGTGTGGTGGCCCGGGCAGACATCGGCGAGGTGGCTGCCGTGCCAGTGGGTATGTTGGCGCCGGGTTGCCGGGTGGTGTTGCCGGCGACGCCAGCGGAGTTCGGCCAAAAGCTTTACTCGACCTTGCGTGACCTCGACGCCTTAGGCGCACCGCGTCTGTTGGTGGAGGCGCCCCCAGCAGGGGAGGAGTGGGCTGCGGTCCGCGACCGCTTGGCGCGAGCCGCCGCGGCTGGGGAACTGGAAAGCGCCGACTGAACCCCCCGATAGCGCATGTGTCACCCCGATTGTGTATCCTGCGCGTTTTTCCGCGACGGACCTTCCTAGCCCATGGCAACGCATACCGCTGATGTCGACCTGACCTCCCGCGCCACGCTGTTGGCGTTGGCGGCCGAGCACGGGACGCCATTGCTGCTCATCGACTGTGCTGCCATTCGGCGCCAGTACCATCGGCTGCAGGCAGCCTTGCCGGGTGTGGACTTGCACTACGCATTGAAGCCATTGCCGGAAGCCAGCGTGGTGCGCACCTTGTTGGCAGAAGACGCGTGGTTCGACCTCGCGACGGCCGGCGAAGTGGAATTGGTGGTGCGCGAAGGCGTGCCCCCGAATCGCTGCATTCATACGCACCCCATCAAGCGCGACTGCGATATTCGCGCGGCGCTGGACCGTGGCGTGGTGACGTTCGTGGCGGACAACCCCGATGAAATAGCGAAGTTCGCGCCTTACCCGCACGCGCAGTTGTTGTTGCGCGTGGCGTTCCGCAACCCGGAAGCCAAGTGCGACCTGTCGCGCAAGTTCGGCTGCGAACCGGAAGACGTCCTCCCTTTGCTGGATGCCGCGCGCGCGCAAGGCACTACGGTCATCGGCTTGTCGTTCCATGTGGGTTCGCAGGCCGCTTCGCCCGCCATGCACGTACTCGCCGTCGAAGCTTGCGCCGGCCTGATCACCGCGGCCCGTGCTGCTGGCCATGCGCTGGGTACGCTGGATATCGGTGGTGGCTTCCCCGTGGAGTACCACGAAGGTGCCATGCCCATTGAGCAGTTCTGTGCGCCCATCGTGGCGGCGCTGGCCACCTTGCCGAACGACGTTCGCATCATTGCGGAGCCTGGTCGGTTCATCTCTGCGCCCGCCGGTGTGGCCATCACGAGCGTCATGGGCCGCGCGCGCCGTGACGGGCAGTGGTGGTACTACCTGGATGACGGCGTTTACGGTTCGTTCAGCGGGCAGATTTTCGACCACGCTGTTTACCCGGTGCAGGCCTTGACCGTGAATGGTGCAGCGCCGTCGCCTGAACAGCCCAAACATCCGGCAGTCTTGGCGGGCCCCACCTGCGACAGCATCGACGTAGTGGCAGAAGGCTTGCCGCTGCCCGAGTTGGTTGCCGGCGATTTGCTCGTCGGCCGCATGATGGGGGCCTACACCTGTGCTTCGGCCACCGACTTCAACTTCTTCCCGCGGGCCCGCATCGTCCCTGTCAACGGCGGTTAATGCGCCGCGGTTCACGGTTCCACGGCTTGAAGTTCGCGGTGTCCGGTCCGTTACCGTACTTGGCCACTTTGCGGGTTGCCCTCGGCGCTGCTTTGGGGCAACCTCCGCGCATGTCTGCACCCCCTTCCCCATTACGTCGCCGGTTCCTGCAGGGTTCTGGCGCGCTGTTGGCTGGCACTGCTTTGGCGCCTTTGGCGCCGGCACGCGCTTGGGCGGAAGCCAATGGCGGCAGTACGCGCGTGCTGCGGCTCCACAATGTGCACACGGCGGAAAGCGGGGTGTTCCCCTTCTTTCAGGCAGGCAGCCGCGCGCCGGAAGTGCTGGCGCGCTTGCAGCACTTCTTCCGCGATTTCCGCACCGGCCATGAACATCCGCTCGATAGCGGCTTGTTCGATTTGCTCCACGAAGTAGCGGTGACGCTCGACCGCGACCCCGAGTTCGAGGTCATCTGCGGTTACCGTTCGCCGAAAACGAATGAGTACCTGCGTGGTCGTTCCGCGAGCTCGGGCGTTGCGCAGCACAGCCTGCACCTCGAGGGGCGTGCCGTGGATGTGCGCATGGTGGGAGTGAGCGTGCAGCGTTTGCATGCCGCCGGCTTGAGTCTGCAGCGCGGCGGAGTAGGGCTCTACACCGCCTCGCAGTTCGTGCATCTCGACACGGGCCGCGTCCGTCACTGGGGCAGCTGAACGTCCGCGTTCTTGCGGTTGCGCAGCAAGCGGTCCAAGTCCGCGTCGTGCCCATACACATCCGGGAAGAAACGCAGGCCGTCGCGCGCGGCAATCGCCGTGGCGTAGACGAAATACACCGGCACCGGTTTCGCCAACGGCACGATGAGTGAATTCGCGCTTTCGTCCGCCATGGCCGTGGCAACGCGCTCCGCATTCCACTCCGGGTTGTCGCGCAGCAAGAAGGCTGCCAACTTCGCTGCATCCTGTACGCGCACACAGCCATGGCTGAAGGCCCGCGAGGGCTTGGCGAACAAGGACTGGGCCGGCGTCGAATGCAAGTAGACGTTGTAGGGGTTCGGCAGCATGAACTTCACCAGCCCCAATGCGTTGTCGGCGCCGGGGCGTTGGCGCAGACGCAGTTGGCCGGTGACTACGGCGGCGAGGTTCGCTGAAGTGGCGGGGACGGGGATGGCGCGATTGCCGAACCCGCGTACCAGTTCCAGATGTTCGCGCTGCAGGTAGCCGCGGTCGTGGCGGATCTTCGGCAGCAGTTCCTTCACGGCAATGCTGTGGGGCACATCCCAGTACGGGCGGAAGACCAGATAGCGCAAGCTGCCCGCGAACACGGGCGTGTGCTTGCTCAGGTAACGTTCACCCACAATCACTTCGAGTTTCAGTAGGCGGCTTTCTTCGTCTTCCGGTGTCTCCCAAGCGAACAGCCGGAACTCTGGAATGTTCACCACGATGGGCGCTTCGTGTAGGTGCGGTGGCACCCAACGCCAACGCTCCAGTGTCAGTTCCATGGTGCGCACACGAGCGCTGAGCGGCGTGGTGAGTTCGCGCCAGGTGGTGGGGCCCAAGGCGCCATCCGTGGCCAGCAAGTGCCGCCACTGGAAATGCTGCACAGCGCTGGCATGGGTCTGGGTGTAAACATCGCCGCGCGGCACGGCGCGGCTCGTGGGCCAGTCGCCCAAGGCCTGCAGCAAGCGGGTAAGCGCAGCGGTGCCTGCCCAGGGCATGCCAGGCCGCAACGTCGTTACGCCGCGTGGCAGCGTTGGCAACTCGGTCAGCGACGGGTCTTTTTCCAGAACGCGGTAGCGAGCCAACGCCGCTTTCAGCAGGTGGTAGTGAATGAAAGAAGGTTCGACGGCCGCGAGGTCGCGAGCGACGTCGTCGCTGGTCAGCAGCTGTGCCACGGTGGCGTCCACGTCCAGTCGACTGCGGTCGGTGCGCAAGCCGTGGCCCGCCGCGGCCGGATCGATGCGTCCATAGTGCAGGTCGGCCACGTAGCGGCGCAGGTTCGCGGTGAAATCGGGGCCGCTGTAGTCCGCCGGGTCCAAGCCCACCGTGGCGGCGGCCTGCAGGGCGCTGCGCAAGAATTGCTCCTGCGGGCTGTCCGCCATCGTCCGGGTCGGTAACAGCAGGCAGAACAGCAGGCAGAGGAGACGAGAGGCACGCGGCATGGGTACAGCCTGAGGGTGGTGTCGGTATAGTCGCAGCGTTTGGTGACGCTGGCCGCAATCCTGCACGGGTTGCGCCCTACAGTTAATACGGGAGCACACGGATGCCTAGGCGGAATATTGTTGTGGCGCACACGCGGGGCTTTTCTTCGGTTGTGGTGCTGGGCCTTGCCGTGCTGGGGCTCGCGGCCTGCGGTGGCGGCAAGGGCAGTAGCGGCGCTGGCCCGGCAGCGCAAACCCCGGGCAGCCGCGTTTACCTGCAGAACTGCATTGGCTGCCATGGCCCTGCCGGGCAGGGCATGGGTATGCAGCCAGTGCTCCCTGGCAGCGCTACGGTGAATGGCGACCCTGCCGCCCTGACGGCGTGGGTGATGTTCGGGGTGCGCCCGGCCACGATGCCCGCGGGCAAGTATCCGCCGATGATGCCGCAGTTCACTTACCTCAAAGACGACGAGTTGGCCGCTGTGCTGACCCATGTGCGCAGCAGTTGGGGCAATGCAGCCACCGCGGTGACCGTGGCTGAAGTTGCGGCCGCGCGCGCCGCGCACGCGGCACCGTAGGGGTTGGCCCATGCCTACAGTCATTCATCGGCGTGTCGCTGCCTGCCGCGAAGGGCGCGACCCCACTTGTCTTGGCCGCATGGCTTCCGGTTGGGCCGTCATGGGGGACCCGCAGGTGCTCCGTGGCTATTGCTTGCTGTTGCCGGACCCGGTGCCGCCTCATCTGAACGATATGGAGGCGGTACATCGCGCGCAGTTTCTGGGTGATATGGCTGCGCTGGGCGATGCGGTACTCGCCGTGACGGGCGCCTTGCGGGTGAACTACGCCATGTACGGCAACCTAGCGCCGGCCCTGCATGCCCATGTGTTTCCACGCTTTGCGGACGAGCCGGAATTTGCGCGAACTGGGCATCCGTGGGTCTACGACTGGTCGGCGGCGCCGGTTTTTGACCCGAATACCCACGGAATGTTGTTTGCTGCATTACAGCAGGCATTGGCGCCAAGGCCTTTGTGAAATTTTCATAAACAACGTTTTTTCAATAGCTTGCAGAAACTTCCGCAACTGCTAGGTGGAAGCGGCTTCCTAGGGTTTTCACGTAGCTTTCAGGGGATTGCGTGAATTACGTATAAAAAAAGTAAAAATTTATTTAGAAAAAATACACAAAACGAAAAATTTAGTGAATTATGGGCTTCGAAAACAACAAGCATGCTGTTCGCGGTAAAGCTTTCGGGAGTCCTCTGATGTCGCATACCACCTCTAATCGTCCGCTGCGTTGGGTTTTGTCCGCCGGCGCCCTGGCTATCGCCTTGGCGGCCTACTTGTGGGACGCCCAGCCAGTATCGCGACCGGTGGTCGCGCGCACCGTCACTGCAGCAGTCCATGCCGCGCTTCCGGCCCAGCAGCGCAAGCCGGTTCGTTCAGCATTGCGTCAGGACACCGGCGCCACCGAGCGCTACCTCCTGCAGGGCACCAGCGTCGCGGCGGTTCAGCGTGCGGTAGAGGCCGTGGGTGGCCATTGGCTCGGTGGCTTGTCGCTCATCCGTGGCGGTGGTGCGGAACTCACCCCCAACCAGTTGGCGGCCCTACGCAAGGAAGCCCGCCTGAAATTCTTCGCCGATGCGCCTATCTATGTGGCGGGTGCGGGTCTCAAGACGGACTACGTCGCGGAAACCGGTGCGAACGAACTCCATGCTGCCGGCATTACTGGCAAGGGAATCGGCGTGGCGGTGGTGGACACGGGCCTGTGGGCGACTGGTCCGCTTGCCGTCGACCCTTCCGGTCGGAGCCGCATCGTGGCGGAATACGACGCCACGGTGCCGGACAGAACCGACCCCAAGGCGCCCATCAGCACTCGTTACCTGCAGGACTTCGGTGACCCGAGCGGCCACGGCACGCACGTCACCTCCATCCTCGCTAGCAGTGACACTTGGGCTACCGGCAAGTACGAGGGCATTGCCCCGGGCGTGAAGCTCGTGTCCGTGCGTGCCTTCGGCAAGGACGGTTCAGGCCGCTACTTCGATGTCATCCGTGCCATCGACTGGGTGGTTACCAATCGCCAGGCCTTCAACATCCGCGTGCTGAACCTGTCGTTCAGCGCCACGCCGCAGTCGGCGTACTGGGACGACCCGCTCAACCTCGCTGTCATGGCTGCGTGGAAGGCGGGCATTGTGGTGGTGGCCGCCGCCGGTAACGCCGGGCCTACCGCCATGTCCATCGGCGTTCCGGGCAACACGCCCTACGTCATCACGGCCGGCTCGATGTCCGACAACGGCACGCCTTCCAATTCCTCCGACGACTTCCTCGCACCGTTCTCGGCCGCGGGCCCCACCTACGAAGGCTTCGTGAAGCCGGATATCGTCGCGCCCGGTGCCAAGTTGGTGGGCCTTGCCCCGCCGACCAGCTTCCTAGCTGCGCAGTTCCCGGCGCAGGTCATGAAGACTGGGCACTTCTACATGTCCGGCACGTCGCAGTCGGCGGCGGTCATCTCGGGCGTGGTGGCGCTGGCGCTGCAGGCCAACCCCACCTGGACCCCGGACGAAGTGAAGTGCAAGGTAATGAGCAGTGGTCGCTCAGCCACGAAGGCGGACGGCAGCCTCGCCTACAGCATCTTCCAGCAGGGTGCCGGCTTGGTCCATGCGCCTACGGCAGTGCTCTACAGCAACGCCACGGGTTGCGCCAACGTCGGCATGGACATCACCGCGGACTTGGCAGGTACCCAGCACTACGGCGGCCCGGCCAACCGCGACGCCGATGGCAACTTCTACATCATGGATGTCCGCAACGGGCAGAATGTCGGTGCCGTGAACGCCGATGGCTACCTGTGGAATACCGGCTACCTGTGGAACACCGGGTACCTCTGGAATACGGGCTACCTGTGGAACACGGGCTATCTGTGGAATACGGGTTATCTTTGGAACACGGGCTACCTTTGGAACACAGGCTACTTGTGGAACACCGGCTACTTATGGAACACCGGCGATCTCACCAACAGTGGCTACCTGTGGAACACAGGTGCGGGAGAAGCTCCGGCAGCGCCCTGATTAGCGCTGCCTAGAGCCACCAAGCACCACACATGGGGAACGTGGGTGCCAATGTCCGCCAGCGCCGTGGCTATGCCCGGTGGTTGGCGGCTGCCTGTTGGTGTCTGGCTGTCTGCGTGCTGCCAGTGCAGCAGGCCACTGCGGCGGGAACCGCACGCCCCCTGTTCTTCAGCCACTTGCAGATGGCGCAGGGGCTCTCCCATGGCGATGCGCTCGCCGTCCTGCAAGACCGCCAAGGTTTCGTCTGGATAGCCACGGAAAGTGGCCTCAACCGTTTTGATGGTCGCGAGGTCCGTGTGTACCGGCGCGGCGGCCCTGGCAGCGAGGGCCTCGACGCCGACTTCATCAACGGCATAGTCGAGGATGCCAACGGTGACTTGTGGCTGGCCACCTTGGGTGGCGGTCTCGTTCGTTGGGAGCGGCGCACCGATCGCTTCACCGCTTTTCGTCATGACGAGGCACGGCCCGATTCGCTCGCCTCCGATGCCTTGCTGTCGGTATGGGCCGCACCGGACGGCGAGATCTGGGTTGGCACCGAAGCGGCCGGCCTCGACTGCTTTAATCCGCGTACCGGAAAGTTCCGCCATTTTCGTGCCCGGAAGTCCCCAAGCGAGAGCGTCAGTGGGGCCAGCGTTGCCGCGGCGGGCGCTACGGCATTACCGCACGATGCGGTCTTTGTTTTGGCGGCCGCCGATAAGGGTCGGCTCTGGGTTGGTACTGACGGTGGCCTGGCCCTGCTGGACCGTGCCAGTGGCCGCGTACTGCGGCGCTACGACCGTGAAACCCAGCCAGCGCTTCCAGACGAGCAAGTGCGTGCCCTGCATGTAGAGCGCGACGGTGTCTTGTGGGTAGGAACACTCAAGGGTGGTCTTGCGCAGCTGTCGGCAGACGGAAAGAGCCTCCGCACCTTCGTCTCCGACCCAGCGGTTCCAGGTTCTTTGGCCAGTCCGTTTGTACGGGCCGTACTTCGGGACACGGAGGGGCGCTTGTGGGTAGGTACTGCGAGTGGTCTCGACCTAATGCAAGCGGAAGGCACCTTCCAACACTACGTCTATCGCCCTGAAGATCCGCGGGGTCTGCAGGACAGTTACATCATGTCGCTCTACCAGGACCCCTCGGGCCTGCTGTGGGTAGGCACGCGCAGTGGTGGTGTTAGTCGGTGGAACCCGCGCAGTTGGCAGATGGGCCACTTCCGCCCTGCGCTCGCCAATGGCTTGCCCATTGCCGCCTTCGCTGAAGGACGTACCGCTGACGAAACGTTGGTAGGCACGTTAGGTGGTGGTTTGCTCGGCGTGGACTTCAGCACGGGCGCCGAACGAACTGTGCTGGACACGAAGCGCGGCTTGACCGACAACCGCGTCATGTCTTTGCTGCACGATCGGCACGATCGTTTATGGATAGGGACCTTTGCTGGCGGCCTGGTGCGGCAGGAAGCGAACGGCACATTGAAGATCTTCCGCGGCGCCAAGGGCACGCCCGGCGGCTTACCCGTCGATGGTGTGATGTCGCTCTTCGAGGACCGCAACGGCAATGTCTGGGTCGGCACTTTTGGCGGTGGTGCCTGCCGCTTCCTCGAGACCGGCAAGTTCGACTGCAGCACTGCCGGAGGCCCGACAGGGCAACGGCTCAGCGATATGCGCGCGACTGCGTTGGCAGAAGACCGTCAGGGCCGGATATGGATCGGGACTCCAGGCGGTGGATTGAACTTGTTGGACCCGTTAACGCGCCAGGTACGCGTCTTCCGTCGACAAGGTCCGCGGGCCGAACGCGCAGGGCTGTCGGACGACCGCATTTATGCCCTGCATGTCGATAGCGATGGTGTCCTTTGGGTAGGGAGTGCCGCCGGTGGCCTGATGCGCGTGGTACCGCCTGCCGGCCCGGGGCTTGGCAGCAACACACCACTCCAGGTGCGCAGTTACGGCGCAGCCGATGGCTTGCCCAGCAACGTCGTCTACGGCATCGAGGAAGGGGACGGCGACGAGCTTTGGCTGAGCACTGCCAACGGGCTGGTGCGGTTCTCGCGCTCGAGCGGTGTGGTGGACCATTACACCGAGGCGCAAGGCTTGCAGGGCGCCGACTTCAACTTCGGTGCGCACTTCCGCGGCCACGATGGCACCTTGCTGTTCGGTGGCACGGGCGGTCTCAATCGCTTGCACCCGTCGGAGATTCACCCCGGCAAGCGCGCGCCCCGCGTGGTCCTCACGGCTTACGAGGTGATGAACAAGCCCGCGGATACGCGTGTGCCCTCCTATCTGCTCGACCATGTCGTGCTGGGGCATCGCGATGCGGTGGTCAGCTTCGAATTCGCGGCGCTCGACTACATAGCGCCCGAGGACAACCGCTACGAATACCAGCTGCAGGGATTCGACGAAGATTGGGTCAAAGCCGGTACCCGGCAGCGCGTTAGCTATACGAACCTCAAGTCTGGAGACTACGTTTTCCGAGTCCGTGCACGGAACGCCGATGGCGTGGCCACCGCCAGTGATTTCGCGCTTGCGGTGCAGGTGAAGCCAGCGCCCTGGGCTTCGCCACTGGCCTACGCCATTTATGGTCTGGCGTCCCTTCTGGTATGGGGATATGCCTTGCTGTTGTTCCGGCGCAAGCGCCGTCGGGAGATTGAATACAGCCTGCGCCTTGAAGAAACGGTTCACACGCGTACCCGTGAGCTCGAAGAGCGCAACCAGACTTTGCAGGAATTGACGGCGGCGCGTAGCGCCTTCGTCGCGCGCATGAGCCACGAGTTACGTACGCCGATGAACGGCGTTATTGGCATCGCCGATCTTCTGCTCGATACGCCGCTGGACGATACGCAGCGGCGGTTCACGCGTTCCATCCAGCAATCCGCTCAGTCGCTGGTGCAGATTGTCGGCAATATCCTCGACTTCTCCAAGATGGAAGTGGCGGAGATTCGTCTCGATCCCGTTCCCACAGCCATCGATGGGGTGGTCGAGCAGGCGGTAGAACTGTTCGCCGGGCAAGCAGCGGAAAAGGGACTCGAGCTGGTGTGTGCTTCACCCGCGGTGGCAGTACCAGAAGTGCTGGTGGATGTGGTGCGCTTCCGTCAGGTGGTGCTGAACCTCATCGGCAATGCAGTGAAGTTTACGGACAATGGCCACGTACAGGTCAGTCTCACGGCCGGGGTTTCCGGCCAAGATGGCATGGTGCATGTGGCGCTGCGCGTCGCCGACACCGGCATCGGTATTCGCGAAGAAAACCTTGGCCATGTATTCGACGCCTTCCAGCAGGAAGACAACTCGACCACGCGACGGTTCGGTGGGTCGGGGTTGGGTCTTACCATCGCACGGCAATTGACTGAACTGATGGGCGGACGCCTCACGGTCGCTAGCACGCATGGCGTAGGGACCGTGTTCACGGTGCAGATGGTTCTGCCGGCCAGTGATTCGGGTGCGGGCGACTGCCCCTCGCCGGAAGGCCTGAAGGGACTACGCGAGGTGTTCGTGCTCGATGCCAGCCCCGTGGTGCGCGAGGTGTTGTTGCAATGGCTAGGCAACTGGGGCGTCCGCGCTCGCGCGGTGGAACATTGGTCGGGTATTTCCGCCGATCGGCTTACTACCGCAGATGCCGATGACGTCTTCATTGGTGGTGATCAGGCATGGCTGCAAACTCGTGGCACAGCCGCGGATGCCTGGAGCGAATGGCCAGCCGAACGACGCCCGAAGCGTGTCTTGCTGTCTGGCTTCAATCGCCGCACGGGGACGCCGCCCTCGGGCTTAAACCCATCCGCGTTCAACGGGCACTTGGTAAAGCCCTTGCGCTGGCGCGAATTGCTGCAAATGCTGGTACGTCTGGCGGACGGGGGCGTTCCACAGGTCGTGGACCTTAACGAACCGGAAGCGGACATTCCCACATGCGTGTTGGAGGTGCTGGTGGTCGACGACCACGCGCTCAATCGCACCATTGCCGTGGGCAAGTTGGCTGCGCTAGGGCACCACGCGGTGGCGGTGGCGAGCGGGCCGGAAGCTCTCGATGCCATACAGGCGCGGCGCTTCGACGTGGTACTGATGGATTGCCAGATGCCTGGCATGGATGGCTACCAGACGTCTGCGGAAATCCGACGCCGCGAGGCGGGCACCGGCGTTAGACTCCCCATCGTGGCGCTGACGGCCGATGCCACTACAGAATCTCGCGAACGCTGTGTGGCGGCCGGCATGGACGATTTCATCGAAAAGCCATTCGCGCGTGAAACCCTCGCGATGCAACTCGCGAAGTGGTGCGCGTTGCCCGGCGCGAATTGACAGTTCTGGTTACGAGGTAGTCGCTTGATACTGAAGGACCCGGAACTAGATCGGAGCGTGCTGGATGCTTTGCGGGAACTGCCCTCGCCGGATGGACGCAGCATGATTGCTTGCGTCGCCGAACTGTTCGCACAGGACTCTCCGGCGCTGTTGCAGCAGATGCAGCAGGCGAGCGAGCGCGAAGATTGGCCTGCCGTGGGTGCGGCTGCGCATGCCTTGAAGTCCTATGCTGGCAATGTGGGTGCGCTGCGCTTCATGGAGCAACTGCGGGAATTGGAGTTGACCGCCAAGGCAGGAGATAGCTCTGGCTGCATCGCCTTGCTGGCGACTGTCCCCGAGGCTTGCGGCGCTGTGGTTGCGGCGTTGGCGCGGGAGTCCGCATGCCCCTGAACTTGTTGCCCCAGCCAGTGCGTCGGGTACTGCTCGCGGATGACGATGCCTCGACGCGTCTTTTGGCGAACTCCGTCCTGTCGGGGGCCGGCTTCGAAGTATTTTTGGCAGCTAATGGCGATGAAGCCGTCGACTCGATGCTGCGCGATCGTCCGCATATCGTCTTGCTGGATCTGGAGATGCCGGGTGTCGACGGCTACGAAGCCTGTCGGCGCATACGGCGCCTTCCGGGCGGGGCAGAACTGCCCATTGTGGTAGTCACTAGCCTTGATGACCCGGGTTCCATTGAACGTGCCTATGCCGCAGGTGCCACGGACTTCGTTACCAAGCCCATCAACTGGGTGTTGCTGGTACATCGCGTGCGCTACGTCTTGCGCGCTGCCGATTCAGCGGGGGCCTTGCGCGCTGCGGAGGCGCGCAATCAGGCATTGCTACGCGCCATGCCCGACAGCTTGTTTCTGCTCGACGGCACGGGTCGCATTCAGGCTTGTGCAGCCGGCGGTGGTGCGCTGCCCGGTGACGTGGCCGGGCGGGAGTTGCCGGCCACGCTGGCGGCTTTGTTGCCGCCCGAGGCAGCGTTGGCCCTGCCGACCCTCTGCGCTCAGGCGCTGTCTACGCGTCTTGCGACCACGCTTGAATGTCAGCGGCTCCAGCATGGCGTGACGCAGGTGCTGGAAGTGCGGTTGTTGCCGAACGAGGATGGCACCTTGCTCGCCATCGTTCGCGACGTCTCTGAGCAGAAGTTCGCGGAACAGCGCATCCGGCGCTTGGCGTATTACGACAACCTCACGGACCTGCCCAACCGTGAGTGGATGGAACTGCGGCTCACCTCGGTGCTGATGGCAGCGGGCAAAGCTGGCCGCCGCGTGGCGGTGCTGTACATCGACTTGGACCTATTCCGCCGAGTGAATGACACGCTGGGGCAACTTTCGGGTGACGCCGTGCTCATTGAGGCTGCCGACCGTCTGCGCCACTGCCTCTCCAGCGTGCAACTCGAAGCGGCGGATGAACTGCCACTGGCGCGCCTCGGTGCTGACGAATTCCTGATCTGGTTGCCGTTGACGGACGGTCCGGAAAGCATCGGGGCGACGGCCGATAGCATCCGGCAAGCCTTCGAACCACTCTTCCCCTGCGGCCCAGTGGAAGTGAAGGCCACCGTGAGTATCGGGGTGGCTTGTTACCCAGCGGATGGGCAGGATGTATCGACGCTATTGCGTAATGCCGATGCTGCCTCACAGCAGGCGAAAACGGCGGGCCGCAACCGCGTCGTCGTCTACCGCGCCGAAATGAACAGCCGTGCGCTCGAGCGCTTGTCGCTCGAGGCGGACCTGCGCCGTGCGGTGGCCAGCAACAGCCTCGAGGTGCATTACCAGCCGAAGTATCGTGTCGACGATCTCGGGCTGGTGGGAGCTGAAGCCCTGTTGCGCTGGAAGCACCCACGGCTCGGGTTCATACCGCCCAACGAATTCATCGCCTTGGCAGAAGCCGCAGGCTTCATTGTAGAAATCGACCGTTGGGTAATGAAGCGCGTTTGCGAAGATATCTCCGTTTGGCGGGCTGCTGGCAAGCGCTTGCTGCCGGTAGCGGTGAATCTGTCCGCCCACGAATTCCTGAACCAATCGGTAGTTGCCATGATTACCGATGCGGCGGCCCAGGCCGAGGTGCCGCACGGACTGCTTGAACTGGAACTGACTGAGAACGCGTTGGTGCACGACGCGACGCTGGCGCGCGAGTTGCTCACACAACTGCGTGATGCCGGTTTTACCTTGGCGATCGACGATTTCGGCACGGGCTATTCTTCGCTGCAGTATCTGCGCAGTTTTCCGGTGCATACCTTGAAGATTGACCGCAGCTTCGTGCGCGGCGCGCCGGATGAGCGAGAAGCGTGTGCGCTCATCCGTGCTGTTATCCAGTTCGCCCACTCGCTCGGCCTTTCGGTGGTGGCCGAAGGCGTAGAGAACTATCGACAACTCGACTTGCTCCGGGCGGAGCGCTGCGACTATCTGCAGGGCTATCTGATGGACCCGGCACTGCCGGCGGCCACCTACGCGGCCATGCTCTGAGGTTAGCGGCCGAGGAAGGCAGCGAAAGCGGCTTTTGCTTCGGCGCTTTGCAAGGCAGCCCCGAACACGGCAGCTTCTTTTTCGATGGTGCTGGCGATAGCTGCACGGTTCGCGCCGCGCATCAGCGCTTTGCCGGCTTGCACCGCGCCGGGCGGCAAGGCTGCCAGCTTCGCGGCGGTCGCTTGTGCGGCAGCCAGTACCTCCGCTGCGGGCAAGGCTTGGTTGGCCAGGCCCATGGCCAAGGCCTGTTCTCCGCTGAAGACTTCCCCAAGCAGTAGCCACTCTGCAGCACGCACATGCCCGAGGCGCGCCGGCATGAGCAGGCTGGAGGCATATTCCGGTACCAGCCCCAACTTCACGAACGGCGTGGAAAGCTTCGCGTCGCTGGCGACATAGACGAAGTCGCAGTGCAGTAACAGCGTGGTGCCAATACCGACAGCGGGGCCGCATACCGCGGCTACCACGGGCTTGCGGCAGTCGCTCAAAGCCCGCATGAAGCGGAACACCGGCGCATCTTCGCGGGAGGGCGGTTGGTGCAGGAAGTCCGCTAGGTCGTTGCCGCCCGTGAAGGCTTGCGGGTTGCCGGTGAACACCACGGCACGCACGCTTTCGTCGGCGTCGGCGGCAATGAATGCCGCGGCGAGTGCGGCATACATGCTGGCAGTCAGTGCGTTGCGCTTGGCGGGGCGTTCAATGCGCACGGTGCAGATGCCGTTGGCAGTCGAGGATTCAATATGCGGGTCGGTGGCCATGGTCATCGCTATGTTTCCTTGCGGGGCAGGAGCCTTGCGTGGCAAGCATTTCTGGCGGGGCAGTGGTTGCGGGGCAGGGTGGCAGCATAGCGCGCCGTCAGTGGCGGTGGAGACGGTCGCGCAGTTCCCGAGTGAGTTGCTCCAGCGAGGTGCTCGGCGCGGGTTCTGCTTCCCCGGTGAACACCCAAGCATTGGTGTCGTTGCCAACGGCGACCAAGGCCGCCAGTCGTGGCGGCAGGTGAAGGGCGCCTGCGGGGATAGCGAACACTTGTCTGGCGGGCGCGTACCAACGCGCCAGGGCGCGTGCCCAGCGGGCGGCTTCGTCGGCCGGGCCGCGAATGATGAGGGTCTCAAGGCCGACGGTTTGTTCTTCCAGTGCGTCGAGCAGCGCCAGATGCGTGGCCGGTGCGTCGTTCATGGGGCGCCAGGCGCGGCGCAGGCCATGGGCAGCAGTGGCTTGCCAGAGGGCGTTGCCGCACAGGCAGCCCATCCGGTAAAGCGCCAAGGCAGCGGTTCCTTCGGCTGAAGGCAAGGTGTCGTCCGCGTGTGCCGGGGCCGTTGGCAAGCCGGGGAGGGGCGCTGGTACTGCTGTCTCAAGTCGGGCACACAAGGCGGCTGCTGTCTCGCAGGCGTGCTCGAAGTCCTCAGCGCTCCAGCGCAGTTCGAGCAGGGCCAGCGTGGCCACCAAGGCGGCTGCGGTACCTGCAAGGTCGGGTGTGATGGTCAGGGGGTGGTGTGCGCGGCACAGCGTGGCCTGTTCATTGAGGGTCTCTACCCAGTCTGGACGGTCCCCCCAGCGCGCGGCGAGCGCCATCGCGCGCAAGCGGTGCCAGTCCTCCACGGGAGGAAGCCGTGCTGACGCAGGTAACCCGAGCTTCACCAAGGTGGCGAAGCCGTGTTCCGAGGCCTCACGGAAGGCAGGTTCGCCGGTGGCGGCGGCGGCGGCGGCAAAGGCAACCAACTCCATGCTTGGCGCGCCGACGTCGGGTCCTGCCCCACCGGATGGGTACGCAACGGTCCCGCTCTGCGCCAAGGTTTTCGTCAGCGCCAATGTGGCCATGAACAGCGCTTGCAGGTCGGGCTCTGGCCGGGCAGCGCCTGCCGCCCAGTGCCGCAGCAGACGCCAGACGGCTGCTGCTGTCGGCACCGGTTGGCCGCGGGTGAAGGTACCCGTGTCGCGGTCAAACAAGGTTTCGAGCTGGCGACGAGCCAAGTCCAGTGGCACTTCGCTGAGCGCGGTGGCTGCGCTCAACGCCGGCGGCGTCAGTTGCGCGAAGGCACTGGCCAGGCGTTGGCCTTGTTCCTGCAGTGGGCCGCGTTGACGTCGGAAATGCCGCAAGGCTTGGCGCAGGAAGTCGGCAAAGCCGGGCAGGGCACCCGTGGGTGCCGCGGGAAAATACGTCCCGGCGAAGCACGGCCGGCCATCGGCCGGGTCCACTAGCGCCAGTAACGGCCAGCCACCGGCCCGGCCCACCAGCAACTGATGGACCAGTTGCAGTTGCCGGTCCAGTTCGCGATGCCAACGGGCATCGGCCAAACAACACACGAAGCCTTCGTTCATCACTGACGCGGTCGTCGGGTCCGCAAAGGATTCAGCCGCCATCTGCTCGAAGGGCAGGCAGCCTTCGCTGGCGAGCAATAGCAGCAGAGGGCGGTCCAGTGCGCGTGCCGTTGTCAGCGCTGCGGCTCCCCAGGGCTGCCATTGCACTAGCGCGCCGAGTTGCCGTTCTCGCCAACGGCTGGGTTCGCCGGGCCAGGCGGGGCTGTTCGCGGGGTTGGCAGCCGGCAGGTGCGGGGATGCGTTGGGGGACCCATTCGGGTGGGGGGCGTTCATGGGGGCGTAGAATGCGTGACCTGCCGCCCGCGGACAACCCGCCGGCGGCCTACTGTTGTCGAGGCTCTCTGATGCATGCCCCTATTTCTGCCGGTGACGAACTCCTGATGGAGGCCACCGCCACCCCGTCCATCGAACTGCCGTTGCTGCGCCTGCGTCGCGACGAAGACCGTCGTTTGTCGGCCGGGCACCTGTGGGTGTTCAGCAATGAAGTCGATGTGGCCGCCACGCCGCTGACGGCTTTTCAGCCAGGCCAAGCGGTGGAGGTGCGTTCCAGCCGTGACAAGTTCATCGGCTACGCGACGGTGAACCCCAATTCCCTCATTTGCGCGCGGCTGCTTTCGCGAGACCCAGGCTTTCACCCCGGGAAGTCCTTGTTCGTTCACCGCCTGCAGGTGGCCTTGGCCCTACGGCAGCGTTATTACCCGACACCGCACTACCGCTTGGTCTATGGCGAATCCGACGGCATGCCGGGCTGTGTCATCGACCGCTTCGGCGACACTTGCGTCGTGCAACTCGCAACGGCCGGCATGGAGGCGATGAAAGACGAACTGCTCGCCGCACTGGTGAAGGTGGTGAAGCCGAAGGCGGTGCTGTGGAAGAACGACAGCGGTTCGCGGGAGATGGAAGGCCTGCCGCTGTATGTCGAGGAAGCCCTCGGCACGGTACCTGACGAACTCGAGGTCATCGAGGCCGGTGCGCGCTTCGTCGCGCCGGTGCGTCATGGGCAGAAGACTGGCTGGTTCTATGACCAGGCCTATAACCGGCCACTGCTCGGCCCGTGGGTAAAGGGCGCGCGGGTGCTGGACGTGTTCTGCTACGCGGGTGCCTGGGGCATTCAGGCCGCACGCAGTGGTGCCGCCGAGGTCACTTGCATCGACAGCAGCGCGGCCGCGCTCGCCACGGTGCAGCGCAACGCCGAACTGAACGGTGTGAAGATCGGTACCGTGCAGGAAGACGCTTTCACGGCGTTGGAAGCGCTGGTGGAGGCGCGCGAGCGCTTCGACGTGGTGGTGGTGGACCCGCCGGCCTTCGCCAAGCGCCGCAAGGACTTGCCCAAGGCGCAGGGGGCTTACAAGCGTATCAACCAGTTGGCCATGCAGTTGCTTGCGCGTGATGGCCTGCTGGTCAGTTGCTCCTGCTCTTGGCACCTCGAAGCCGGCATGCTGATTGACTCCGTGCAGAAGGCGGCTCGGCACCTCCAGCGGCAGGCGCAGATTGTCTCCACGGGTGGGCAAGGGCCGGACCACCCCATCCACCCGGCCATTCCCGAAACCCGCTACCTGAAGGCCTTCGCCGTCCGGGTTACCCACGACTGATTTTCTGGGCCATGGCGGTGCCCCGGGCGTTCGCCCGGGCGGCACCGTGCGGCCGGGGCTTGTTACACTCACGCCATGCTCATCTATCCCGACATCGACCCCATCGCCGTAGCCATCGGTCCGGTGAAGGTGCATTGGTATGGCCTCATGTACCTGCTCGGCTTTTTGGCAGCGTGGTGGCTGGGGCGTCATCGCGCCGCGCTACCCGGCTCCACTTGGACCCCAGAGCAAGTCGACGATGTCATCTTCAACGCCATGCTTGGCGTCGTGTTGGGTGGACGTATTGGGTACCTGCTGTTTTACGGGCACGCGCGCGTAGCAGAGGACTGGCACTACATCTGGCGTATCTGGGAAGGCGGCATGTCCTTCCACGGCGGCCTCGCCGGTGTGCTAGTAGCCATCGCTTGGTTCGCGCGCAGTTCGGGCAAGCGCGTCGCCGATGTGTTCGACTTCATGGCGCCGCTGCCCACCATTGGGCTCTGTGCTGGTCGCATCGGCAATTTCATCAACGGGGAACTGTGGGGCAAGCCCACCGACTTTGCCTTGGGCTTTCTGGTGCAGACGCCCAACGGCCCGCAGGTGCTGCATGCCTCGCAGCTTTACGAAGCCTTTCTGGAAGGCCTCGTGCTGTTCGTCATCCTCTGGCTCTATACCTCGAAGCCGCGTTGGCGTTGGGCGCCGTCCGGCCTATTCTTGCTGGGTTATGGCTTGTTCCGCTTTGCCGTGGAATTCGTGCGGGTACCAGATACGCAGTTGGGCTATCTGGCGTTCGACTGGTTGACGATGGGCCAAGTGCTCACCTTGCCCATGGTGGTGGCCGGTGCAGGCATGCTGCTGGTGGCGTACACCCGCCGCGAACCCAGCGGCAACCGTGTAGTCGGCTGAGGAAACGCCATGCGCCAGTACTTGGATCTCATGCGGCACGTCCGCGACCACGGCGACCGCAAGGAAGACCGCACCGGTACCGGCACGCTCAGCGTGTTTGGCTGGCAGATGCGGTTCAACTTGGCAGAAGGGTTCCCGCTGGTCACCACCAAGAAGGTGCATACGCGCAGCATCATCCATGAACTGCTGTGGTTCCTGCGGGGCGAGACGAACGTGCGCAGTCTGCAAGAAGCGGGCGTCAGCATCTGGGATGAATGGGCCAACGCCGAGGGGGATTTGGGTCCTGTCTACGGCAAGCAGTGGCGCGACTGGGTAGCCGCCGATGGCCGGCACATTGACCAGATGGCTGAAGCCGTGCGTTTGCTGCGTACCCAGCCGGATTCGCGCCGCATCATTGTGAACGCGTGGAACGTGGGCGAACTGGACCGTATGGCGCTGATGCCCTGCCACGCCTTTTTCCAGTTCTATGTAGCGGGTGGCCGGCTGAGCTGCCAGCTGTACCAGCGCAGCGCCGATATCTTCCTCGGCGTGCCCTTCAACATTGCCTCTTACGCGCTGCTGGTGCACTTGGTGGCGCAGCAGTGCGACCTGGAACTCGGTGACTTTGTCTGGACCGGTGGGGACTGCCACCTCTACCTGAACCATCTCGAACAGGCCGATTTGCAGCTCGCGCGCGAACCGCTGCCGCTGCCGCAACTGGTGTTGCACCGCCGGCCGGCCACGCTCTTCGACTACACTGCCGATGACATCGAGGTGCAGGGCTACGCTCCGCACCCCGCCATCAAGGCGCCAGTTGCCGTTTAAACCGGCAGTTCGCCTGCACAGCCATCCTTCTTTCTCTCTCGCCAACGGTCCCCCATGAGCGCCACTTTCCAGAAAAACCCCTACTACGTGGTTCGCAATTCCCGTATCCACGGCCGGGGCGTCTTCGCTGCCGCCAATATCCTGAAGGGCACGCGCATTACCGAATATGTCGGTGACCGCATTTCCCATGCCGAGGCGGACCGTCGCCACGAGGACAAGGCACACGACGACAACCACACCTTCCTGTTCACTGTGAATTCGCGCGTGGTCATCGACGGTGGCGTGAAGGGCAACGACGCGCGTTGGATCAACCACAGCTGCGACCCCAACTGCGAAAGCGTCGTCGACAAGGCTCGCGTATTTCTGGAAGCCGTGCGGGATATTCCGAAGGGCCAGGAAATCTGCTTCGACTACATGATCGAGCGTGACCCGAACGACCCGCCCGAGATGGACCAGATCTTCGGCTGCCGCTGCGGTTCGCCGAAGTGCCGCGGCACCATGTTGCTCGACTGGCCGGACCCCAAGAAGAAGGCGGCCAAGAAGAAGGCTGGCAAGAAGAAGTTGGCCAAGAAAAAATTGGCGAAGAAGAAGGCCGCTGCTCCCAAGCAAGCGGCGAAGAAAAAGGTCGTTCTGAAGAAGACGGCCCTGAAGAAGCCGGCCAAGAAGAAGGCCGTGCGGAAGGCTGCAGTAAAGCGCGCCCGCCGTTGACCCACCCAGACGCCACCATGCCTGCTTTGACGCTCATTGCCGCTATTGGCGCCAACGGCGTCATTGGCGTGGCAGGTGGTTTGCCGTGGCGTCTGCCTGCCGACCTGCAGCACTTCAAGGCCTTGACGCTTGGCAAGCCGGTCTTGATGGGCCGGCGCACTTGGGACAGCCTTGGCCGCCCGTTGCCGGGCCGCCGCAATCTGGTGGTGACTCGCCAAGCCGGCTTCGCCGCTGCGGGCGCGGAGGTGTTCGCTACCGTGGAAGCTGCGCTCGCGGCTGCGGCGGACCAGCCTGAAGTGATGGTGATTGGCGGCGGCGAACTCTATAAACAGCTGCTGCCCCAAGCGACCGTGCTCGAGTTGACCGAGGTGGCGGCCACGCTCGAGGGCGATGCCTTCTTTCCCGCCTTCGATCTGGCTGCATGGCCCGAGGTTTCCCGGGAGGCGCATGCTGCCGACGAACGGCACGCCCATGCCTATTCCTTCGTGCGCCGCGTAAGGCTGCCCGACGGCGGGAACCAAAACGCTGCAGTCGGGTCAATCTAGGTGCCATGTCATTGAAAGCCTCCCTGCCGCTCTTCCTTGCCCTGCTGCTGGCCCAGCCTGCAGCGGCGGCTGAGCCCTTGCCGGATTCGGTGGTGGCGGGACGGTGGAAAGAACACGAGCTCAGTTTCACCTACAGCGGCTTCACCTCGAAGTATTCCTGCGATGGCTTGGCGGACAAGGTTCGCTTGTTGCTGCGCACGCTCGGTGCGCGGCCAGACCTGAAAGTGGCCACTTATGGCTGCGGCGATCTTTACGGCGGCCCTACGGAATTCCCGCGCGTGAAACTGCGTTTTGCCACGCTGGAGCCGTCAACGGAGGGTGCAACTGCTTTGCCGGCAGAAAGCGCTGTGCCGCAGCCGGCCGCCACGGCGCAGCCCTTCGGCCATGTCATCGGGCGCGAGGCGCCGCGCTTGCCGGTGCCGGGCGCGGCTATCGCGTCGGAGGTCTCTGCTGTGGCGTCGCTGCCGGGCGAGTGGCGCAAACTGCGCTTCGACCGCGACCGGCCGCGAACGCTCGACCTAGGCGACTGCGAATTGCTGGAACAGTTCCGCGACCGTGTGCTGCCTTTGTTTGCTACACGCGCCATGGAAGACCATACGCGCTGCATTCCCTATCAGCTCTCGGGAACCAGTCTCTCGTTGGCGTTCGAAGTGTTCGCGCCCGTACCCACCGCCGACGCTGCGCGCCCCAGCAGTCGCTAGGTGACCTGCACCACTTCCCACTCCTCTGGCGGGAGTTTGTGCGTATGTTCCAGTTTTACGGCGGTCAGGCGTCCGCCCCACACACAACCCGTGTCCAAGCCTAGCGCCTTGGGCGAACGCATCAGCCCCAGCGCCGACCAGTGCCCAAACACCACTCGGTCTTTGGCGGCGCGCCGCTTGGGGACGTCAAACCACGGCAAGGCATCTTTAGGCGCGGTCTCTGGTGGGCCTTTTAGCTTCGGCAATAACTTGCCTTCTGCCGTGCAGTAACGCAGGCGCGTCAGACAGTTCACGGTAAAGCGCCAGCGGTCTGCACCCGTCAGCGTATCCGACCAAATGTCGGGTTCGTCGCCATACATTTCATTGAAAAACCCCACCGGGTCGTCGCGCAAGGCCGCTTCCACTGCGCGGGCTTCTCGTTGTGCCGTGGCGATAGACCATTGCGGTGGCAGGCCAGCATGGACCATGGTCCAGCCTAATTTGGCATCGTGGTGTAGCAGGGGTTGCTCCAGCAACCACCCGAGCAAATCGTCGCAGTCGTGCGCGGCGAGTAATTTATCCAGCGTATCGCCCGGGCGCAGGCCGTTACCGGAGTTTGGCGCCATCGCCAAGGCGAGCAAGTGCAGGTCGTGGTTGCCCAGAACAGTGGTGACGGAATCGCCAAGGCCGATGACTTCGCGCAAGGTGGCGGTGGAATGCGGCCCGCGGTTCACCAAGTCGCCAACGAGCCAAAGATGGTCGTGGGCAGGCGAGAAGTTGATCGCTTCGAGCAAGCGGACGAATGCGCCGTGGCAGCCTTGCAGGTCGCCGATGGCCCAGGTAGTCACGGGCTAGTGCAAAAGCCCTGGCACGGCCAGGCGGAAGGTAGGGATGGGCGCTTCGAAGTGCTGACCATCGGCTGCACGCATGCGGTAACTGCCCTGCATCGTGCCCACGGGCGTATCCAGCACGGCACCACTGCTATAACGGAACCCCTGGCCCGGGTTGAGTAGTGGCTGCTCGCCTACCACGCCATCGCCGCGCACTTCTTCTACCTTGCCGTTGGCATCGGTAATGATCCAGTGGCGCGACAGCAGTTTGGCTGATTGCTCGCCGTCGTTATGCACAGTGATGGTGTAACTGAAGGCGTAGCGACCGTCATCGGGAGCCGACTGTTCCTTCAGGAACGCCGTGAGGACTTCGATGCGGATGGGGGGTGCGGTGGGCATGGCGGCGATAGTGTTTTGGAGTGGGTAATCGGGTTGCGTCGTACCGGTCGGACCAAGGTCTGCCGGGATCCATTCGGCACGGTATATCAGCGTAGCAGGGTGTGTCAGGGCGTGTCAGGCGTAACAGCTTCGCGGCATTTTAGAGCCGCGCGTGCCAGTGCCGCGAACTCGGCTGGCGACAGGGTTTCTGCACGGCGTTGCGGGTCGATGTTGGCCAAGGCGAAAGCCTCGGGGGGCACGGTGCCCTGTACCGAGTTGCGCAAAGTCTTGCGGCGCTGCGAGAAGGCCTTGACGACCAGATCGGCGAACAAGGCCGGGTCGGGAATCTCGAAGGGGGGCGTGGCGTGTGGCACGAGGCGCACGATGGAACTGTCGACCTTTGGCGGTGGGTTGAACGAGTGGGGCCCCACGTCGAACAGTTTTTCCACGCGCACCTTCGCCGCCAGCATGACTGTTAGCCGCCCATAGTCTTTGCAGTTGGGCGAGGCCGCCATGCGGTCTACCACTTCTTTCTGCAGCATGAAATGCATGTCGCGTACTGCGCCTGCGGCAGAGAGAAAGTGGAACAGCAGCGGCGTGGAGATGTTGTAGGGCAGGTTGCCCACCAGTCGCAGCGGCGCGCCGAGTTCCGCGGCGAGGGCGCCGAAGTCGTAGGAGAGTGCATCGCCTTGGTGGACGATGAGTTCGCCACGGCCCGTGCAGGCGGCCTCGAGACGCGGAATGACATCACGGTCCAGTTCCACCACATGCAGCCGCTGGCACTCTGCGAGCAAGGGCAGGGTGAGTGCGCCGAGGCCTGGGCCCACTTCTACCAAGGGCTGCCCTGGCACCGGGTCGATGGCGTCGATGATGTTGGCGATGACATTGGCGTCGTGCAGGAAGTGCTGCCCGAAGCGCTTGCGGGCGCGATGTGGTGCGAACTGGCTCATGCCTGTACCGCGGGGCTAGTTGAGGTAGAGGCCCGACTATTCGCCAAGGTATTGGCCAAGGTATTGGCCAAGGTATCGGCTAGCGCTATCGCAGCGGCCAGGCTGCCCGTATCGGCCTTACCGGTTCCCGCCAGGTCCAGCGCCGTGCCGTGGTCCACCGAAGTACGGATAATGGGTAGTCCCAGTGTCACGTTTACGCCTGCGCCAAAACCAACATGTTTCAGCACTGGAAGTCCTTGATCATGGAACATGGCCAGCACCGCATCTGCTTGCGCCAAGGCCTTGGGTGTAAAAGCCGTATCTGCCGGGAGTGGGCCGAAGGCATGGATGCCCACTGCACGGGCGGTGGCAATGGCTGGGGCAATGACTGCGGCATCCTCGTGACCCAGATGCCCACCTTCACCAGCATGCGGGTTCAGACCGAGCACCGCGATTCGCGGCGTGGTGATGGCAAAGCGTGTGCGCAAGCTGCTGTCGAGGATGCGCAGTGTCTGCAACAAGCCTTCCTGCGTAAGGGCATCGGGGACGGCGCGCAACGGCAGGTGCGTCGTGGCCAAGGCCACGCGCAGGGTGTCGGCCACCAGCAGCATAACCACCGGGCAAGCGGTTCCGCTGGCATCGGCGAACAGTTCCGCTAAAAATTCAGTGTGGCCCGTAAAAGGGATGCCGGCATCGGCGATGACTGACTTCTGTACAGGCGCTGTGACGATGGCAGCGACTTCGCCAGCCGCTGCTGCCAGCGCCGCAGCGCGCAGCATGGCGAGTACGGACGGCGCGTTGCGCGGGTTGAGTTGACCGGGAACCACGCGCACCGCGGCGGGGAAGGGCCAGCAGTGAATAATGGGCGTGGCGTCGCTCGCGGTGGCCCGTTGGCCAGCGGTCGCGAGTACTTCAGCCGTTGCCGTTGCATTGGCCATGGCCGCGGGAGTAGTGCAACGCACTTCCAACTTCAGCCCGAGTAGCGCCGCGCGTTCGCGCAGGGTTTCCGGACAGCCAGCAATAAGCAACGGGCGGGTAGGACTGGCGTCATTCAACGCCAGCGCCAGACAGAGGTCCGGGCCTATTCCGGCGGGTTCACCCGCCGTCAGCAGGAGTGGGAGCACGCCGGGGTTTACAGGCGCGTCTCTACATAGGCTTCGTCGCGCAGGCGACGCAGCCACAGTTCCACTTCTTCGTCGGCCTTGCCGGCACGGAGTTGCTCGATGGCCTCACGGCGACGCTCTTCGGTGCTGGTGTCCTGCGTGCGACGACTAAGCACCTGAATGATGTGCCAGCCATAGGGGCTCTGGAACGGCGGGCTGATTTCGTTGTCCTTCAGCTTCGCCATTTCGGTTTCGAACTCCGGCACGAACATGCCGGGGTTGGACCAGCCGAGGTCACCGCCGTCCTTTGCCGAGCCCGGGTCTTCAGAGACCGCGGAAGCGATGGCGGAAAAATCGTCGCCGCCGAGGATCTTGCCGCGGATGTCCGCCAGCTTGCCGCGCACGGTGGCGTCGTCCTGCAATTCGTTGGTGCGAATGAGGATATGGCGCGCGTGGGTTTGTTCCACCATCACGGGCTTATCGCCACCGCGGCTGTCGCCGAGGCGAATGATGTGGAAGCCCGAAGGCGTGCGCACGGGCTGGGCGATTTCGCCGGCCTTCATGCCCGCCACGGCATCTGCCATGAACTGCGGCAGTTCGCTGCCCTTACGCCAGCCGAGGCTGCCACGCTCCAGCGCCGACTGCGCCTGCGAGTACTGCAGCGCCAGTTGGCCGAAGTCTTCACCCTTCACGGCGCGCTCGTAGAGTTCGCCGGCCTTCTGTTCAGCGGCTGCCAACTGTTGCGGCGTGGCAGCTTCCGGAAGCGCTACGAGAATATGCGCGACTTCGTATTCGGTATTGCCGGCGGCGCCACCAGCTTGCTTTGCCATGAACTGCTCAATCTCGCGCGGGCTGATATAGATGCGGCCCATCACGTCACGCTGACGCAGGAACTGCAGCATCATCTCGCGGCGCACTTGCGCGCGGTAAGTGGGGTAGTCGATGCCTTCCGCTGCCAAGGCTTCGGGCAGCTTGTCGAAGTCGATCTTGTTCTGCTGTGCCACGTTGCGGAGCGCGTTGTTCAGCATTTCGTCGGAGACTTCGATGCCAAGGCGACCGGCGCGCTGCACCTGGACCTCTTGCATTACCAGGCGTTCCAACACTTGCTGCCGGAGCACGGAGGTCGGCGGGACCTGCTGGCCTTGGTCGCGCAGGCGGCGGGAGATGGTGGCCATCTGCTCTTCCACTTGGCTTTGCAGAACGATTCCGTCGTTGACGACGGCGGCGATGCGGTCGAGCAGCTCGCCACGCCCACCCAGGTCACGCGACTGTGCCAAAGCCTCGCCAACAGGCAGCAGGGCGAGCAGGACGAGCAGTGGGCGCAAGGACTTAGTCATATTGGATGTCCGTGTTGAATCGTTCAGGGGCGTGGGTCCGTGGCTTTGTAGCCGCGGATGGAGCGTTCGAGGAAGGCCCCCGTGGGCACTCCGACACTGGAAAGACCGTTCAGTTCAAGTTGCAGGCCGATGGCAGTGTCGCGTTCACCGGTGCGGGAACTGACATAGCGGCGTGCGACGACACGCAGCTTCCAGCAGCAGTCCTTGAACTCGAGGCCGGCGAAACTTTCGATAGCGGTGCGGTCGCGCAAGGAATAGACCTGCCGCGCGAACACGTTCCAACTGGGGCTGACCGGCCAAGCGGTGGAGAAGTCTAGTTGTTCCAACCGGCCTTCGCGATAGCGGTAGGCCAGGTTGGCGATGCGCCCGCCATCGGCGCGGTATTGCAGCGCCAGTTCGCGGCGCACGGTCTTGCCGGCGGCCGGGTCCCACTGGACGCCGACATCCACGCTCCATTTGCCGAAGGCGGCTACGGACAGTTCGCCGATGAGGTCGGAGGCACTGGCACGCGGCGGTGGTTCGCCGGGCAGACCGATACGTGGGGCAGCGAAGTAACGCACTTGGCCCAACGTGGCCTGCAGCAGTTGCCGCCCGGTATCGCTGTCGAGCAAGCGTGAGGTGACGCCTAGGGCGACCTGGTTGGCGTCGGCCAGACGGTCGCCGCCGACGTAGCGCTGCGGGTCGAACAGACGCTCCAGCCGCAGGTCCGGCAGGCCGGTGTCAAACAGCGGGATGGCATCTTGGTTGCGGTAGGGCACGTAGGTGTAGAGCGCGCGCGGCTCGAGCGTTTGCACGCGGCCATTGCTAAGTTCACGTTCGAAGACCAAGCCGCTATCGAGCGTGAAGGCCGGTGCCACGCGCGACGGCGAGCGGTCCGCGCCGCTCGCTACACCCTTCAAGGAATACTGTGTGGCGCGCAGGCCGATGGAGGGTATGAGGAAACGACCCGCCGAACGCAGCGGCAGTTCGAGCGTGGGCTCTAGATCGAGGCGGCTGCCTTCCACCCCGTTGCGGCGCGCGAAGTTCACGAACTCACCACGTAACTGGTAGTCCAGCAGTGGCGTGCGCCAACGCCCCTGTACCGTCAACTGCGGTACCCGCGAATAGGGACGCAGCGCTTCGGGAACCGTGCGGTCGATGGTTTGGAAATCTTGCACGAGGCCGATGGCCTTCCAGTGCCGGTCCAGATAGGTGAGGCGCACGCTGCGTTCCACGTAGCTGATGCTGGTGCCTTCGGTGCCGAGGCCGAAGTCTTCGAAATAGCGCACGTCGCTGGCGTTGGCAGCGTCGATGTCGAGGCGCAGGCGCGGCGTGAGGTCCTGCAGGTGCGTCAGATGGGCATAGCTGCGGTCGCGCCCGGCGAGGGAGTCGTGGGGTATCCATGCGCCTTCGAAGCCACTATGGAAGTGCTGCCCGAGGTAGCGCAGTTCCGTGCCGAGCTGCGCGCCACGCCGGGTGAAGATGCGCGGCGTGACGGTGGCATCGTAGTTCGGCGCCAGATTGAAGTAGTAGGGCGCGGCAAGTTCCAAGCCACTTTTGTTCGAGTTGCCGAACTCCGGGAACAGCAGCCCGCTCTTGCGCGCATCGCTCACCGGGAAACTGATGAACGGCGTGTACAGAATGGGCACGCCTTGGAAGTCCAGCCGTACGTTCCGCCCGGTGCCCTGTTGGGCGGCTTGGTCGATGGTGATCTCGCCGGCCTTCAGCACCCAGCTGTCGTTGCCTACCGGGCAGCCCGTGAAGCGCACTTGGCGCAGGTTCAGGTTGCCGGCGTTCGAGACCGCGATGGTCGTGGCATCGCCGCGCGCGGGGCGGGCGGGCAATTCGAACTTCGCATTGCCGAAGCTGGCCCCGGTGGTGGGGTCCCACACGGCAGTTTGGCCAGACACCTTGAGGTTGGTGTCGGTGTATTCCACATTGCCGGAAACGCTGAAGTCGCCGGATTTAGCCAAGTACTGCGCGTTTTCGGCGGTAAGCGTGCGCGTGCCTTGCTTCAGGTGGACCTTGCCTTTCAGCAGCGCGTCGCCCAGCTTGCTCACCTCGGCGCCTTCGCTCGTGACTTCCACGGGCAGCTGCGCCGCCGCAGCGCTAACCGCGCCAACTACCGCAGAGGTAGCGTCCGCCGCGAAGGCCGCGCCGCCATGGCCACCGGCGACCACAAACAACCCGGCCACCATGGGTAGGCGGCGGTTCTGGCGGGCGGGGCGGGGGGGCTCGATTGGCAAAAGGGGGCTTCCTGACTATCCGCCATTATAATCACCGGATGCTGCCACCCGATGCCGTTTCCCCACCTGCCGCCGACGAGCGGCTGGCCCGCCTCCGCCAATGGCTGGAGTCCACCCTTGGCATGACCGGCGCCGACTGCGCCCCGGCCTCTGCCGACGCCAGTTTTAGGCGTTATTTCCGTGTTTGGCACGGTGGCTACACTTACGTGGCCATGGACGCGCCGCCTGCCCGCGAGGATACCCGGCCCTTCGTGAAGGTGGCGGCGTTGATGGCCGCCACGGGCGTGAACGTGCCAAAGGTCATCGCGGAACACCCCGAAGACGGGTTTCTGCTGCTGACCGACCTCGGCACCACCCAGTTTCAGCAGGTGCTCACCGGCGCCGATGAGAGTACTCGCGACCGGTTGTACCGCGATGCGGCGGTGGCCTTGCTGCAGTTGCAGTGCCGGGGTCAGGAAGCCTCGCTGCGGGTGCCGGCCTATTCGCTGGCCGCCCTCGACCGGGAAATGCAGTTGTTCCCGGAGTGGTTCCTCGAGCGGCACCTGCACCTTGCCCTCACCGCTGTGGAGCGCGAGGCGCTGGAATTGGTGTTCGCTCGTCTTGCTACCGCGGCGCTCGAGCAAACCCAAGTGTTTGTGCATCGCGACTACCATTCGCGCAACCTCATGGTGTGCGAACCAGGCAACCCCGGCATCCTCGACTTTCAAGATGCCGTGCGCGGCGCCATCACCTACGACTTGGTGTCGCTCTACAAGGACTGCTATTTGCGTTGGCCGCGCGAGCAAGTGGTGACTTGGGTGGAGTTCTATCGCGCTGCCGCGATAGATGCGCTGGTGTTGCCAGCCACTGTGGATGGCGCTACTTTCCTGCGCCACTTCGACCTCATGGGCGTGCAGCGTCACCTGAAGGTGCTCGGTATTTTTGCGCGCTTGTGGTGGCGCGATGGCAAGTCGACTTACCTCCACGACTTGCACCGCGTGCTGGATTACGTGTTGGAAGTGTTGCCGCGCTATCCGGAACTGCAACCCTTGCAGCCCTTGTTCGTAGAACGCGTGTTGCCGGCTTTCGAAAGCGCCCAGGCGCGGGCCTTGGCGGCGGCCCGCGCGTGACCATTCGTCGTGCCATGGTGCTGGCCGCCGGCAAGGGTGAACGTATGCGGCCGCTTACCGCGCATACGCCAAAGCCGCTGTTGCCGGTGGGCGGCCGCCCGCTCATTGAATGGCACTTGCTGAAGTTGGCAGCGGCGGGCATCACGGATGTAGTCATCAACACCAGTTGGCTGGGTGAGCAGTTGCCACAGCAATTGGGCACGGGTGAGCGCTTCGGGTTGGCGCTTTGCTATAGCGACGAAGGACCGGAACCCCTTGAGACTGCGGGCGGCATTATTGCGGCGCTACCTTGGCTGGCGCCCTCCGCCGGGTCGACGCAGCCTTTCGCGGTGGTAAACGGCGATGTCTGGACTGATGCGCCTTTGCCGCCGGCAGCACCCGTAGCAGGCGACTTGGCGTATCTGGTGTTGGTGAATAACCCGGCGCAGCATCCGCGCGGCGATTTCACTCTGGGCGCGCCTGCCGGGCTGGGCCTTGGTACGGCAGCAGCGTCGACCACGCGTCGAGCCGTGCTGCCGCGTGATGCAGGCGGGCAGACCTTCACTTTTTCCGGCCTCGCTACCTACCACCCCGCATTCTTCGCCGGCTTGCCCGCGGGCAAACGGCCCCTGAAGCCCTTGCTCGACGCCTGCATTGCTGCCGGACAAATGGCCGGCAGCCACTGGGCGGGCCGCTGGACGGATGTCGGGACGCCGGAGCGTCTCGCGGCCCTAGACGCTGAACTGGGGCGTTAGAATGGCTCCTTGTCTTGCCAACCGAGCGTTGCACTAACCCCCATGGCCGAATTCAAGGGAATACCGATAGCCACTACCGGCATACGCAGTGGCGAGAAATATCAGACGCCCCAAGGGTTCACGGCCATTCGCGATGGCATCAAGGTACAGGGCGAAGCTGTGCCGTCGCCGGTGGGCCTGAAGCCCACTTGGCTGCGGGCGAAGCTGCCGGCGGGTGAACGCTTCGACGAAGTCCGTGCCACCGTGCGTGAACACCGCCTCGCTACCGTCTGCGAAGAAGCGAAGTGCCCGAACATCGGCGAATGCTGGAACCACGGCACGGCCACCATCATGTTGATGGGGGCGGTGTGTACGCGCGCTTGCCGTTTCTGCAGTGTCGACACCGGCAACCCGCGCGGATGGCTGGATGCGGAAGAGCCAGAGAACACGGCGCGCACGGTAGAACTGATGGACCTGAAATACGTGGTGCTCACGTCCGTGAACCGCGATGACCTGCCCGACGGTGGGGCACGGCACTTCGCGGATACGGTACGCGCCATCAAGCGCTTGCGCCCCGGCACGGCCGTAGAAGCCCTAACGCCCGATTTTCAGGGCGTGATGGCGGATGTGGAAGTGGTCGTGGATTCCGGTCTTGAAGTGTTCGCGCAGAACGTGGAAACGGTGCGCCGCTTGACGCACCCCGTGCGGGACCCACGTGCCGGCTATGAGCGCACGCTCGCGGTGCTGGCGCATGCCAAGCAGCATCGTGCCACGGTGCTCACCAAGACCAGTCTCATGCTGGGCCTTGGCGAAACCGATGCAGAAGTGCTGGAAGCCATGCAGGACTGTCGCGCTGCGGGCGTGGATATCCTCACGCTAGGCCAGTACCTGCGCCCCACCGTGAACCATCTCGAAGTGCGCCGCTACGTATCGCCAGCGGAATTCGCTGCTTACCGTGAACAAGGCCTCGCGCTTGGTTTTCGCGAAGTCGTTGCTGGGCCATTAGTGCGTTCCAGTTACCGCGCCGACCGCGTGCTGGAGCAGAACAACTGCGGACTGCCTGCCGGCAATGCTTGAAGTCCAGCCCGCCGCGGTGTGGTGGGGGCGGGTGCCTTATGAGCCTGCCTGGCGACGCATGCAGGCCTTCACCGAAACGCGCACGCCGGAAACGGCTGACCAACTCTGGTGCCTCGAGCACCCGCCTACCTTCACGCAAGGCATGGCCGGCAAGGCCGAACACGTGCTTGCGGCCGGCGACATTCCCGTCGTTGGCATCGATCGCGGCGGCCAAGTGACGTACCACGGGCCGGGGCAACTCGTGGTTTATCCGCTGCTGGATTTGCGTCGGCTCGGTCTCGGTGTGCGCGATTTGGTGACTGCCATCGAGCAGGCCATCATTGTTTACGTCGCGGGCTTCGGCATCGAGGCAGTAGCGCGGCGTGACGCGCCGGGTGTGTATGTCGGCGGTGCCAAACTGGCTGCGTTGGGCCTGCGTATTCGCCGTGGCTGCAGTTACCACGGGTTGGCGTTGAACGTCCAAATGGACCTTGCACCTTACGCGCGCATCAACCCTTGCGGTTACGCCGGTCTCGCGGTGACGGAGTTGGCAGCGTTGTTGACGCCAACACCAAGCGTTCGCGAAGTGGCGTTGGGATTGTTGCCGCACTTATGGCGCGAGCTGCGCCTGCCGGGCCAATGTGCCGCGCTGGTCGACGGCGACTTCGCTGCTACAACTTGAACAGCACCACGCCAGTGGCGTGCAGTTCGGTGTACACAGCGTGTAATTGATCGTGGCTGACGACATCCACCACGTAAGTGATTGCCAGATATTTGCCCGTGCTGCTGGGGCGCACGCGAATCTTGTGCTCCGGCAATTCGCCCACGTGTTTTTCCACCGCGGCTTTGGTGACCACCGGGAAGACCTCGTCAGCCAGACCCATCACCTTCACATCCACTTCGCAGGGAAACTGCAATAGCGTGGTGTCGACGGTGGGGAGGGGGACGAGCTTCATGGGTCAGGTTTCCTGCTGGCGGACTGGCCGAGCCTAGAGTGGGGCATCGAATGGCGCATCGAACGGGGTAGAGGCCCAGTCTTTGATGCGGGCATGGAAGGCCGAATGCAAGCGTTGCCATACCGGGCCGGGTCGCCCGGCAGCCAAGTCGCTGCCGACAAGACGGCCATCCACCTGCGTCACAGGTAGGGCGCCACGCGTGGCGAAGCCCAACAGCACTTCGTCGGCTTCGTGCAGTTCCGTGGCGCGGATTTCGCGGCGCTCCACGGCAATGCCGGCAGCCTTGGCCAGCATGAAGAGGAAATCGCGCGTGGTGCCCGGCAGGACCTGCGGGCTGTCGGGCGGTGCAATGAGACGTCCTTGCCGGACGAGCATGACGGTCGTGCTGCTGCCTTCACGCAGCCAGCCATCGGCGACCAGCACTGCTTCGAAAGCACCGGCGGCTTGCGCGCGGCCTTTGGCGAGCACGTTGGCCAGCAGGGCCGTGCTCTTGATGTCGCAACGACCCCAGCGTTCGTCGGGGAAAGTGGCTACAGCGACACCTTCGCTAAGCGCCTTCGGGTCGAGCGATGGCAGGGGCGTGGCGTAAGCGAACACGGTGGGTTTCGGCGTTTCCGGTGGGGCATGGTTGCGTCCCCATTCGGCCCCACGCGATACCTGCAGGTAGAGCGTCGCGTCGCCTACCTGGTTGTGGTCCACCAGTCCGCGCAGCACTTGCGCCCATTGCGCACGGTCGAGGGGCGCCGCTAACCCTATCTCGCGCAGGCTACGTTCGAGCCGCGCCATGTGCGGATGGAACAGGAAGGGGCGCCCGGCATAGCACGGCAATACCTCATACACCGCATCGCCGAACAGGAACCCGCGGTCCAGTGGTGAGATGCGCGCGTTCGCCAAGGGCTGGAATGTGCCGTCCAACCAGCAAGTGGCATGCGGTGCGGTGAGAGCCATCGGTTAGTTCCAGAGCAGGCGGACGCTGTCCCAACCGCGGCGCAGGAAATTGCCAGCCGGTACGGCGTGCACCGCATGCAGCGTGGCCTGTCCAACGGTCTGGTTATCTAGCGTGGCAGTAATGCGGCCGACGGCTTGCGTGACGGCCAGTGGTGCGATCAAGCGCGGCTGCAGGGCCACGGTCACCTTCACGCGGGCGAAGTCGCCGCGGGGTACGGTCACCCACAAGTCCCGGCGTACACCGAAGCCGGCTTGCTCACCGGACTTGAAGACTTCGGCGGTACGCACCGCCTTGCCAGCGCTGTACAAGCGGCGCGACTCGAAGAATGAGAAGCCCCAATTCAGCAATGCCTCGCTCGCATCTTCGCGGGCACGCGGGCTTTCCGTGCCGAGCACCACCGTGACCAAGCGCATGCCTTGGCGCTGTGCCGAGGACATCAGACAGTAGCCGGCGCTATCGGTGTGGCCGGTCTTGATGCCATCGACACTCGCATCGCGGCCCAGCAGGCCATTGCGGTTCGGCTGCGTGATGCCATTGAAAGTGAACTCGCGCATCGAGTAATAGCGGTAGTGCTGCGGGAATTCGCGGATGACGGCGGCGGCCAGCGTGGCGAGGTCGCGCGCGGTGGTGTAGTGGTCTGCGCTAGGCAGGCCGGTGGCGTTTTCCCAGTGCGAGGCGTTCATGCCTAGGCGCTGCGCGTGAAGGTTCATGAGTTGCGCGAAGCTCTGCTCATTGCCGGCTACTGCTTCCGCTAGCGCTACCGCGGCGTCGTTACCGCTCTGAATGACCATGCCCTTGATGAGGTCCTCGGCGCGCACCTGCATGCCGGGTTCCAGAAAGGTGCGCGAACCTTCCTGCTTCCAGGCGGCCGGGGAGATAGTGAGCGTCTGGTCCAGCTTCAGTTTGTTGGCGCGCAGCGCATCGAACACCACATAGGCGGTCATCAGCTTGGTAAGGCTCGCCGGTTCCAGGCGTTGCGTGTCGTTCACCGCCGCTACCACCACGCCGCTATTCGGGTCCATGACGATATAGCCCTTGGCGGCGATGGCCGGGGGCGGGGGAATGAGTGCGCCGGTATCAGCCACTGCGGTGGTTGGTAGCAACCACAGCGATGCCAAGGCGGCGATAGCGGCGACTAAAGAAGCGAGAATGCGGGGGCGGAGCAGGGATAACATGGGGCGGGGAAACTCGGGGGAAGAATGGTGGTTAGTGTAACGCCGTGGCTGTGGCTGTTTGCGGGCGCTTTCGGGCTCGGGTTGGTGTTCAACCTCACCCCCGGCGCCGTATTTGCCGAAACCTTGCGGCGTGGCCTGCATGAGGGCTACCACTCCGCGCTCGCGGTGCAGTTCGGTTCGTTGGTAGGGGATGCCTCTTGGGCCATTCTCGGCCTCGCGGGCGTAGGCCTGTTGCTGCAAGCGCCGGCCATTCGTCTGCCGGTTACTTTGGCCAGTGGCGTGTACCTGTGCTGGCTGGCCTGGTTGTCCCTGCAGGACGCGCGTGAGGCGCGGCGGGAGCAGCCCCCGCCGGTGGCGGATCCGCGTGCGGCCACGCGCGGCGCGCTGGGGGCGGGCGTAGTGCTATCCGTGACCAACCCGCAGAACCTCGCCTACTGGAGTGCCATGGGCGCGGCCCTCGGGGTGCTGGGCGTTACCACTCCCACAGTTACCGATTACGTCGTTTTCTTTGCCGGCTTCATGGCCAGCAGCGTCGCGTCGGCCTTCATTGCAGCTTGGTTCGTGGATGCTTTCCGCCGCCGGGCCGGCACGGGCTGGCGTGTGACCATGTACCTGGCTTGTGGCCTGCTGCTCGGCTGGCTCGGCGTGGGCCTGCTGCAGGAAGTCTGGCAGGGGTGGGCCGCCACGGCCTGAGATTGCCGCCCGAGACCGCGGCCTGGAACCTTCGGCCGGCCCCTCTGGCGCACCCTCTGCCGGGAACTGGAAGCCGGCCCCGGTGTCGATTTGCTATCCTCACGGTGCTCCGGGACTTCCCGGAGACTGCTCGTGTGGCTCCGGGGCGCCTGTCGTCGCCGGGCCCCTGTCGCCAGAAAGGAAGCCGATGACCCTCTCTCCCAACGCCAGGGCTCTCGCCCGGCTCTGTGCCCGTTCCGCCCGCGTGTTTGGTGCGGGTGTCGTGGTTGCTGCCACCTTGCTGGCTGGCTGCATGGGTGGCTCCTTCGGGGCCCCGAAAATCACCCAGCAGCCCCAGGACGTTACGGCGTTCGAGACGCAGAAGGCTACCTTCTCCATCGGCGCCGAAGGCGCTGCGCCTTTGGCGTTCCAGTGGAAGCGCAATGGCGTTGCCATCACCGGCGCCACCGAGCCTTCGTACACCACCCCGGCACTGACGCCAGCGGATAGCGGCGCCAAGTTCTCGATCACCATCACCAATGGTTCGGGAAGTGCCACCAGCACCGAAGCGACGCTTACGGTGCAGGGCCCGCCCGCCATCACCACGCAGCCGGTAGCGGTGTCGGTGAACGTGGGTGCCACGGCGGCTTTCAGCGTTACTGCTACGGGCAACTCGCTGAACTACCAATGGTTGAAGGACGATGTGGTCATCAGTGGCGCCACCAGCGCCACGTACACCACCGCTGCCACGGTCGCGGCGGACGACGGTGCTTATTACTCGGTGGCTGTCTCCAACGGGGCCGGCATCGTCATCAGCACGCCGGTGCTGCTCACGGTGGCCAGCGTGCCGGCCGTGACAGTGCAACCCGTCTCGCAGGTAGCTGCTGAAGGCGATGCCGTCCTGTTTGGCGTCTACGCCACTGGCGGCAATTTGGCTTACCAGTGGAAGCGCAATGGCGTGAACATCGCCGGTGCTACTTCACGGCGCTACAGCCAGTCAGCCGCCCTTGTGGCGGACAATGGCGCTACCTTCAGTGTTGCCGTTACCAACACGCTCGGCACCGCCACCAGCACTGCCGCAACACTGACCGTCGCGACGCGCGCGATCAGTGGTATCCCTGTCGCCGTGGCGCAAGCAGACACGTCTCGCTCGGGGGTTGCTGCAGATTCATTCACGGTGGCGCGCAAGAGTGACGGTACCGTCTGGTCCTGGGGCTACAACGGCGAAGGTCAGCGTGGTGATGGCACCACCGGTACTGCTACTACGGATACGCCCACCAAGATCACCCTGCCCGCTGGTGCGGTGGCCGCTGAACTCGCCGTAGGTGGACACCATGCGCTGGTTCGCTTGGCGAACGGCGATGTCTACGCCTGGGGGCGCAACACCAATGGGCAGTTGGGCCTTGGCGACACCGCTGCGCGTGCCACTCCCACCAAGGTGACGCTGCCGCGTCCGGCCATTGCCATTGCCGCTGGCCGAGACCATTCGCTAGCCGTGCTCGACGATGGCTCCGTTTGTGCGTGGGGCCTGGATGATGGCGGGCAACTGGGTGTTGCCAATCGCGCTCAGTCGCCGTCGCCCACCAATGTCGCCAGCATCAATGGTGTTGTGCGTGTGGCCGCTGGCAATGCGCATTCGCTGGCGCTGCGTAACGATGGCAGCGTCTGGGCTTGGGGTACCAACACAGCCGGGCAGGTCGGTGACGGCACGCTCGTGGTGCGGCGCTTGCCTGTCGATACCGGTCTGCGCGGTATTGCGGCCATTGCCGCGGGCGCCGATGTTTCGTTTGCGTTCACCTCGCGCCGCCTGGTCTATGCCTGGGGCGAGAACAGCGCTGGGCAGTTGGGCCGGGGCACAGCCACCACCGCGGATATCTCTACGCCGGCGGGCTTGATGCTCGACGTGGTGGGCGCTTCGGCTTCCGACGTGCACTCCCTGCTGGCCATGTCGGATGGCACCGTGCAAGGCACCGGCGCCAACGCCTCCGGCGAAGTAGGCGATGGCACCACCACGGCGCGCACGGTTTATACCGTTGCCACGGTTGCCAGCACTGTGACGGCTGTGGCCGCCGGCGGTAATGCTCATTCGGTCGCGTTGCGCGCGGATGGCCAGCTTTACAGTTGGGGCAACAATGCCGCCAAACAGTTGGGCAACTCGTCCATCAGTGCCAGCACGCCCACGCCTACGCTCGTGCCGAGCTTCGACACCATTCCGTGACGGCATGAGCATGCCCACGCCGCGTGAACTGCGCGCCGATCTTTCCGGCCACTGTGCGCTGGTCACCGGCGCTTCTGGCACGTTCGGGGCGCACTTCGCACGGACTCTGGCGGACGCCGGGGCCCGTGTGGTGCTGGCAGCGCGTCGTACCGACTTGCTCGCGTCGTTGGCAGTGGAGCTTGAGGCCAGTGGTGCCGCCGTGACCACCGTGGCGCTGGATGTCACTTCCACCAGTAGTGTTGCCGCTGCGTTTGCGGCCATTCCAGCCGAGTTTGGTGTCCCGGATATCGTCGTCAATAACGCAGGCACTACCCATGCCGCGTTAGCGCTGGAGCAAACCGAAGCGGATTGGGACCGCGTAGTTGACACCAACCTGAAGGGTGCCTTTCTGGTGGCACAGGAAGCCGCGCGGCGACTGATTGCTGCGAGTAAGCCTGGCTCCATCGTCAACATCGCCTCGGTGCTGGGCCTGCGGCAGGCGGCCACCGTAGCGCCCTATGCGGCCAGCAAGGCCGGGCTTATTCAGTTGACGCGCGAGCTGGCGCTGGAATGGGCGCGCCACGGTATTCGGGTGAACGCCATCGCGCCCGGCTATTTTCTGTCGGATTTGAATCGCGATTACTTCCGTACCCCAGCCGGTGAAGCGCTGGTGAAGCGCGTGCCACAACGGCGCTTGGGAGAGCCGGCAGACCTTGACGGTGCCATGCTGCTGCTGGCCAGTGATGCCTCGCGTTTCATGACGGGCGCGGTGTTAAGCGTGGATGGTGGGCATTCCGTGAGTTCCTTGTAGGAGCGAGCATGTGTGGGAGCGAGCTTGCTCGCGACTCTTGGAGTCGGCAGCAAGCTGCCTCCTACAGAAATAGTCGGCAGCAAGCTGCCTCCCACAAGGCATGATTCGTGAGGCTATGGCATGACCATTGAACACAGCACTACTCCGGTGCGCGCCGGCTTTGAACTGGACACTGCGCCTTTGCTGCAGTGGTTGCGAACGCACGTGCCTGAATTCG